>NZ_JBDGJU010000038.1:0-491 GCF_057656735.1 Microbacterium sp. Soil_C_42
GGGCACGGCCACGGTCACCACGGCGAAGAGTGGCACGGCCACGGCGGGCGCGGCGGGCAGGGCCACTTCGACGACCACGGTCGCGGCGGACGGCGCAGCCAGCAGGCGTACGAGCGCGGCTTCGACGCCGGGTTCGCCCGCGGCCGGGGGTCCGGCGCGGCCTGAGCCGCAGCATCCGTCCCTCCGAAGGGTGGTCCCCGCACACGCGGCGACCACCCTTCGGCGTGTGTCCCGCAGCTCGGGTTCTACAGGCGACCCGGCCCGAGATCCCGCGAAGTCCGGACCTCGCACGGGAGCACCACCGCGCCCAGACAGCCAGGCCCCACGCCGGTCCGGATATCACAGGCGACCCGGCCCGAGATCCCGCGAAGTCCGGACCTCGCACGGGAGCACCACCGCGCCCAGCCGGCCAGGCCCCACGCCGGTCCGGATATCACAGGCGACCCACCCTGAGATCCTGCGAAGTCCGGACATCACCGGGAGCGCCACCG
>NZ_JBDGJU010000038.1:590-30891 GCF_057656735.1 Microbacterium sp. Soil_C_42
GGGCCCGGACAGCCAGGCCCCACGCCGGTCCGGATATCACAGGCGCCCCACCCCGAGATCCCGCGAAGTCCGGACATCACCGGGAGGGCCACCGGGCCCGGACAGCCAGGCCCCACGCCGGTCCGGATATCACAGGCGCCCCACCCCGAGATCCCGCGAAGTCCGGACATCGCACCCCGGCGGGCACCGGGCCCGGACAGCCAGGCCCCACGCCGGTCCGGATATCGCAGGCGCCCCGGCCCGAGATCCCGCGAAGTCCGGACATCGCACCCCGGCGGGCACCGGAGCACCCCGGCGGGCACCGGAGCACCCCGGCGGGCACCGGAGCACCCGGGCGGGCACCGGGGGCCGGGGCGGGAACCCGGGGGCCGGGGGATGCCACGCCGTCACACGCGCGTCACACGCGCGAGGCACAATGGGCCACATGACCCGGCCCGCGCTCCTCGCCATCTCGCACGGCACGTCGTCGCCGGCGGGGCAGGCCGCGGTGGCTGCGCTGGTCGACGCGGTCGCACGGCGGCTGCCCGACATCACCGTGCGGCTCGGGCACGTGGACGTGCAGCAGCCCGATGTCGCGGCGTCCCTCGACGCGATCCCGGAGGGCACGCCCGTCGTGATCGTGCCGTTGCTGCTCTCGGCGGGGTACCACGTGCGGGTCGACCTCATCGAGCAGTCCGCGGGTCGTGACGGCGTCGTCATCGCTGCGGCGCTCGGCCCCGACCCGCGCCTCGTCGACGCGCTCCTCGCGCGCCTCGACCCCCTCGGCCCCCTCGGCCCCGACGACGCCCTTGTGCTCGCGGTGGCCGGCTCGACCGACGACCGCGCGAACGAGGACTGCCGCGAGATCGGACGGATGCTGAGCGCCCGGCTCGACCGCGATGTCACGGTCGGCTTCCTCGCGGCCGCCGACCCGCGCGTCGACGTCGCCGTCGCAGACGCCGGGGCGCGCACCGAACGCGTCGTCGTGGCCGACTATCTTCTCGCCCCGGGCTATTTCCACGACCTCGCCGTGCGGCTCGCGGCCGGCGCCCCGGTCGCGCCGCCGCTTCTCGGCGACGACGAGCCGCCGGCGTCCCTCGTCGACATCGTGGTCGATCGGTACAACGAAGCCGCGACGTAGTCGGACCGAGTCCACAAAGGCCCGTAGCCGCAACTGTGTGACGCACCGTTACGTCGGTTAACGTCACTTGACGCTCGGATAGGTCTCACGGGCGCCCGCTTCTAGCCTCAGGCAATGGACTCGATAGGGTCCCGCCCGGGGGACGCCCCGGGATTCACCCCGGAGGCCACCGTGACCATCAGCGACACCGAAGCGCGCGCAGCCGCAGAGAGCCCGCGCGCGGCCGTGCGCCCGCCGCGCCCGTCGTCGAAGCCGAACGGCCAGTGGAAGGTCGACGGCACCACCCCGCTCAACGGCAACGAGGAGTGGAAGCAGGTCGACAACGGCCTGAGCGTGCGCGAGCGCATCGAGAACGTCTACTCGAAGGGCGGGTTCGCGTCGATCGACCCGACCGACCTGCACGGCCGCTTCCGCGTGTGGGGGCTCTACACGCAGCGCAAGCCCGGCATCGACGGCGGCCGCACCGCGACCCTGACCCCCGAAGAGCTCGAGGACGAGTACTTCATGATGCGCGTGCGCATCGACGGCGGTCAGCTCACGACCGAGCAGCTGCGTGTCATCGCCGGCATCTCCACCGACTTCGCCCGCGGCACCGCCGACCTCACCGACCGCCAGAACGTGCAGCTGCACTGGGTCCGCGTCGAGGACGTGCCCGAGATCTGGCGCCGCCTCGAGGCCGTGGGCCTGGGCACCACCGAGGCGTGCGGCGACGTGCCCCGCGTCATCCTCGGCTCGCCGGTCGCCGGCATCTCGGCCGACGAGCTCATCGACCCGACGCCGCAGATCGACGAGATCACGTCGCGCTTCATCGGCGACGAGTCGCTCGCGAACCTGCCGCGCAAGTTCAAGTCGGCGATCACCGGCCACCCGAGCCAGGACGTCGTCCACGAGATCAACGACGTCGCGTTCGTCGCCGTCGAGCATCCTGAGCTCGGCATCGGCTACGACCTGTGGGTCGGCGGCGGCCTCTCGACCACCCCGCGCCTCGCGGAGCGCCTGGGCGTCTTCGTGGCGCCGGAGCGGGTGGCGGAGGCCTGGCACGGCGTCGCGCAGATCTTCCGCGACTACGGCTACCGGCGCCTGCGCAACAAGGCGCGCCTGAAGTTCCTGCTCGCGGAGTGGGGCGCCGAGAAGTTCCGCCAGGTGCTGCAGGACGAGTACCTCGGCTACGAGCTGCCCGACGGCCCCGCCGCACCCCAGCCGCTGACGCAGGGCGACCACGTCGGCGTGCACAAGCAGAAGGACGGACTCTCCTACATCGGCGCGACCCCGATCGTCGGCCGCGTCTCGGGCCCGACCCTGGCGAAGCTCGCCGACCTCCTCGAGGCCCACGGCTCGACGCGCCTGCGCACGACGCCGCACCAGAAGCTCGTGTTCCTCGACATCCCCGAGGAGAACGTCGAGCCGTTCATCGCCGGCCTCGACGAGCTCGGACTGTCGGCGCGCCCGAGCCTCATCCGCCGCGGCACGATCGCGTGCACCGGCATCGAGTTCTGCAAGCTGGCGATCGTCGAGACCAAGGCGTATGCGACGGCGGCCGTGCTCGACCTCGAGAAGCGTCTCGAGCAGTTCGAGCTGCCGCATCCGATCTCCCTCCACGTCAACGGCTGCCCCAACTCGTGCGCGCGCATCCAGACCGCCGACATCGGGCTCAAGGGCCAGCTCGTCACGATCGACGGCGAGCAGGTCCCGGGCTACCAGGTGCATCTGGGCGGCGGGCTCGTGAACGCCGACCGCGACGACGCCGGCCTCGGCCGCACCGTGCGCGGCCTGAAGGTCGCCGCCGACGGCATCGCCGACTACACCGAGCGGGTGGTCACGCGCTTCCTCGCCGAGCGCGATGCCGCCGCCGACGAGACGTTCGCCCAGTGGGCGCACCGCGCCGACGAGGAGGCGCTCCAGTGACCGTCTCCCTCGCCCCCCGCGTCGCCGCCAAGCGCACCCGCGAAGAGCTGCAGGCTCTCGCCGAGCAGGGCAACATCGAGCTCGGCAGCCTGACCGACCATGAGGCATCCGCTGCAGAAGTGGTCGCGTGGGTCGCGCGCAATTTCGGGACGGATGCTGCCGCCGTCGCGTGCTCGATGGCCGACGCCGCCCTCCCCCACCTCGTGGCGGAGCAGCTGCCCGGCGTCGACGTGCTGTTCCTCGACACCGGCTACCACTTCACCGAGACGTACGCGACGCGCGACGAGGTGCAGCGCGCGCTCGACGTGCGGATCGTCGACATCACCCCCGATCAGACGGTCGCCGAGCAGGACGCCGAGTTCGGCGCGAAGCTCTTCGAGCGCGATCCCGGCCTGTGCTGCGCGCGCCGCAAGGTCGCACCGCTGCAGGACGCCCTCGGCGGGTACGAGGTGTGGTTCACGGGTGTGCGCCGCGACGAGGCGCCGACCCGCACGAACACCCCGCTGGTGACGTGGGACGAGCGCAACGGGCTCGTCAAGGTGAACCCCGTCGCGGCGTGGAGCTTCGACGACGTGCTCGGGTACGCGGCTGCGCACAAGGCTCCGGTGAACCTCCTCGTCGGGTTCGGCTACCCCTCGATCGGCTGTGAGCCGTGCACGAAGCCGGTCGCGCCCGGCGAAGACCCCCGATCCGGCCGCTGGGCCGGCTCCTCGAAGACCGAATGCGGGCTCCACGAATGACCGGAACGATCGCCGCCCCCACCGCGCTCTCGACCCTCGATCTGCTCGAGGCCGAGGCCATCCACGTCATCCGCGAGGTCGTCGCCGAGTTCGAGCGGCCTGTGCTGCTGTTCTCCGGCGGCAAGGACTCGGTCGTCGTGCTGCACCTCGCCACCAAGGCGTTCGCGCCCGGCAGGGTGCCCTTCCCCGTGCTGCACGTCGACACCGGCCACAACTTCCCCGAGGTCATCGCCTTCCGCGACGAGACCGTCGAGCGTCTCGGCATCCGTCTCGAGGTCGCGAGCGTGCAGGACTACATCGACGACGGCCGCCTCCAGGAGCGCGCCGACGGCACCCGCAACCCGCTGCAGACGCTGCCGCTGCTCGACGCGATCGCCGCCGGCCGCCACGACGCCGTGTTCGGCGGCGCCCGTCGCGACGAGGACAAGGCCCGCGCCAAGGAGCGCATCATCTCGCTGCGCGACGAGTTCGGCCAGTGGGACCCCCGCAACCAGCGCCCCGAGCTCTGGAGCCTGTACAACGGCCGCCACACCCCCGGTCAGCACGTGCGCGCCTTCCCGATCTCGAACTGGACCGAGCTCGACGTCTGGCGCTACATCGAGCGCGAGGGCATCGCGCTGCCGCCGCTGTACTTCGCGCACGAGCGCGACGTGTACGCCCGCGACGGCATGTGGCGCCCCGTCGGCCCGTTCTCGCCGCCGCGGGAGAACGAGACGGTCGAGCGCCGCACGGTGCGCTACCGCACGGTCGGCGACATGAGCTGCACCGGAGCGGTGGAGTCGGATGCTGCGGACCTCGCCGCGATCGTCGCCGAGGTGGGCATCTCCACCATCACCGAGCGCGGCGCGACCCGCGCCGACGACCGCCTCAGCGAGGCGGCCATGGAGGACCGCAAGAAGGACGGGTACTTCTGATGACCGCGACTCTCACCGCGCAGCCCACGCTGTTCCGGTTCGCCACGGCGGGCTCGGTCGACGACGGCAAGTCGACGCTCGTCGGCCGTCTGCTGCACGACTCGAAGGCGATCCTCGCCGACCAGCTCGAGCAGGTCGCCCGCACGTCGGCCGACCGCGGCTTCGCGCACGGCGCGTTCGACTTCGCCCTCCTCACCGACGGCCTGCGCGCCGAGCGCGAGCAGGGCATCACGATCGACGTCGCCTACCGCTACTTCTCGACGGGCGCGCGGTCGTTCATCCTCGCCGACTGCCCCGGGCACGTGCAGTACACCCGCAACATGGTCACCGGTGCGACGACCGCCGACGCCGTGATCGTGCTCGTCGACGGACGCAAGGGCGTGCTCGAGCAGACGAAGCGCCACCTCGCCGTGGTCGCCCTGCTGCGCGTTCCCCACGTCATCGTCGCGGTCAACAAGATCGATCTCGTCGGCTTCTCGCAGGAGACGTTCGCGGAGGTCGCCGCCCAGACCGAGGCCGTGGCGACCGAGCTCGGCATCGAGGACCTGCACGTCATCCCGGTGTCGGCCCTCGAGGGCGACAACATCGTCGACCGCTCGGAGCGCACGCCCTGGTACGAGGGCCCGGCGCTGCTCGAGCTGCTCGAGACCCTTCCCGCCGCCGATGACGCCGAGCGTGAGCTCGAGCCGTTCCGCCTG
Source organism: Microbacterium sp. Soil_C_42 (assembly GCF_057656735.1). Lineage (NCBI taxonomy): Bacteria > Bacillati > Actinomycetota > Actinomycetes > Micrococcales > Microbacteriaceae > Microbacterium > Microbacterium sp. Soil_C_42. The sequence continues at coordinate 5,968 of NZ_JBDGJU010000038.1, forward strand.
CCGGTGCAGCTCGTGCTGCGCCCGCAGGGCGGCCTCGCTCCCGGCATCGACCCCGCCGAGGCGGAGCGCCTGCGCGACTACCGCGCCGTCGCCGGCCGTATCTCGAGCGGCATCGTGCGCGTGGGCGACCGCGTCGAGATCTTCCCGGGCGGCTCGGCGACCACGGTCACCGGCATCCGTGCCGCAGGCGCCGAGGTCGAGGAGGCCACGGCCCCGCAGTCCGTCTCCCTCGAGTTCGACCGCGACATCGACACCGCGCGCGGCGCGCTCGTCGTCGCCGCCGGCACGCTTCCGGAGGGTCGCCGCGAGTTCGCTGCCGAACTGTTCCAGCTCGACGCGCGGGCGCTGACCCCCGGCATCCGTGTTCTCGTCAAGCACGGCACCGCGACCGTGCAGGCCATCGTCGCGCAGATCGAGTCGCGCTACGACCTCGACGCGCTCACACACGAGCCGGCGCAGACGCTCGAGACCAACGACATCGGCCGCGTGCGGCTGCGGCTGGCGGCCGACCTGCCGCTCGAGCCGTATGCCACCAGCCGCCACGGGGGCTCGTTCCTCGTGATCCATCCGTCCGACGGCGCAACGCTCGCCGCCGGCATCGTGCGCGACTGACCCGTCGCGCACCACCCACCACTGAGCAACACCGAATCTAAGGAGGCGACACCGTGAACAAAATCCGCACTGCGACAGCACTCACAACCCTGGGACTCGTGGCAGCGATGATGGCCGGCTGCGCCTCCGCAGCGGCGAGCCCGAGCGACAGCGCCGCCGGCGGCGACGCCGCATCGGTCACCGAGCTGCGCTTGGGCTACTTCGCGAACGTGACGCACGCGCCGGCGCTCGTCGGCCTCGAAGAGGGCCTGTTCGATGACGCCCTCGGCGACGTCGACGTGACGACGCAGGTCTTCAACGCCGGTCCGGCCGCGATCGAGGCGCTCTCTGCGGGCGCGATCGATGCGACGTACATCGGCCCGAACCCGTCGATCAACACCTTCATCCAGTCCGGCGGCGAGTCCGCGCGCATCGTCGCCGGTGCCGCCACCGGCGGCGCGGCGTTGGTCGTCCGCGACGGCATCGAGGACCCGGCCGACCTCGAGGGCACCACGATCGCGACGCCCCAGCTCGGCAACACGCAGGATGTCGCTGCGCGCGTCTGGCTGAAGGACGAGGGCTTCGAGACCGACACCGCGGGCGGCGGCGACGTGCACATCACGCCGACCGAGAACGCGCAGACGCTGACGCTCTTCCAGCAGGGCCAGCTCGACGGTGCGTGGCTGCCCGAGCCGTGGGTCTCGCGCCTCATCATCGACGCCGGCGCACACGTGCTGCAGGACGAGGCCGACCTCTGGGAGGACGGCGAGTTCCCCACGACCGTGCTGCTGGTGCGCAAGGAGTTCCTCGACGAGCACCCGGACGTCGTCGCCGACCTGCTGAAGGGCCACGAGGCCGCCGTGCAGTGGATCGCCGACAACCCCGCCGAGGCGCCCGCGGTCATCAACGACAAGATCGAGAAGGACACCGGCAAGCCGCTGGCGGACGACGTCATCGCCCGTGCGCTCGAGCACGTGTCGTTCTCGGTGGATCCGCACGCCGACACGTTCCAGACGCTCGTCGAGAACGGCATCGAGGCGGGAACCCAGAAGAAGGGGTCGATCGAGGGTCTCTTCGATCTGCGCCTGCTCAACAAGCAGCTCGAGGCCGAGGGCGCTGACACCGTCTCGGCAGCAGGGCTCGGCGAGGACTGAACATGAGCACCGCTCCCGCCTCCGCCTCCGGGTCCGCTCACGCGGCCCCGGGGGCGGGCGCGCCCGCCCACTCCGGCACGCCGGCACCGGCGGGCCCGACCAAGCCGCTGGCGCCCAGCTTCGACAGCGTCACGCCGGTGCCCGTCGCGGCCCCCGCACCCACGCCCGCCGTGCGCATCGACGGCGTCTCCAAGCGCTTCGGCACGGGCCCCATCGTGCTCGAGGACGTGTCGCTCGACATCGCCCCCGGCGAGTTCGTGTGCCTTCTGGGTGCGTCGGGATGCGGCAAGTCCACGCTCCTGAACCTCGTCGCGGGTCTCGACAAGCCGAGCGCCGGCCGCATCGAGACGCCGGCCGAGGGCTCGGCGGTGATGTTCCAGGAGTCGGCGCTCATGCCGTGGCTCACGGCCCGCAAGAACGTCGAGCTCGCACTCCGCTTGCGCGGTGTGGCCCGCGGCGAGCGCCGCGAGAAGGCGCTCGCCCTGCTCGACACCGTGAACCTGGCGGATGCCGCCGACAAGCGCCCGCACGAACTCTCGGGCGGCATGCGCCAGCGCGTCGCGCTCGCGCGCGCCCTCGCCCAGGACCGGCCCGTGCTGCTGATGGACGAGCCGTTCGCCGCCCTCGACGCCATCACGCGCGACCTCCTCCACGAGGAGCTCGAGCGCGTGTGGCGCGCGACCGGCCGCACCATCGTGTTCGTCACGCACAACGTCCGCGAAGCGGCCCGCCTCGGCCAGCGGGTGGTGCTGCTGGGCAGCCGCCCCGGCCGCGTCGTGCAGCAGTGGCAGATCACGAAGACCACCGGACGCCGCATCGAGTCGCCCGAGGTCGCCGCCCTCTCGGTGGAGATCACCGAGCAGCTGCGGAAGGAGATCCGCCGCAATGCCGCATGACACCGTGACCGTCTCCCAGACGGGTGCCGCCCCCACCAGCAGCCGGGCAGAGTCCGCTCAATCCGACGACCTCCGTTCGCTGGAAGCCGGGCTCGACCGGCTCCAGACCGACGCCGAGCGCGGCCCGAGCCGCTGGCGTCGATTCGCCGCGAGCGTGGTGCCGCCGATCGTCTTCGTCATCCTGCTCGTCGTCGTCTGGCAGCTGTACGTCGTCATCGCGCAGCCCCGCCCCGACATCATCCCCGGCCCGGCGGACGTCGCCGCGGCCCTCGGCCAGGCGTGGGACTCCGGCCGCCTGCAGGAGGCCGTCACGACGAGCCTCGAGCGCGGCATCGTCGGCTTCCTCATCGCGATCGTCGTCGGCACGCCCATCGGCCTGCTGCTCGCCGAGGTGCGCCCTATCCGCCGCGCCGTCGGCCCGATCATCTCCGGACTGCAGGTGCTGCCGTCGGTCGCGTGGGTGCCCGCCGCCATCATCTGGTTCGGCCTGTCGGACGCCACCGTCTACTTCGTGATCCTCATGGGCGCAATCCCCTCGATCGTCAACGGTCTCATCGCGGGCATCGACCAGGTGCCGCCGCAGCTGCGCCGCGTGGGCACCGTGCTGGGCGCGTCCCGCTGGCAGCTCGCGACCGCCGTCATCCTCCCCGCCGCACTCCCCGGCTACCTCGCCGGCCTCAAGCAGGGCTGGGCGTTCTCGTGGCGCTCGCTCATGGCCGCCGAGATCATCGCGATGGGCGGCACGATCGGCTTCGGCCTCGGCTCGATGCTGCAGAACAACCGCGATCTCGCCGACCTCGCGGGGGTGCTCGGCACGATCCTCGTGATCCTCGCGATCGGCATCCTCATCGAGCTCGTCTTCTTCGGACCGCTGGAGCGACGGATGCTGAAGCGCCGGGGCCTGCTCATCTCGGGAGGTTCGCGATGACCGCGGTCGGCAAGGTCTGGCTCGTCGGGGCCGGCCCCGGTGACGCGGGCCTGCTCACCGTGAAGGGGCTTCGTGCCCTGGAGGCGGCGGACGTCATCGTCGCCGATCGGCTCGGCGCGCGCGCCGTGCTCGACGGCCTCGCCGCCGACGGGGTGGAACTGCGCGCCGAGGTCGTCGACGTGGGCAAGCGTCCCGGTCACCACGCCGTGCCGCAGGACGCCATCAACGCGCTGCTCGTGCACCTCGGGCAGGAGGGCAAGACCGTCGTCCGCCTCAAAGGCGGCGATCCGTACGTCTTCGGCCGCGGCGGCGAGGAGCTCCACGCCTGCCAGGAGGCCGGCGTGCCCGTCGAGGTGGTGCCCGGCATCACCAGCGCGATCTCGGTGCCCGCGATCGCCGGCATCCCGCTCACCCATCGCGGCGTCGCGACGGCCTTCACCGTCGCGACCGCGCACGAGCAGATCGTCGCCCTCGGCGGCGGCCGCGACCACACCGTGGTGCTGCTCATGGGCATCGGCACCCTGGCGAACTCCGCGATCACGCTGGCCCGCGGCGAGCGCGGTGCGCACTGCCCCGTCGCCGTCGTGGAGGACGGGTACGGACCCCGCCAACGGGTCACCGTCGGCACACTCGCGACCATCGCGCACCAGGCCGCGGAACGAGGCATCCGTTCCCCCGCCGTCGTGGTCGTCGGCGACGTCGTACGGCTCAGCCCGTACGCGCCCGCCGAACTCGCGACCCTCGACCTCTCCCAGTACGACCCGCTCGCGCCCGAGCGCCTCCGAAAGGCCCCCACGCAGTGACTTCCTCGAGCCTCCAGAACCTCCGCGTCGCGATCGTCGGCGCCGGTCCCGCCGGCATCTACGCGGGCAACATCCTCACCAACTCGGTCGTCGAGTCGGGCGGCACCGTCGCCATCGACCTGTTCGAGTCGCTCCCCGCGCCCTACGGGCTGATCCGCTACGGCGTCGCGCCCGACCACCCCCGCATCAAGGGCATCGTCAACTCCCTGCACGAGATGCTGGATGCCGGCACCACGCGCTTCATCGGCAACGTCGAGGTCGGCCGCGACATCTCGATCGACGAGCTGCAGGAGCGCTACGACGCCGTGATCCTCGCCACCGGCGCGATCCGCGACGCCGCGCTCGACATCCCCGGCATCGATCTGGAGGGCTCGTACGGCGCCGCCGACTTCGTGGCGTGGTTCGACGGCCACCCCGATGTCCCCACCGAGTGGACGCTCGACCAGCGCGAGGTCGCCGTCATCGGCAACGGCAACGTCGCGCTCGACGTCGCCCGCATGCTCGCCAAGCACGCCGTCGACCTGCGCTCCACCGAGATCGCCGACAACGTGCTCGCCGGACTCGAGGCCTCGGCCGTCACCGACGTGCACGTCTTCGGTCGCCGCGGCCCCGCCGACATCAAGTTCACGCCGATCGAGCTGCGCGAGCTCGGCGAGGTGCCGAACGTCGACATCGTCGTGTACGACGAGGACTTCGCCTACCTCGAGGGCCTCGTGCCGTCGAACAACCAGCTCAAGGTCATGCTCCGCATCCTCCAGAGCTGGCGCACGCGCGAGTCGACCGGCGCGAGCCGTCGCCTGCACCTGCACTTCTACCACTCGCCCGTCGAGGTCCTCGGCGACGGCAAGGTCGAAGGCCTCCGCTTCGAGCGCACCGAGCCGACGGGAGAGGGCAGCGCGGTCCGCGGCACCGGCGAGTTCCGCGAGATCGCGGTGCAGCAGGTCTACCGCGCCGTCGGCTACTACGGCACGCCGGTCATCGACGCGCCGTTCGACGAGAAGGCCGGCGTCGTCTCGAACGTCGAAGGACGCGTGAAGGATGCTGCGGTGACGGGTGACGCGCAGGCCCCCGTGATCGCCGGGCTCTACGCGACGGGCTGGATCAAGCGCGGCCCCGTCGGCCTCATCGGCCACACGAAGTCCGACGCGATGGAGACCATCGCGCACCTCGTCTCGGACGTCGAGGGCGGGCGCCTGTCGGCCCCGACCGTGGACGGCGACGTCCTCGACCTGCTGGCGGAGCGCGAGGTCGCCTTCACGACGTGGGACGGCTGGCTGGCCCTCGACGCGCACGAGCGCGAGCTGGGTGCGAACCACCTCCACACGCGCGAGCGGGTCAAGGTCGTGCCCCGCGACGAGCAGGTCGCGATCTCGCGGGGAGCGCTCGTTCCGTGACCTACGTGATCGCCCTGCCGTGCGTCGATGTGAAGGACCGCGCCTGCATCGACGAGTGCCCGGTGGACTGCATCTACGAGGGTGAGCGGTCGCTGTACATCCACCCCGACGAGTGCGTGGACTGCGGCGCCTGCGAGCCGGTGTGCCCGGTCGAGGCGATCTACTACGAGGACGACCTGCCGGAGGAATGGCAGGACTACTACACCGCGAACGTCGAGTTCTTCGACGACATCGGGTCGCCCGGCGGTGCGGCCAAGACCGGCGTCATCGCGAAGGACCACCCGGTCATCGCGGCGCTTGCGCCCCAAGGAGACGGCCATGACTGATCCCACTCCTCCCGCGCCCTCGACCGAGGTCGACGTCGTCATCGTCGGCGGGGGCCCCGCCGGACTGTCGGCGGCGCTCAACCTCGGACGCGCCCGTGCGTCCGTCGTCCTCATCGACGCCGGCCGCCCGCGCAACGCCGCGACGCTGCGCTCGCACGGCTTCCTCACCCGCGACGGCGTTCCGCCGCTCGAGCTGCGCAAGCTCGCCCGCGCCGAGCTCGCCGCCTACCCCAACGTGCGGGTGTTCGACCGCACCGTGGTGACCGCGCTGCAGGAGCGCGACTGCGGCGAGGGACTCCGCTTCCTCGCCGCGCTCCAGGGCAGGGGCGCCGGCATCCCGCCGGCCGTCGCCGCGCGTTCGGTGCTCGTCGCGACGGGCCTGCGCGAGACGCTCCCCGCCATCCCGAGCCTGCGCGCCTTCTACGGCATGACGCTCTTCAGCTGCGCCGCGTGCGACGCGTGGGAACTCCAGGACCGGCCGCTCGCCCTCATCGGCGAGACCCGCGACCTCGCCGCACGCGCCCGGCTCATCGCCCGCTGGACCGATCGGCTCACGGTCTTCACCAACGGCACCGACGCCGTGGACACGGTCGAAGAGGCCGAGCTCGCAGCATCCGGGATCGCCGTGGAGCGACGGGTGATCGACGACCTCGAGGGCGACCGCGGCACCGTCACGGCGGTGCGCCTCGTCGACGGCGCGCGGGTCGAGATCGACGGCGGGTTCGTGCGCCCGCAGTGGCACCCCGCGCTCGACTTCGTCGGCGGCATCGACCTCGACCGCGACGGGTTCGGCAACCTGGTGACCGATCGGTCCGGACGCACGTCGGTGGCGGGGCTGTATGCGGCGGGGGATGCCGCGTCCCCCGGTCCGCAGCAGCTGATCGTCGCCGCGGGCCAGGGCGCTCGGGCGGCCGCCGTGCTCGTGCACGATCTCGTCGGGGTGCGCACCGCCCACTGAGCCGGCGGGCGCTTCCGAGGCGTCCGCCGCAGGATGTTCACCGGTCGGACACCTGTGCGTTCGATATCCGCATCCGAGGCGGATGAAGCTGTCGGCGATGTCCGACGATGTGGCAGCCGACGCGGCCGACGAGCTGAAGGCGCTGCGGCTGCGCGCCTACGGACCGGATGCCGATATCGACGCCGACCCCCGGGCGCTCAGCCGGTTGCGCGAGCTCGAAGCGCGAGCCGTCGCCGCCGCGGAGCCTGATGAGCCCCGGGTCGCCGGGGCCGCGCGCCCGGCCACGGAGCAGGACGGACCGCCGAACGCCGTCGCGGTGGCGCCGGCCCCGTGGTGGGAGCGACACCGCGCGCTCCTGTGGGGCGCATCGCTGCTGGTCGCGGTGCTCGTCGGGGCGGCGGCGGCGTCGGTGCAGCTGCCGCCGGGACGCGAGCAGGTCACCGTGCTCGGCGAGGACGCCGACGGGCTCTGGCCGGAGCAGATGTGGGGCGCGCGACCGCCCGACGGCGTGACGTTCGAGGAGTACCTGGGCCTCACCGCGATCGCCTCGGCCCGCGACTTCGGCAACGGCACCAACAGCACCTGCCTGTGGGTGTACGACTCGGCGTCGGTCAACTTCGGCCTGTCGGCCGGGTCGTGCGCCACCGGGTCGGGTTCCTCGTCGACGACGATCGTCGTCACCCCGCAGGCGCCTCCGGCTCTGCGCGACGAGTTCCCTGAGGGCACCACGCTGCAGTTCGTCCGCGACGGTGACCGCGTGATCGTCTACGCCCAGCGGCCGTAGGAGCGAGGGGTCACCAGTCGGCGGCGTGGTCGCCGGCGAGCGCCTCGCGGCCCGGCGCCAGCATGTCGTGCACCTGGCCACCGCGGGTACGGGCGGGTGCGACCGTGTCGGGCCAGTCGGCGATCTGCTGCTCGGCCCACTCGGTCCACGAGAGGATGTGCTCGTAGTGGCCGATCATGAACGTGTTGGCGAGCGCGAACAGGTGCTTGCGCTCGGGGAACGTGCCGCCGGTCTCGCTGATGAACGCGGCGTACCGCGCGAACATCTCGCGGTTCGCCAAGGCCTGCTCCCGGGTGCGGGCGAGGGTCGCACGGAGGTCGTCGAGCGAGCCCTGGTCGGAGAGCAGCACCCGCACCATGCCCTCGAACTCCAGTGTCGGCGGACGCACCGGGGTGCGCAGCCACGCGGCGAGCGCCTCGCGCCCTTCCGGCGTGATGGAGTAGATCGTACGGGCGCGCTTGCCCGTGTGCTCCTGCCGGGTCTCGACGAACCCGGCGGACTGGAGGCGGTTGAGCACGGCGTACCGGCCACGGTCGGCGGACGGCCAGAGCTCCGAGACGCCACGCCCCAGTTGCTCCGCGAGCTGGTAGGCCGACCAGTCGCGCCCAGCCAGGAGGCCCAGCGTGAGATACCCCGTGATCGAGAGTTCGCGGTCGGGCACGACAAGGACTCCTTCCCCGTCGGAACTCGGGTCACGTCGCGGAACGAAAAGGTTACCCCGCGGACGCAGGAACGACCCTATACTGCAAAATGCAGTAAGCATCGGCGCGGCCACCTGTGTGGGGACACGGACCGTCGCCGTGGGTGGGGCTCACGCGTGGGGACGCGGGCCCGCCTTGGCGGCGGGCGATCTGGGGATCGCCCGCCGCACATCTCTCTGCCCGCCGGTCAGCGCCGGGTCTGCTCCGATCCCGACAGCCGCTGGGCGAGGTAGATGGGCACGATCGACACGATCACCAGCACCACGGCGATGACCGAGACGACCGGCGCCTGGTTCGGGCGGAACATGTTGTTGAGGATGTAGATCGGCAGCGTGTTCACCCCGGATCCTGCGGTGAACGTCGTGACGATGATCTCGTCGAAGCTCAGCGCGAACGCGAGCAGCGCCCCGGCGAGCAGCGCCGAGCGCAGCTGCGGGAAGGTCACGAGGCGGAACGTCGTCCAGATGCCGGCGCCGAGGTCGGCGGACGCCTCCTCGAGATTCGTGCCGGTGCGCCGGAGGCGCGCGATGACGTTGTTGAAGACCGTCACGATGCAGAAGGTCGCGTGGGCGATCACCACCGTCCAGATCGACAGCGGCACGCCCATGATGGTGCGGAAGAAGTTGTTCAGCGCGATGCCCGTGATGATGCCGGGCAGCGCGATCGGCAGGATGATCAGCAGCGAGATCGCGTCGCGGCCGAAGAACTCGAAGCGCTGCAGTGCGAGCGAGATGAGGGTGCCCAGCACGAGCGAGATCGCCGTCGCGACGAGGGCGATCACAACACTCGTGCCCACCGCCTCGAGCGCGCCGGTGCTCTGGAACGCCTTGCCCCACCATTCCAGTGTGAAGCCGGGCGGCGGCCAGCTCAGCGATGTCGACGTCGAGAACGAGTTGACGAGCACCACGAACAGCGGCAGGTAGACGACCAGCAGGATCAGCACGGTGATGACGCCGAGTATCGTGCGCGAGAGCCGCGAGAGTCGCATCGCCGGGTCCTAGAGGTTGTTCAGGGCGCCGGTGCGGCGCACCAGGGCGAGGTAGCCGAAGATGATCACGATCGGGATGAGCGCGATCGCCGCCGCCAGCGGCAGGTTGTTCGCCGCTCCGACGTTCGTGTAGACGAGGTTGCCGAGCATCTGGTTGGTGCCGCCCACTATGTTGACGGTGATGTAGTCGCCGAGCGACAGCGAGAAGGCGAAGATCGTGCCCGCGATGATCGCGGGGAACGCCAGCGGCAGGACGACGGAGACCAGCGTGCGCCAGGACTTGCCCCCGAGATCGGCGGATGCCTCGAGCAGCGAGTCCGGCACGCGCTCCAGTCCTGCGTAGATGGGCAGGATCACGTACGGCAGCCACAGGTACGACAGCGTGATGACGGTCGCGGTGAGTCCGTACCCCGGAGTGTGCAGGCCGAACGGGGCGAGGATCCACTCGAGGATCCCCTCCTGAGACAGCACCGCCCGCCAGGCGTAGGCCTTGACGAGGTAGCTCGCCCACAGCGGCATGAGGACGGCGATCACGAGCAGCCGCTGCGCGCGCGGCGACGCGACCTTCGCCATATAGAAGGCGATGGGGAGGGCGACCACGACGTCGATCACGGTCACCAGCAGCGCGATGCCCACCGTGCGCAGCGTCACCGTCTGGTAGAGCGAGCCGGTGACGACGGTGACGATGTTGTCGAGCGTCCATTCGGTGATGATCTCGCCGGTGAAGGAGTCCACCTGCCAGAACGCCGTCACCAGCAGCAGCGCGAGCGCCACGATGTACACGACGACCAGCCAGAACAGCGGCGCCGTCAGGAGGAACGCCAGCCGGAACCGCGGGTGCGCGCTCAGCCACGCCGAGGAGCGCCGCGCGGGCGTCGCGCGGGGCGCCGGCACGGTGCGGGTGGGTGGCGGAGCGGTCGCCGTGTCGGTCATCGAGTGCCTCCGGGTTCGGGATCCGTTCAAGCCGGGGGCGGAGGCATCCATCCGCCCCCGGCGCGATGCGTGGGTCAGCCCTTGATCTCGGACCAGGCCTCGGTCCACGCCGAGTAGTCCATGCACTCGACGTCGGTGCGACCGTCGAGGCACTCGGCGATCGGGGTCGTCCAGTACCAGATCTGCGACGCGTAGTCGGCGTCGCCGGCGTGGTAGGCCTCGCAGTCCTCGCGGTAGTCGCAGGCTGCGTCGCTCGACGGCGCCTCACCGAAGTACGAGGTCGCCACGCCGTTGACCTCCGGGCTTGCGATCCAGTCGAGCCATGCGTACGAGCAGTTCGGGTGCTCGGTCGTCGACGAGATCATCCAGGTGTCCGACCATCCGGTCGCGCCCTCATCGGGGAGCACGACGTCCGTGGTCGCGCCCCCGCCGGCGAGGACGTTCTGGATGACCTGCCACGTCGTGCCCGCGACGGAGTCGCCGGTCTCGAACGCCTGGATCTCCTTCAGGTAGTCCGACCAGTACTCTCCGACGTGCTGGCGCTGCTCCTTGAGCAGATCGACGGCGGCCTGGAACTGCGTCTCGTCGAGCGCATAGGGGTTCTCGATGCCGAGGTCGGGCTGGTGGGTCATCAGGTAGACGGCGGCGTCGGCGATGTAGATCGGGTTGTCGTACGCCGTGATCTTGCCCGAGTAGTCGCCCGCCTTGTCGAAGACGACGTCCCACGAGGTGGGTGCCGGGGTCACGACCTCCGTGTTGTAGAGCAGGAGGTTGGCGCCGTACCCGTGGGGCACGCCGTAGTGCTCGCCGTCGACGGTGTTCCACGGCTGGTCCTTGAGGAAGTCGTAGATGCCCTCGTAGCTCGGGATGAGGTCCACGTTCACCGGCTGCACGTCGCCGGCGGCGATGAGGCGGAGCGACGCGTCGCCCGAGGCCGAGACGACGTCGTAGTCGCCGGTCTTCATCAGGGTGACGGCCTCGTCCGAGGTGTTGAACGTCTTGGACGTGACCTGACAGCCGGTCTTCTCCTCGAACCCCGACACCCAGTCGTAGTCGGGGTCGTTGCTGCCGTCTTCGACGTAGCCGGCCCACGCGATGATCGAGACTTCGTCTTCGTAGTCGCCGAGCTCGTCGACGGCCTCTGTCGGCGTGCTGCCGCCGCTGGACGTGCCGCAGCCGGCCAGGACGGCGATCGAACCGACCGCCAGGGCGGTCGCGGCGATGCGCCGTCCCCGTGATGTGCGCAACATGGTGGTTCCTCTCGGTGCTGGTGATATCGGGTCGTGCTGTTGTGTGCTCCGGGGCGCGGGCGCCCAGGTCGGGATGGGATCAGGTGCCGGGCGGGATCAGCGAGACGACGTCCTCGTCGTGCCAGGTGACGTGCACCCGGTTCCCGCGATCGTCGTCGGCCAGGCGGGTGCGGTCGTTGCGTTCGAGCACGGTCACCCGCATGCCGGCATCCAGATCGATGACGCGACGGATGCCGCTTCCCACGTAGATCGACTCGACCACGGTGCCCTCGGCCGAGTGCTCTCCCGGCGCCGAGGCGGCGGACGAAGCCAGCGTGAGCTTCTCGGGGCGGATGGAGTGCTCGCCCTCGCGCCCGATGAGGGCCGCGGACCGCTCGTGGTCGAACAGGTTGGAGGTGCCGACGAAGTCGGCGACGAATCGCGACGCCGGACGCTCGTAGAGGTCCTGCGGAGTGCCCAGCTGGATGATCCGGCCGTCGTGGAACACCGCGATGCGGTCGGAGAGCGTCAGCGCCTCCTCCTGGTCGTGGGTCACGAAGATGAAGGTGATGCCGAGGTCGCGCTGGATCTGCTTGAGCTCGACCTGCATCTGCTCCCGGAGCTTGAGGTCGAGCGCGCCCAGCGGCTCGTCGAGGAGGAGCACTTTCGGCTGCACGACGGTGGCGCGGGCGAGCGCCACGCGCTGGCGCTGACCGCCCGAGAGCTGCGAGGGCTTGCGCGCCGCCATCTGGTCGAGCCGCACCGCGGCGAGCGCCGTCATCGCGAGATCCCGGCGCTTCGCACGCCCCATCCCCCGCACACGCAGACCGTAGGCGACGTTGTCGAGCACCGTCATATGGGGGAACAGCGCGTAGTCCTGGAAGACGGTGTTCACGTCGCGGTCGAAGGGCGCCTTCTTCGTGACGTCCTGCCCGAACAGCTGGATCGTGCCGGCGGTCGGCTGCTCGAAGCCGGCGATCAGTCGCAGCACGGTGGTCTTGCCCGATCCCGAGGGCCCCAGCATCGAGAAGAACTCCCCGGCGGCGATCTCGAGGTCGACGTGGTCGACGGCCGTGACGGCACCGAACTCCTTCGTGAGTCCGGTCAGCCGGATGGCAGGCTGCTGCGCGGTCATGACGTCTCCCTCGATGTCGATGGAAGTTAATCATATGGAGCCATATGTCAAAAGAGGGGTTAACGTGTTACGGTCGGGTCACAGTTGCGGAGGACGCGTTCTTCCGCCGTCCACCCGGGAGTCCCATGCCGCACGCGACGGGAAGAGTCGACGCCGCCCGCGCCGTCGTCTTCGCCCCGCTGGACGGCACCGGCAGGGCCGAGCTCGTCGAGAAGCGGCTCACGGACGCGATCGTGACCGGCGTCCTCCACGACGGTGAGCGCCTGCCCAGCGAAGCGGACCTCTCGCGAAGCCTCGGAGTGGCCGTCGTCACCGCGCGCGAGGCCCTGGAGGTGCTGCGCGACAAAGGGCTCGTCACGACGCGGCGCGGCCGCGACGGCGGCAGCTTCGTCACGTTCGACCGCGACGCGGCGACGCGTCTGCTGGAGCGGCGCCTGCGCGAGCTCAGCCGCATCGAGCTGCGCGACTTCGCCCTGCACACCGCGGCGATCGCCGGCACGGCGGCCGAGACCGCCGCGGGCCGCGCCAGCGACGACGACATCGAGACGCTCGTGCGCATCGCAGACGCCACGGATCTCACGACGGCCGGCGGCGCGAGGCGGGCCGTGAGCCGGTTCCGGCTCGAGGTCGCGGCGGTCAGCCAGTCACCCCGGCTCGTGCACGAGGAGATGCGCCTGCAGGGAGAGGCGGGCTCCCTCCTCTGGATGTGCCTGCGGGAGCAGGAGTACCGTGACCGCAGCGCCATCGCCCGTACGCGGGTCATCGACGCCATCCGCGACGTGGCACCCGACAAGGCCCGCGCGGAGACGATCACACATATCAACAGCGCCTTCGAATGGCTCATCGACGAGCGAGCGCGCATCGACGCGCGCACCGAGGACGCAGCATCCGACCCGAAGGACGTCCCATGACCACCATCGCGACCAGGTCTCCGGCCGACGTGGCGATCCGTGTCGCCGCGACCATCGACGCCATGTTCGCCATGATCGACGGGTGGCGCGATCTGCTCGAGGAGCAGCTCGCCTCGGCCGACGCGCTGACGGCGCAGGCGATCGATCCCCTCGTCGAGGCGTTCGCCGTGCCGGCCGTCTCGGGCCGGACGCTGCTCACCGGCGCGGGATTCGTGGCGGCGCCGGGCGTGCTGACCGACGCCGAGTGGCACCTCGCCTGGTGGCTCGGAACCACCGGCTCGGCCCACGGGGTGCGGCAGCTGGCCACGATCGACGACCCGACCCACGAGCAGTTCCGCGACTACACCGCACTGGAGTGGTGGCGGGTTCCGCAGGCGACGGGCGCGCGGCACCTCACCGGCCCGTACGTCGACTACGTGTGCACCGATGACTACGCCGTCACCATCACCACGCCCGTGGTGCGCGACGGTGCGATGATCGGCGTCGTCGGAGCGGACGCCCTGGTCGATCGGCTCGAACGCGTGCTCCTTCCGGTGCTGCGCGCGGGCGAGGTGCCCGCGACCCTCGTCAACGCCTCCGGACGGGTCGTGACCTCGACCGACGCGCGGCGCGAGCCGGGGTCGATGCTCCGCGGTGACGACCTCATCGCCGCCGTGCGGGCCATGTCTCCGGTGCCCGTCAGGCTTCCCGGCGGCTTGTCGGTGCTCGCCTGCGGCGACACATCGCTCGCCCTCGTCGTCGGAAGCTAGCGCGCCGGGCGCGATGGGGGAGGATGGGCCCGATGTCAACGCCGACCGACTCTTCGCGCGACGAGCTCGCCGAGCTCCGCGAGCGCGCGTACGGTCGCGACGCCGACATCCTCGACGACCCCGCCGCACTCGCCCGGCTCAGCGAGCTCGAGGAGCAGGCCGCAGCCGCGAGCGCGGCGAACGTCGCGGCGAGCGCGCGCGTCTCGACCAACGGCGCAACCCCGCGCAGGTCCGTCTTCGATGACGACGAGGACGCCGCGGAACCGCGGGCGATCGCCCTGCCCGCATCGGAGGAGACGGATGCCGCGGCCGCCGCGGACCCGATCGCCCCGGATCGCGACGCCCACGGGTCCCCCGCGGCTCTGAGCGCGGACGACGCCACGGGCGGAACGGCCCCCATGCCCCCTCCGGGCGCTGCTGGCGCGTCGGACGGAGCATCCGGGCGTCTGGGCCCGGCTGCCGATCCTGGCAGCGACGCCGGTGGCGACGTCGTCGATTCCGACGCTGTCGAGAACGCACCCGCCCGCCCGTGGTGGCGGCGCACACCCGTCGTGTGGGCAGCCTCGATCGTCGTCGCGATGCTGGTCGGAGTCGGGCTGACGGTGCTCGTGCAGAGCGTGGAGGAGGGCCGGGTCGGCGTGCTCGGGGTGGATCCCGACGCCGACTGGCCGCAGGAGGTCTGGGGCGGCCCGACCGAGGACTCCCTCGCCTTCGAGTCGTTCCACGGACTCTCGGTGCTGTCGCAGCCGCAGGTCACCGGCGACGGGACGCAGGGGGCCGTCCCCTGCCTGATCGTCTTCAGCGGGGTGGGCGACAACCCCTCGTACCTCGGCGGCGCGTGCGGTGCGGGCCCCTTCCCGGCGCAGGCGGCACTGGTGGTCGGCAGGCAGGCGCCGTCAGAGCTGCGCGAACGCTTCCCCGAGGGCACGGCGCTGCAGTTCGTGCTCGACGGCGAGCAGGTGCACGTCTACGCGCGCGAGCCGGGCATCATCGAGCCCGCACCCTGAGCTTTCAGGCGCCGCGGCTCCCGGCATCCGTCGCGCCGACGTCGCTGCGGTGGAAGTTCTGGAAGGAACGGGATGCCGTGGGCCCCCGCTGCCCCTGATACCTGTTGCCGTACGGCCCCGAGCCGTAGGGGCTCTCAGCGGGCGAGGTGAGGCGGAAGTAGCAGACCTGGCCGATCTTCATGCCGGGCCAGAGCTTGATGGGAAGAGTCGCGACGTTCGAGAGCTCGAGCGTGACGTGGCCCGAGAAGCCGGGGTCGATGAAGCCCGCGGTCGAGTGGGTCAACAGCCCGAGGCGGCCCAGCGACGACTTGCCCTCGAGGCGGGCCGCGATGTCGTCGGGAAGCGTGATCTGCTCGAACGTCGAGCCGAGCGCGAACTCGCCCGGATGGAGGATGAACGGCTCTTCGGGGTCGACCTCGATGAGACGCGTCAGCTCGGGCTGGTCCTCGGCGGGATCGATGAACGGGTACTTGTGGTTGTCGAACAGCCGGAAGTACCGATCGAGCCGCACGTCGACGCTCGACGGCTGCACCATCGCGGGGTCCCACGGGTCGAGCGCGAGGCGCCCCGCGTCGATCTCGAGCCGGATGTCGCGGTCACTCAGCAGCACGGAGCCAGCCTATCCGGACCGTGCTGTTATGCTGGCCGGGCGCCGTAACAGGCGCGCGAGCGCCGGGATGCCGGCGTCTCGGGGCTGTAGTTCAATGGCAGAACTTCTGCTTCCCAAGCAGACAGCGCGGGTTCGATTCCCGTCAGCCCCTCCATGACTCCTGCGATCGCCGCTCACGAGTACTCGCCCTGGGACTTCTGGAGCGAGGCGACCCCGTCCGAGCGCGAAGCGCAGCTGCTCCTCCAGCAGACCGTCGTCGCAGGCCGGCCGGACCACGAGCTCGGCGAGCAGTGCTTCCTCTCCGAGCTCGCCTCGATCGACAACGACTCGCTGCGCCTCGGCGACCGCACGTACGTCGCGGCAGGCGCCTACCTCACCGGCGACCTCAGGGCCGGCGCCGACTGCAGCATCAACCCGTACACGGTGATCCGCGGCCGCGTCACGATGGGTGAGGGCGTCCGCATCGGCGCCCACACCTCGATCCTCGGCTTCAACCACTCGATGGAGTCGGGCACGCCCGTCTTCCGCCAGCCCTTGACCTCGAAGGGCATCGAGATCGGCGACGACGTCTGGATCGGCTCGCACGTCGTGATCCTCGACGGCGTCAGCGTCGGGTCGCACTCCGTGCTCGCCGCCAGCGCGGTCGTCACCAAGGACGTGCCGGCGGGCGCCGTCGTCGGCGGCAACCCCGCGCGGTTCATCCGCTGGCGCGTCGAGCCCGACGACACCGGCATCCCCCCGGATGCGGCGGCGGATGCTGCCGCCCGGGGCACCGAGGACCGCCCCGACTCCCCCGAACCACGCGAGCCCGTGGAGACGCCGCCGGCGGTGCTCGCCGCCCTGGCCCCGGCCGCGTCGGAGGCTGACGTCTCGCCCGAGCCCCGATCCGCGCCCGAGTCCGAAGCCGTACCGGACGCAGAGCCCGAGCCCGAGGTGTCGGCCGCAGCGATTCCCACGCAAGGCAGCCTGCACACGCGCGAGTCGCCGCGCACGATGGCGCCCGATGCCGACCCCGCTCACACGCCGTCCCGCGCCCCCGCGCCCGGGGGCCCGACCGCAGCGCCGAACAACGTCTTCACCGCCGCCGGCGCCTCGACCGACGACGCGGCGGGCCTGGCCGAACGCGTCGCCGAGTCGGCGGCGCGCGCGAGGGACGAGGCATCCGTCGTCCTGCAACGCGCGTGGAACGACGACCTCGGACTCTTCACGGACCGACCCGGTGCCGCTCCGACCGTACGCGCTCAGGCCGACGCGATCGAGATCGCCGACCTGCTGCTCGGCACGGCGCCGCCGCAGGCGTCGGTCGAGGCGCAGATCCGCCGACTCCAGGGCTGGCAGGATGCGACGACCGGCGCGGTCGCTCCCCTCGATGCGGACGGGCGTCAGCAGGCGGGCCTCGGCTTCTCCCACGGCGACGTCGCCTATCACGTGCTGAGCACGGGCTACGCGCTCGATCTGCTGGGGTCGGCATTTCCCGCTCCTCTCACGTGGGTGACTGCGGCGACTCCCGAACGGGTCGTCGAGTTCTGCGAGAGTCTGCCGTGGGCCACCGACGCGTGGGGCGCCGGACACCACATCGACGGCTTCGGCACCGCGATTCTGTGGACGAAGCGTGCGGGGCATCCGATTCCGGCGGGTGTGGAGGAGGTGCTGTTCGGCTGGCTGCTGCTCCACACCGACCCGCAGACCGGCATGTGGGGTTCGGCCACACCCGACCGCGGGATCCTCCCCGTCGTGAACGGGTTCTACCGCGCCTCGCGCGGCACGTTCGCGCAGTTCGGCGTGCCGCTGCCCCACCCCGACCGCGTGATCGACACGGTGCTGCGCCACGCCCGCGACCCGCGCTGGTTCGCACCGGGCGCCCGCAACGCATGCAACGTGCTCGACGTCGCGCACCCGCTGTGGCTCGCGCGCGGCACCGGCTACCGCGACGACGAGGTGCGAGAGCTCGCCGCGCGCCTGCTCTCCGACGCCCTGGCGACGTGGGTGCCGGGCGCCGGGTTCTCGTTCCGCGAGCCGAGCCCCGCGGCCCGCGGTCTCACCGAGACCGAGCCGGGACTGCAGGGCACCGAGATGTGGCTCGCGATCCTCTGGTACCTCGCCGACCTCGCCGGCGTCGCCGATGCGCTCGGCTACCGGCCCCGCGGCGTGCACCGGCCGGAGCCGGCCGCCACACTGCGATAGGCCGCATCGCGCCGTACCGGCGAGGAGACCCGGTCGCAGCCGGCGACGGTGCAACGGTCTGCATTCGAGGGCCGGCAGTCGACGGGCCAGGTCGTTGTCGGCGTCCGTGATCACCGGCAGCGCCGAGCGGATGTCGGAGGTCATTCGTATATTTGTGCTATGAACTTCTCAGCCGCACCCTCCCCCGCGATGCGGTTGACGGATGCTGCAGCTCGGGTCGCCTCGCGGCTCGGCGACGGCGGTGCCGAAGTGGGAGGGCTCGCCGACGACGACCTCCTGGCGCTGCTCGCCGACACGACGGAGGCGCGGAAGGCGCTCGAGCTGATCGTCGCAGGAGCGTCGGCAGAGGTGTCGCGCCGCTCGTCACGCGAGCTCGGCTACGAGGGGCTCGCGCAGCGGAAGGGTCTGCGTACCGGCACGGCGCTCGTGCAGCACCTCACGGGGCTCGGGCGAGCAGATGTCGCGCGAGCTGTGGACGCGGGCAGGGAGCTCGCCCCGGCGGAGCCGCCGGCAGCCGATGTCTCCAGGGCAAGCGTTCCGGCTGCACAGGTGGTCCAGGAGTGGCTGGGCGCGCTTCGAGATGCGCTCGCTTCGGGGCGTCTGACGCAGGCGCAGTTCCAGGCGATCCGCTCTGGGCTCGGAGAACCGCCCGTCGAGCGCTACCCGGAGCTGGCGCCCGACTTCCTCCCGCAGGCGTGGGCTCGCGCCGTGAACATGCTGCTCGAAGAAGAGAGCGGGCTGCCCGTGGAAGAGCTCCGCAGCCAGGCGCGCATCGCGCGAGATCGGCTCGATCCGGTCGGCGTCACGCTCCGTTTCGAAGAGCGCTTCGACGCCCGCTCCTTCCGCACCTGGATCGACCACGACGGTCAGCGGCACGCGCACATCCTCTTCGACGACGAGGCGGGCGCCTGGGTGGATGCCCTCCTGCAAGCCGCACTGCGGCCGCGTCGCGGGCCGCGCTTCGTCGGCACCGACGCCGTCGAGAAGATGCGCGCGGCCGAGGCTGACAGCCGGTCGAACGAGCAGCTGCAGTACGACACGATCGTCGCCGTGCTGCGCACCGGCGCGAACGCCGACCCCCAGCAGGCATTCGGCGATCGGCAGCCGGGAGTGCGTATCGTCATCGAGGCGGGCGCGGTGGCGGGCGGCGGTGAACGCGGCGAGATGCACGTCACCGGCGTCGGGCACCTGGAGGACGGCGGACACGCTCTGCCCGGGGGCGTCATCGAGGCGCGGATGTGCGAGTCCGGCGTGATCCCGCTGATGTGGGGGCCGGATGGGCGCCCGCTCGACGTCGGGCGTGAGCTTCGCCTCTTCACGAGAAAGCAGCGCATCGCCATCGCCGCCCGCGACGGCGGCTGCATGTGGCCGTCCTGCGGCGCGCCGATCTCGCAGTGCGAGTATCACCACATCGATCACTGGTGGGAGCATCACGGCCGCACCGATGTCGACGATGGGATCGCGCTCTGCCGCAACTGCCATCTGCGCCTTCACAACCAGCGGTGGCGCATCACACGGACGCGGGATCCCCTCAGCGACGCCGACACGTACTGGCTCCATCCACCGCCCGACCCCGCCACGGGTGAGATCGGCCGGCCCGTCGCGTTGAGATCGAAGTCTCCCCGGCGATTCGAGGCGGCATGACGTGCAGGCGCGTGGGTGCGACAAGTGCGTACGCAGGCATGGCGGGCGGGCAGGCGCGCGCGGCGACAGGCGGGCGTGCGGGCGTGCGGGCGTGCGGGCGCACGGGCGCGCGGGCGCGGGCGTGGGCGTGGGCGTGCGGGCGTACGGGCACGCACGCCAACAGGCGTGGCCGATCTTCGCCCTCAACACCAGCTTCTGACTGGACGCGGGGAGGCATCCGCTGTTCTTGAAAGCCGATGCCCCGGCGGCCTTCTCTGCCGTACTGTGAGCGGATGGCGTTCGATCCGCGCGACGTTCCGGCATTCGTGGACTTCGTGCGCGCCGAAGCGCAAGGCGTCGTCGCGACCGTGTCGCCGTCGGGGGCGCCCGAAGCGGCGCTCGTCGGAATCGCCGCGCTCGACGACGGCACGCTCGTGTTCGACACCCTCGTTCTCTCGCGGAAAGCGGAGAACCTCCGCCACGATCACCGCATGGCCGTCGTCATCGGGACGGACGGCGCGGTGTCCGTCCAGATCGACGGCTTCGGGACGATCGTGCACGGAACGCTCCGCGAAGAGTACGGCGGGGCCTACAACGAGCAGTTCCCCGGGTCGCGCGCGCTCGATCCGGAGTTCGCGGTCATCGTCGTCCGCCCGGCGTGGGTGCGGGTCTACGACGCGTCGAGCCGCCCCGCCCACGTCACCGAAGCGCGCTGGTGACCCCACCACCGGCGGCGACCGCCGGATGCAGGTGCTCGGACGACAGCGCCACGACCGCCTGACGGGCGCCAGCGGCGAGGCATCCATCCAGTCCTTCGCCGGTGAGCGAGGCGGCCAGGAACCCCGCGAAGAACGCGTCGCCGGCGCCGTTCGTGTCGACGACGTCGACCGGAACCGCCGCGACCGTCGCACGTTCGCCCGACGCGGCGAGCGCGACGGCACCCTGCGCGCCGAGGGTGCAGACGGCGAGCCGCGGACCGCGGTCGAGGCAGCTCTGCATGAGCACCCACGGGTCGTCGGTCGCGTCGTCGTTCATGAAGACCACGTCGGCGGCGCGCAGGAACGGCTCGTGGAACTCCGCCGTCCCGTCGTAGTCGTGCAGGTCGGTCCAGATCGGAACGCCCGCAGCGCCGGTGAGTCGGCGGCGCACGATCGCCACGCCGACCTCGCTGAGATCGACGACCGCGACGTCCACGCCGGCGAGGGCGTCGTCGATGCGATCGATGGTGTCGACGGATGCCGCCGACGGCGTCGCGAGGTAGAGACTCACGCGCTCCCCTGTGGCGGTCATCAGGTTCGCATGGCGCTCGGTGCGCTCCGAGGCGTAGGCCTCGACCCGCACGCCCGCCGCGTCGAGCGCCTCAGACACCCGGCGGCCGTCGTCGTCGGCACCGAGGAGCGCGTGGAGGGCCACGTCGACGCCGCGATCGGCCAGGTGCAGAGCCTTGCCGGCCGACGTCCCGCCGAGGGTGTGCAGATCACTGAGCGCGAACTGCATGTGCGGCACCGGCTCGGGAAGCCGGTCGAGGAGGATGAGGTGGTTCCACGAGGCGGGTCCGCACACGGCGACCCGGGCGTCAGCGAGGGGCATCCGCCCAGTAAACCAGCCGCCTTCTGCTCTCGCTCCTCAGCCCCGTCAACGACTCCATCCCGCGGCTGCATTGGACGGCGCGCGCTACCGCGGCTGCCACGCCACCCATGTGCGGCCGGCCACGAGCGCCGAGTTCGCCGCGGCCAGGCGCTCAGCGGGGTGGTCCTGCGCACGGCTCGTGCCGCCGCGCCAACCGTCCCCGCGCTGCAGGCGGAACGACACCGGCAACTCGGCGCCCTCGGTCAACCGCTCCGACAGACCACCCTCGACCACGGCCAACACCATCTGCTCCATCTCGTCCGCAGTGCTCTCCCACGTCTCGTCGCACGCATCGCAGCCGCATACCGGAAAGTACGCGTCGACGAGGAAGCCGGCGTGCAGATGGATGCCGGGGAACGACGTGAAGACGAAGGTCAACGGCGACGCTGCGTCGTCGGCCGGTCGCACACGCACGGCTCGCACAGCATCCGCAGGCACCCGCGCGAGATCGGCTGCGGCCTCCGGGGAATCCTCGACGGTGACGTCGAACGACTGCTCCAGCCACGTGATCAGAGCATCCGCGACGTCGTGCAGGGGCGCGAACCGCTCGAGATCGCTCGTCACCGAGTACGTGTCTTGGGGTGGCGACTCGCCGCCCCACCGCTCGCCGTAGGCGATCGGTGCACCCGATGCGTCGACGAACACCCGGGCCGGCGGCGACGGGCGCAGGTAGCCGGGCATGCGGCCAACCTATCGCGGGGCACCGGCCGACTGCGTCCCCGGCTACTCCTCGAGCGGCCCGAGGTCGGGCCCGGCGACGAATCGCGCGATCGCGTCGGCGACACGATCCAGCTCGACCACGACGACGACGTTCTCCCCCGCGTTCAGCGCGGCAGCCGGAACGTACAACGTGCGCTGCGGGCCGTTCGACCAGTAGCGGCCGAGCAGGAAGCCGTTGATGAGGGCGAAGCCCTTGCCCCAGCCGTGAGTGTCGAGGAAGAGGTCGGCAGGATCGTCGAGCGTGAACGAGCCCCGCAGCACGAACGGAGCGACGCCGGTCTCCGCGGAGGCGGCGGTTGCAGCATCCGTCGCCGCAGCAGCGAGAGCGGCGACGTCGATGGGCGTCGCCGCCCACCCGCTGAGGGGCTCACCCGCCAGCGTCACCGGCCCGATGAGGCCCTTGGGCTCGCCGAGGCGCACGTCGTAGTTGACGCGGCCCTGCTCCTCGACGAGGACTCGCAGCTGGCGACCTGCGGGAACGACGAGTGCGTCCTCGTGCCGTGTGCGCGACAGCGTGCCGACCGCCACGCCGTCGACCGACACCCACGCGTGGTCGCGCACCTCGCCGAAGCGGAGCACTCCCCCGCGGCCATCGAGGTCGGCCTCGTACGCGACGAGCGCGCTCAGGTGTCCGAGATCCTCGAACGTCGGCGGGGTCTCGTGACGAGACACGGATGCCGCCACCACCGGCTCGACCGGCTCCAGCGCCACCTCGAACGTGGGAGCCGGGCCGCTCGCCGCGGGCACCTCGTCGGGCACGGGCGCGTACTTCGCGATGACATCACGGAACGCGAAGTACTTCTCGGTCGGATCGCCGCGCTCGTCGAGCGGGGCGTCGTAGTCGTACGACGTCACGATCGGCAGGTAACGGCCCTTGTCGTTCGCGCCGTTCGTCAGCCCGAAGTTGGTGCCGCCGTGGAACATGTAGAAGTTCACGGACGCGCCCGACGCCAGCAGCGCGTCGAGCTCGGCGGCCGAAGCCGCAGCCGGTGTCGTGTGGTGCGTGTTGCCCCACCAGTCGAACCAGCCGTCCCAGAACTCGGCGCACATGAGGGGCCCGGTGGGCTGGTGCCGGCGCAGGGTCTCGAGGCGCTCGGCCGCGCGGGATCCGAAAGAACCCGTGAGATGCACGCCCGCGACGCTGCCGTCGCGGAGCATCTGGTCGGTCGGCTGGTCGATCGTGGTGAGCGGGACCGTGATGCCGGCATCCTTCGTCACCCGCACGAGGTGCTCGAGGTAGGCGGTGTCGTCGCCGTACGCGCCGTACTCGTTCTCGATCTGCACCAGGATGACGGGTCCGCCGCGGTCGATCTGGTACGGAGCCACGATCTCGTACACCCGCTCGAGGTACGCGGTCACCTCTTCGAGGTAGCGAGGCTCGGAACGACGAAGGCCGACGCCTTCGAGCGCCGTCAGCCAGACGGGCAGTCCCCCGTTGTGCCACTCGGCGCAGATATAGGGACCGGGCCTCACGATCGCGTGCATACCCTCCGCCGCGACGAGGTCGAGGAACCGGCCGAGGTCGTTCCAGCCGGTCGCGTCCCACTCGCCGCGCACCGGCTCGTGGGCGTTCCACGCGACGTACGTCTCGATGGTGTTGAGCCCCATGAGCTTGGCCTTGCGGATGCGATCGGCCCACTGTCCCGGGTGCACCCGGAAGTAGTGCAGCGCCCCGGCGAGCACCCGGAAGGGCTCTCCGTCGAGGAGGAAGTCGGTCTCGCCGATCGCGAACGAGCGCGCGCCGGCGGTCATCGCGCAGCCGTGCGGGCGTGGAGCACCGCGGCGAGGCGCTCGAGCTGTGACGCGTCTTCGAGGGCCGAGCCGACGGCGGCGACGCGAACCCCGGCGTCGAGGAACTCCTCGACGTTCGAGGCGTCGAGTCCGCCGGTGGCGACGAACGTCACCTGCGGGAACGGTCCGCGGATGTGCTTGAACCAACCGCTCCCGAGCCACGTCGCGGGGAACGCCTTGAGCCACGTCAGCCCGAGCGAGACGGCGAGCTGGACCTCGCTGGGGGTGGCGACTCCGGGGAGGATCGGGATGCCGGCATCCTGCGCCGCCCGGACGACGACCGGGTCGAGTCCCGGCGAGACGAGATACACCGCGCCGGCGTCGGCGGCCCGCGTCACCTGCTCCGGCGTGATGATGGTGCCGGCACCGACGCTCTTGCCCCGGGCGTTCGCGGCCTCCACGACGGCGCGCAGGGCGCGCTCGTCCTCGTCGGTCTGCAGCGGCACCTCGACCGAATCGATTCCGAGGTCCCACGCGGTCTCGGAGAGGCGCACCGAGCGCTCGACGCCCATGCCGCGGAGGATCGCCATGAGCGGCGCCCCGGCGAACGCCGTGTCGAACCAAGCGCCCTGGGCGGCGGCTGGGCCCACGCGCCCGGAGGCTCCGGCCGACGCGCCAGCGGCGACCGGAGGGGGCGTGGGGACCATCGCGCTCGATGAGGTGGGCTGGGAGGTCATTCGCGGGTCCTTCGGGTGTCGGGTTCGGTCATCGTTGCGGGTTTGGGGCGCACCGCGTGCTTTCGGGGCGTGCGGCGTGCGCCCCGAACGCTCGGGACGCGCCCCGAACCCGTCATGTCGGGGTTGGGGTGCCGGCGGCCGGAGCTGGGGCGGCGGGAGCCGGGGCGGCGGTCGGAGCCGGAGCGGCGGCCGGCGCCGGGGCG
>NZ_JBDGJU010000039.1:0-29402 GCF_057656735.1 Microbacterium sp. Soil_C_42
GCGGGAGCTGCGGGCTCCGCCGCGGGCGGAGCCGGCGCGTCGGCGGACGGCTGAGGCGCAGTGGGCTGCGACGCGGGCTGCTGCGGCGGCTCGGGCGCGGCCGGGTTCTGCGGATCGGTCATTTCTCGCCTTTCGTTCGAGTCTCCCTGACGCTATCGATCGGGAGCCGCCCGCGGCAACCGGCTCAGCGCGTGTCTGCCGGCGCTTCCTCGACGACATCCTCAGGCGACGCCACGACCGGGATGGCGGCGGTGATGGTCTCGAGACCCGAAAGGCGGGCGGGCGAGAGCTGCTTGACGACTTCCTCGCGCGACATGAGGCCCGCCTCGACGACGAGGTCGGCGACACCGTGCCCGGTCAGCAGGGCGGTCTTGGCGAGGGCTGCGGCCGCCGCGTAGCCGATGAACGGGGTGAGGGCGGTGATCACACCGACAGACGAGCCGACCATCGCACCGAGCCGCTCGCGGTTGGCGGTGATGCCGTCGACGCAGTTGACCCGCAGCGTGTACATCGCCTGACGCAGCCACGTGATCGACTGGAAGATCGAGTGCGCGATCACCGGCTCGAACGCGTTGAGCTGCAGCTGCCCGGCCTCGACCGCCATCGTGACGGTGAGGTCGGCGCCCGCGACAGAGAACGCGACCTGGTTGACGACCTCGGGGATGACGGGGTTCACCTTGCCGGGCATGATGCTGGACCCCGCCTGCCGCGCGGGCAGGTTGATCTCGCCGAATCCGGCCTGGGGACCCGAAGACAGCAGTCGCAGGTCGTTGCAGATCTTCGACAGCTTGATCGCGTTGCGCTTGAGCGACGCCGAGAACGACATGAACGAGCCGGTGTCGCTGGTCGCCTCGACGAGGTCGGAGGCGGTGTCGAGGTCGAGGCCCGAGATCTCGCGCAGGTGCCGCAGCACGGCCTTCGCGTACGCGGGATGCGTCGTGATGCCGGTGCCGATCGCGGTCGCGCCCATGTTGACCTCGTAGAGCAGATAGGCATTCTCGGTGAGGCGCTGGTGGTCGTAGCCGAGAGTCGTGGCGAACCCGTGGAACTCCTGGCCGAGCGTCATCGGCACCGCGTCCTGGAGCTGGGTGCGGCCGACCTTGAGCACGTCGTGGAACTCGACGGCCTTCGCCAGGAACGCGCGGCGCAGCAGGTCGAGCTCCTCGAGCAGCGTCTTCAGGTCCAGACCCAGGCCGACCTTGATGGCGGTCGGATAGACGTCGTTCGTCGACTGGCTGCGGTTGGTGTCGTCGATCGGCGACAGGAAGTCGTAGTCGCCCTTGGGGCGTCCGGCGAGCTCGAGCGCGATGTTGGTGATGACCTCGTTCGCGTTCATGTTGGTCGACGTGCCGGCGCCGCCCTGGATGACGCCCACGACGAACTGGTCGTGGTAGTCGCCGTCGATGACCAGCTGCGAGGCGCGGTCGATGAGGTCCGCCTTCGCAGGGTCGAGCACCCCGATCTCGCGGTTCGCGCGGGCCGACGCCTGCTTCACCATCGCGAGCGCCCGCACCAGGTCGGGGTAGACCGAGATCGGCCTCTTCGAGATCGGGAAGTTCTCCAGCGCGCGGGCGGTGTGGATGCCCCAATACGCGTCGGCGGGGATCTCCAGGGATCCCAGGGAGTCGGTCTCGATGCGGGTTCGCGTCATTGCGTCCAGAGCCATGTGTTGCAGTCCTCGTGGGTCGTTCACAGCGGTGTGCGGGATGCTTCGAGCCTACTCGCGAGGCCCGCCCGCCGGGTTGTACACGGCGTATACCCGGCTCCGCCTCCACGTACATGACGGCGGTCAGCATTCAGCGGCGAGAACGCCGTCAGCGGCGCTTGCGGGAGAACGCCTCGAGTCGCTCCTCCGGGGTGAGCCGCGACATCCGCTCGACCCATTCGGCGGAGAAGACATCGCCGGTCGGCGCATCGACGACGGGCACGACGGCGTGGGTGATCGTGTCGTCATAGATGTGCACGAGGTGGAACGACTGGCCGGCGTCCATGCCGTTGACGTCCGCCGCGGGGCGCGCCAGGTTCATCGTGTAGCAGGTGGCTGCGGCGACGCTCACCGGGACGCCCGCGAACGTGCCGCTCGTCGAGTAGTGCAGGTGGCCTGCGAGGATCGCGCGCACATCGGTGCCGGCGATCACGTCGGCCAGTCGCCCCTGTTCCCGAAGCTCGAGGATGTCGAACAGCGGCACGTGCGACGGCAGCGGCGGGTGGTGCAGCGCGAGGATCGTGCCGAGCGGCGCCGGCATCGCTAGCTCGCGGCGCAGCCACTCGAGCTGCCCGTGGTCGAGATCGCCGTGATGCCAGCCGGGCACCGTCGAGTCGAGACCGATGAGCCGCAGCCCGTCGAGATCCCATACGCCGGTCACGGGTTCCTCGGTCGGCTCCAGCCCGAGGAGGTCGCGCCGCAGCGCCGGGCGCTCGTCATGGTTGCCGGCGACCCACACCACCGGGGCTCCGAGTCGCTGCGCCACCGGCTCCACCGCGGCGCGCAGAGCGGTGTACGCCTCGCTCTCTCCGAGATCCGTCAAGTCGCCGGTGAACACGATCGCGTCGGGACGGATGCCGGTGGCCTCGGCCGCCTCGAGCGTGCGGGCGAGGTTCGCCGCGGTGTCGAAACGGCCGCCGAGCGGCGTGTTGCCCGCGAGCAGGTGTGTGTCGCTCACGTGCAGCAGCGTGCGCCGCGCGGGCGGGTACTGACCGAACTGGACGTGTGCGGCGGTGGCCATGGGCCTCAGCCTAGGCCGTCGTGCCGACAGCACCGCGTCCCGGCGGAGCCTGTCGCTCAGTGGTTGAAGACGATGAGCAGCAGTCCGCCGAGCACGGCCGCGGCGCAGACCGCGAAGCACGTGTAGGCGCCCACGAGGGCGAACCGCTTCTGGCCGTCGGTCAGCGGGCTGCGCTTGGCTGCCTTCGCGGCGGCCTTCTCGGAGCGCCGCGCCTCCTTCTCGGAGATGACGGTGATGGCGTCGGTGAACTCCGCGGGGGCCACCACGGGAGCGCGGCCGGCGCGGACGAGCAGTCGCAGGCCGAGCGCGTAGAAGGAGACGACGACGACGGCCGAGATGAACGCCGCGAGGAACACCTGAACGAAGGCGAGCCAGTTGATGATCATCGCGGGCCTCCGTCCTTCGGCCCGTTGTCAGATCGCCCGGCCGCCTTGGCGGCCTTCTTCGCGGCCGTTTTCGCAGCGGCCACGCGCCGCGCCTCGTCGCGCGCGAGCGCGCGCTGACGGCGCGTAGGCGGCGGGTTGCGCTTGACCTTGACGGCCCGACCGGAGTCGGCAACCTCGCTCATCGCATTCGACGCCGTGACCTCGTCGCGGCGCGAGCGCAGGAAGAGGAAGAGGATGATGACGACGGCGAGGACCGCGTCGATGATGACGCCCCACACGGGCAGCCACACCACGATGAGCGCGGCAGCGGCGCCGACCGCGCCCGCGGCCGGGAGCGTGAGGATCCAGCCGACCATGATCCGGCCCGCGGTGCGCCACCGCACCTGGGAGCCGCGACGACCGAGGCCCGAGCCGATGACCGATCCCGAGGCGACCTGTGTGGTCGACAGCGCGAAGCCGAGGGCGCTCGAGGCGAGGATCGTGGACGCCGTCGACGCCTCGGCGGAAAAGCCCTGCGCCGGCTTGACCTCGGTGAGGCCCTTGCCGAGGGTGCGGATGATGCGCCAGCCGCCCATGTAGGTGCCGAGTGCGATCGTGATCGCGCACGCGAACACCACCCAGGTCTGCGGCTCAGGGTTCGAGGCCGACTGCAGACCCGCGGTGATGAGCAGGAGGGTGATGATGCCCATCGTCTTCTGCGCATCGTTCGTACCGTGGGCGAGGGCCACCAGCGACGACGTGAAGATCTGTCCGACGCGGAATCCGTCGCGGCCGTCGGGCTTGCTGTCGTAGCGCCGCGTGAGCACGTACGCGAGTTTCGTGGCGGTGAACGCGATGACGCCGGCCGTGACCGGCGCGATGAACGCCGGCAGGATCACCTTCGACATCACGACGCCGAAGTTGACGGCGGTGAAGCCGACGCCCACGATCGTCGCGCCGATCAGGCCGCCGAAAAGAGCGTGCGACGACGACGACGGAAGGCCCAGCAGCCACGTGAGCATGTTCCACGTGATGGCGCCGATCAGGCCGGCGAGGATGATCTCCGGGAAGATGTCGTGGGAGATCTGCTCCTCGTTGATGATGCCGCCCGAGATGGTCTGGGCCACCTCCGTCGACAGGAACGCGCCGACCAGGTTCAGGATGGCGGCGAGGAGCACGGCGGTCTTGGGCTTGAGCGCGCCGGTGGCGATGGGCGTCGCCATGGCGTTCGCGGTGTCGTGGAAGCCGTTCGTGAAATCGAAGAACAGCGCCAGCGCGATCACCAGAACGATGATGAGGGTTGCGGTTTCCACCGTTCGCTTTCGGGGAGAAGGAGGGAGAAAGAGTGTGCCGACGAGATCGACGCGACGAACGAACAGTTCACCAAGAGTTCAGGAACCGGCAACCGGCCAGGAAGAATCCTACATCGGCGACCCTGGCGGTCAACTCGGAGACGACTAGCGTGGAACGGTGACTCTCAGCGACTCCGCACCCGCCCCGTCCGCCCCTGTCGCCGGCATCCGTCCGATCGTCCGATCCCATCACGGCGACGACGTCGAGGACCGCTACGAGTGGTTCCGCGAGAAGGAGGATTCCGCCGTCATCGCGCACCTCGAGGCCGAGAACGCGTACACGCAGCAGCGCACCGCGCACCTCGAGGGTCTGCGCGAGCGCATCTTCGACGAGATCAAGGGCCGCACGCTCGAGACCGACCTCTCGGTGCCGACCCGCCGGGGCGAGTGGTGGTACTACGGCCGCACGCTCGAGGGCAAGCAGTACGGCATCCAGTGCCGCGCCCCGCTCGCGTCCGCCGACGACTGGACGCCCCCCGAGCTCTCCCCCGACGTCGAGGTCGCGGGCGAGCAGATCCTCCTCGACGGCAACGTCGAGGCCGAGGGCCACGAGTTCTTCTCGCTCGGAAGCTTCGAGGTCTCCAACGACGGCACGCTGATGCTCTACGGCGTCGACGTCGCGGGCGACGAGCGCTACACGGTGCGCGTGCGCAACCTCGTGACGGGCGAGCAGCTCCCCGACGAGATCCCCGACACCTTCGCGGGCGCGACCTTCTCGCCCGACGGCCGCTTCATCGTCTACACGACCGTCGACGACGCGTGGCGCCCCGACACCGTCTGGCTGCATGAGCTCGGCACGGCCGTCGCCGACGACGCGAAGCTCTTCCACGAGCCCGACGAGAAGTACTGGGTGGGCGCCGGGTTCACGCGCAGCGACCGCTTCCTCGTGATCGGCCTCGGCTCTTCGATCACGAGCGAGGAGTGGCTGCTGGATGCCGACGACCTCCGTGGCGAGCCGCGCGTGGTGTGGCCTCGCACCGAGGGGGTCGAATACGACTCCGAGCACGCCGTCGTCGACGGCGAGGACGTGCTGTTCATCCTCCACAACGACGGAGCCCTCGATTTCGAACTCGTGCGGGTGGCAGCATCCGATCCGTCCGGCGACCGTGCGGTCGTGATCCCCCATCGTCCCGGCGAGCGCCTGCTCGGCGTATCGACGTTCCGCGACTGGGGCGTCGTGGGCTACCGCCGCGGTGGCCTCGCCCGCCTCGGCATGCTCGACTACGCGACGGGCGCCGTCGACGAGATCGGGTTCGACGAGCCGCTGTACTCGGTGGGCACCGGCGGCAACCCGGAGTGGGCTCCTCCCCTGCTGCGCCTCGGTTACGGCTCATTCGTCACCCCCGGCACCGTCTACGACCTCGACATCGCCACGCGCGAGCTGTACCTGCGCAAGCGCCAGCCGGTGCTCGGCGGCTACGAGCCCGACGACTACGCGCAGGCCCGCGTGTGGGCGACCGCCCAGGACGGCACGCAGATCCCGATCTCGCTCGTCTACAAGCGCTCGTTCGGCGACGCGGGCGTGGCGCCGCGCCCGGTGCACCTGTACGGCTACGGCTCGTACGAGCACTCGATCGAGCCCGGCTTCTCGGTGCCGCGCCTGTCGGAGCTCGACCGCGGCGTCGTCTTCGCCGTCGCCCACGTGCGCGGCGGCGGCGAGATGGGGCGCCAGTGGTACGAGGACGGAAAGCTCCTCAACAAGCGCAACACGTTCACGGACTTCGTCGACAGCGCGCTGCACCTGATCGACAACGGGTACACGACGGCGTCGCAGCTCGTCGCCGAGGGCGGCTCGGCCGGCGGCCTTCTCATGGGCGCGGTCGCCAACATCGCGCCCGAGCTCTTCGCGGGTGTGCTCGCCGATGTGCCGTTCGTCGACGCGCTGACCACGATCCTCGACCCGTCCCTGCCGCTGACGGTCATCGAGTGGGACGAGTGGGGCGACCCGCTGCACAACGCCGACGTCTACGCCTACATGAAGTCGTACTCGCCGTACGAGAACGTGCGGACGGATGCGGCATACCCGCGCATCCTCGCCGTCACGTCGCTCAACGACACCCGGGTCCTGTACGTCGAGCCCGCGAAGTGGGTCGCGCGCCTGCGCGAAGTCGGCGCCGATGCGCTGCTCAAGTGCGAGATGGTCGCCGGCCACGGCGGCGTCTCGGGCCGCTACAACGCGTGGCGCGAGCGCGCGTTCGAGCTGGCGTGGCTCCTGGACGTGCTGGGCGTCGCCGACGCCTGACCCGGACCCGCGCATCGAGGGGGGCTCTCTGCGGAGCCCGCCCTCACTCGTGTGCGGGCGCGGCCGGCGCGCGAGCACGGGCGAAGGCGGCGGCCTCGGTGCGGTTGGCCACGCCGAGCTTCGTGAGGATCGAGGACACGTGGATCGACGCCGTCTTCGGGCTGATGAAGAGCTCACGGCCGATCTGCGGATTGGTCATGCCACGCGCGACGAGCTCGAGGACCTGTGACTCGCGTTCCGTGAGGGACGCGATCCTCGAGCCCGGGTCGCCGCCCAGACCGGCCCGGGCCGCGAGCTGCGCCGCCCACCGCGCAACGAGCGCGTCGCCCTCGGCGCGGGCGGAATCACCCAGCTCCGCGAGCGTCGCCTCGGCGCCGGCGCGGTCGCCGCACTCGACCAGCGCCTCCGCGAGGCGGAGCGTCGCGAGGTGCAAGAACTGGACCGCGAGGCCTTCGCCCGCGCGCACCTCGGCGAGCACCGCACGCCACGCGGCGAGGCGGGACTCGACGGCGGCATCCACCGCCAGCGCAGCAGCGACGAAGCCCACGAGCGCCGGAACGACGCCGCGAGTCGCCGGCTGTGACACGAGCGCCGTGACGTCATCCCTGATCTGGGCGATCCCGCGGTCCAGCGACGGGTCGGCGCCGCTCACACGGCGGCCTGCTTCCACCAGCCACGCGCGCAGCGGCAGCGACCACGGCCGCACCCACGGCTGGGTCTCGGCGGCGCGCAGTGCGGACTCCCGCGAGACGCCGGCGCGCACCAGCTCGAGCCTGCGGCGATCGTCGGGCTCATCGGCGATGCGGATGAGCCCCTCCAGGAGGTCGAGCCGCCGCCATCCGTAGTCCTCGTCCGGCACATCGAGCACGTCGGGCATCTCGTCGTCGATCACACGCCGCTTCTCGGTGTAGGCCGCCGGTCGATCGCCCCACAGGTCGCCCTCCGCGAGGATGCGAAGGGCCGCCGACCTGTCGAACGGCACCACCAGGAGCTGCAGCGCGCGCTGCGCGTGGGCCTCGCTCTCCCTGAGCCGTCCGAGAGGGATCAGCGAGTGCGCCAGACCCACGGTCGCGATGGCTCCGTGTCCGCGCTCACGCCCGGTCTCGATGGCCTCGCGACGCATCGTCTCGAAGACCTCGGCGGCCTCCCGATAGCGTGCTGCGAAGAGACCGATGTCGGCGAGCACCAGCAGGGCGCGGTGCCTTCCGCCCGCGCGCGGGGTCACCTCGAGCGCGGCGCGCGCGGCGGCGGCACCGAGTTCGTCGTCGCCGTCGTGCACGCGGCGAACCGCCAGGTTCGTCAGACAGATCGCAAGCGTCTCGGCGTCGCGGGAGGCGCGTGCGATCGCCACGGCCTCCTCCAGCGACGCGATGTCGTGCCGGCCGCTGATGCTGCGCACCCGCGCGAGCTGCGCCAGCGCGGCCGATTCCGTGCGGCCGACGAGCAGCGCGTCCGCCTCGGCGAGTGCCTGTTCATCGGCGCGGATGCTGATCCAGCCTTCGCACATCACGAGCCACCACAGTGCCGTCGCGCGTTCGACGGGATCGCTCGGTCCGGGAAGCGCGAGCGCTGCCGTGACCGCCGAGCGCGCCTCGAGGTAGTCCCCGGCGTGCCAGAGGTACTCCCCCGCACGTCGCATCACCTCCATCCGAGACGCACCACCGACCCGGTCCTGCGCGTCGGGGACGTCATCCCACCAGTCGGCGATGCGGCGCCAGAGCGCTGCTGTCGTGGACGGCGCGAGTTCGGAGCCGGGCTGGCCGAGGCACCGCACCGTGGCATCGAAAGCGGCAGGCACGTCACCGGACCTCGCCCGATGCTCGGCGACCGCGGCCAGGGTCGGGAACGACGCGCCGGCGCGCTCTAGCGCAGCGGCGTAGGCCCGGTGGGCGTCACGACGCACGCCGGGCAGCACGTCGCCGTACACCGCCTCGCGCAGCAGCGCGTGGCGGAAGCCGTACCCGGTCGCCGTGACCGTGATGAGCCCTCGCTCGAGCGCCTCCCGGACGCCGTCGTCGAGAACCGTGCGGTCCCCTCCCGACACCTGCAGGAGGATGTCGTGGTCGACGTCGTCACCGCCGACGGAGAGCAGTGCGACGATCTGCCGTGCCCCGGGCGAGGCACTGCGGTACCGGAGCAGCAGCAGGTCGCGCAGCGGCCCCGGCAGCTCCTCCCCCTCGAGCGACACGAGCTCCTCGACGAAGAAGGGCACCCCGCCGCTGCGCGCGGCGATCGCGTCGGCGTCCGCACGGGAGAACCGGCCCGGCGCGATCGCCTCGATCTGGCTGCCGACCTCCGCGCCGGAGAGCCGCGCGAGCTCCAGGTGCTCGACGTCCCGCCGGCCCTCGAGCGCCACGACGCCCGACAGCATGCTCCGGCGCGCCACCTCATCGGACCGATAGGTCAGCACGACAGTGAGGTGGCGACCACGCAGGGTGATCGCCAGCAGCGTGGCGAAGGACGCGGTGAGGGCGTCCGCCCAGTGCAGGTCCTCGACGACGACCACGACATGGAACTGCTCGCTGAGGCGTTCCACGACGGTCTCGATCGTGTCAGAGACGAGGTCGGAGGAAGGCTCGATCGATTCGGGTGCGACCGTCGCTGAGACTTCCGCGAGCTCCGGGACCAGCACGCC
Source organism: Microbacterium sp. Soil_C_42 (assembly GCF_057656735.1). Lineage (NCBI taxonomy): Bacteria > Bacillati > Actinomycetota > Actinomycetes > Micrococcales > Microbacteriaceae > Microbacterium > Microbacterium sp. Soil_C_42. The sequence goes on from NZ_JBDGJU010000039.1 coordinate 9,321, forward strand.
CAGAGTGCGGAGCACCCCCGGTGATGCCGATGCGACGTCGAGCAGCGCGTCCCCCACGCCGGCCCGCAGATCACGGAGCAGTCCCCGCAGCGCGTGGAACGGCGGTGAGCCGTCGCCACCGTCGACGCACTGCGCGGTCGCCACCACCACCGGCGGATCGTCCGCCGACGCGTCGGCTCGGAACGACCGGATCGCCTCCTGGACGAGCCGGGTCTTGCCGATCCCCGCCTCGCCCCGGATCACCATCGCGCGCGCTACCCCGCCTCTGCCGTCCGCGAGCGCGCGGCGCAGCGCCTCGAACTCCCCCTGGCGTCCGATCAGCACGGGACTCACGGCCACCCCAGCCACGACGCCATCGTGGCACGCGTACCGGCCGCACGTCAGGGGTGTGGACGGATGCCTCGGGGCGAGGCATCCGTTCCTGAAATCAGGAGGACAAGGCGACGACGAACTCAGCCGAACAGCGCGGCGGCCTCTTCGTAGCGGTAGAGGGGAACGGTGTTGAGCTCGCCGAGGGCGTCGGCGAACGGGACGCGCACGATGTCGGTGCCGCGCATCGCGACCATCTGACCCCAGGCGCCGTCGACGACCGCGTCGGCGGCGTGCAGGCCGAGGCGTGTCGCGAGCACTCGGTCGAAGCCCGACGGCGAGCCGCCGCGCTGGATGTGGCCGAGCACGGTCGCGCGGGTCTCGATGCCCGTGATGCGCTCGATCTCGGGCGCGAGGATCTCGCTGATGCCGCCGAGGCGAGGGCGGTTGAACGCGTCGAGCCCCTTGTCGCTGAAGGCCTCGTCCATGCCGGTGAGGGTGAAGCCCTCCGACACGACCACGAGCGGCGCGCGGCCGCGGTCGTGGGCCTTGGAGACCAGCGCGGTGATCTCGTCGATCGACATCGGCACCTCGGGGATGCAGATGGCGTGAGCGCCCGCGGCCATGCCGGCGTGCAGGGCGATCCAGCCGACGTGGCGGCCCATCACCTCGGCGACCATGCACCGCTGGTGCGAGTCGCCGGTGGTGCGCAGGCGGTCCATCGCGTCGGTCGCGATGTTCACGGCGGTGTCGAAGCCGAACGAGTAGTCGGTGGCGCGCAGGTCGTTGTCGATCGTCTTCGGGACGCCGAGCACGTTGATGCCGTCGTTCGAGAGGCGGTTCGCGGCCGCGAGGGTTCCCTCGCCGCCGATCGCGATGATGCCGTCGAGGCGGTGGCCGTACATCGTCTTGGCGATGTTCTCGGCGCCGCCGCGCGGGCCCTCGTACGGGTTCGTGCGCGATGTGCCGAGGATCGTGCCGCCGACCTTCGACAGGCCCTTCACCTCGTGCCGGGTCAGCGGGAAGAAGTCGCCGTCGACCACACCGCGCCAGCCATCGCGGATGCCGACGAACTCGAGGTCGTAGTTCGTCGTGCCCTTGAGCACCACGCCACGGATGACCGCGTTGAGCCCGGGGCAGTCGCCGCCGCTCGTCAGGATGCCGATCTTCATTGCTGTGTTCCTCGCTGTCGGGTCGGTGAAGAGGGTCGGCGTCGCTGCCTCCCCCGACACTAGTGCCGGATGGCCCGGCCTGCCACACGGCGCGCTCCGCCCCGGCCCGCACACGACGAGGGGCGGCGCGAAACCCGCACCGCCCCTCGTCGAATCGCGTGTTACGCGGCGCCGAGCGCCTGACGCAGCAGGTGCATGAGCGCCGACAGCTGCACCGAGTCGCTCGACTGCGGGTCGACGGCCTCGCCGTCGAGCGCGCGGGCAGCGAGGCCCTGCTTCGAGTCGATGAGCTCGGCGATCTTGGTGTCGATCGTGTGGGCGGCGATGATGCGCCACGCGGTCACGGGTTCGTCCTGGCCGATGCGGTGCACGCGGTCGATCGCCTGCGTCTGCTCGGCGGCCGTCCACGACAGCTCGGCGAGCACGACGTTCGACGACGCCTGCATGTTCACGCCGACGCCTGCCGCGGTGAGCGAGCAGACCGCGATGCCCACATCGGGGTCGTTGTTGAACGCATCGATCGCCTGCTGGCGGGCCGTGGTGGCCTGGTCGCCGCGCAGCGAGACGGTCTTGAGCCCTGCGGCGGCGAAATGCGCCTCGGCGGTGTCCATGACGTCGATGTGCTTGGCGAAGAACACGACCTTGCCGACCGAGCGCTGCAGCTGCACGGCGTAGTCGGCGGCGAGCACCGCCTTGGCCTGGCCGATCTTGCGCACCATCGTGAAGACGTTCTCCGACCCCGTTCCGGCGGACTTCGACTCCTCGAGCTCGTTGTGCGCCACCAGGCGCACGATGTCCTCGTCGATGTGGCCCGGGCCGTGGCCGCGATCGCCGCGCGCCTCGATGATGCGGCGGTACTTCGCTGCGAGCCGCTCGCCGAGCTCGCGCTCGGCCTGGCGGATCGACCGGCCGAACTCGTCGTCGAGCTCCACGGGGAGGTCGGCGATGAGCTTGTCGGGCAGGTCGGCGGCGACATCCTTCTTCTTGCGCCGCACGATGCCCAACGAGATGACCGCGTCCCGCGCCTCGGGGTAGAACGCCTTGTCGGCGGGCGTGAGGCCCGTCTCGTCGAGCTTCTCCATGAGCACGGGGCCGGGCTTCTCGCCGGTGGTCCAGCCGAGGAAGCGCCAGATCGCGTCGAAGTCCTCGACGTCGTTGATCAGCGGCGTACCGGTGAGGGCGAGCAGCAGCGGGTTGGGCACCTGCTCGCGGATGCGCGTCGCCAGCGCCAGCACGTTCTGCGACCGCTGCGACGTGAGGTTCTTGATGAAGTGCGCCTCGTCGACGACCATGCCCTTCAGGCCGATCGAGCTGAGCCACGACAGGTGACGGTCGAGGATCTCGTAGTTGACGATGAACACGTCGGCGAACGCGTCGATGTTCTCGCCGTCGCCGTGGATCACGGTCGCGCGACGCTGGGGCGTCCAGCGCTCGACCTCGCGCGCCCAGTTCATCTTGACGACGTTCGGCACGACCGCCAGGAGCGGGTACGCGTTCGCGACGGATGCGGCGAGCACCGACTCCGCCGTCTTGCCCAGGCCCGGCTCGTCGGCGAGGAGGAACGTGCGGTGACCGGCGCGCACCGACTCGAGGAACCGCGACTGGTGCGGCATGACCTCGAGGCCCTTGGGCGACAGACGGTCGAACTCGGGAACGGGCGGGAGCTCCATCGAAGCGGTCGCACCGCCGGCGCCGGTCTCGAACGCCTTGTACAGCGGGCCCATGAGCTCCCAGCTGTCGAGGCGGCGGCGGGGCGTCTGCTTCGGCGCGCGGATCGTGAGGTCGGGCGCGAGGAAGGGGTTGGAGTCACGGCGGGCCTCGACCTGCGGCGGCACCACCTGGCGCTCGGCGAGGGCGGCGGGCACGACGGGCGCGACGACCGGCGCGACGTCGGTGATGATGAGCTCGTCGGGCGCAAGTTCCGCGCCCGACTCGAGCAGCCAGTCGCGGCGCATGCGGCGGGCGACGGGAGAAGTGGCCTGGTCGACCTCGAGCAGCTGGATGAGCGACGTATCGCGCGCGGCGGTCTTGGCGAGGATGGTCGCGACGCCGTCGAGCCGCTTCAACAGCTCAGCGCGCGCCGCATCCGTCAACTCGGAGTCGCCCTTCACCCGCGCGCGCTCCTCGCGCACCAGGAACGCGATGACCTGGAACTTGACGCGGTTGGTCGGCCCGAGCTTGCCGCGCTGGGCCTTCGCCTCGACCTCGCGCACCTTGCGGGCGAGGATCGGGATGATGGGGGCCTCGTCGTCGCGGCGCGCGGACGAGGACTTGCGGCGACGCTGCGCCGTCTGGGCGGGTGCCGTGGTCGGCATGCTCCTCCTGAGCGTGAATGCCGGATAGGGGGTCCGGCGGGGATCGGATGACACCGATGGTTCTGCGTGCTCCCGCGGGCGGCGCGAACGCCGTCGCGAACGCGGGACCAGGGATGGGCCGCCGGCGGTCGCGGGCACTCGCTTCTGCGAGCTGCGACATCGTCAGCGGTTCCCCGCGCACCATTCTAGGGGAACGGGCCCCGGAACGGGGCATCCCCGCGCGGGATGACCGCGGGACTCAGCCCCAGAGCGTCGCCACGATGTTTTCGGTGTACCCCTCAGGGGAGAAGTTGATCCACGCCGTCGTCACGAGTCCGCCCCCGCCGACGTAGTGGGTCTCGCCGCGGGTGTACTCCTCGTCGTCGAGTGACACACCCTTCTGCTCGATGCGGCACACGGTGCCGTCGCCGAGCGCCTCACAGCCGAAGCCCGCCGCGGGCAGCGCCGCCAGCAGGGCCTCCTCCTGCTCGGCGTCGACCGCGGTCACATTGGTCGCGAGCCCGACCTCGCTCGGCTGCCCCCACGAGCAGCGCAGCGTCGGCGCTCCGCCGTGGATGATCTCGAGCAGGTCGGCGTTCTCCGTCGACAGCATCGTCACGCCGGGGTCGTTGAGGGGCGGGTTCGCCGACTGCAGCTGCGCGAGCATGGCCGCGGAGTAGATCTCCTCGCACGCGCCGGGCACCTCGAAACCGGCCTGGGGCTTCTCGGTCTCGACGGGGGTCGCAGAAGGATCGGGCGTCTGATCCTTCATCGTGATCGAGGGACTGCTCGAGGGGGTCGCCTCGGACTCGGGCCGGCATCCGGTGACGACCGCGGCCAGCGCCGTGAGCGCGACGCACCCGATCACGATCCGCGTCAACCGGCTCTGCACGACCATTCCCACGCCACCTCTCGCGCGCCGCGGAAGCGGAGAGGCGGCGCGCCTTCGACCCTAACGAGACGGGCGGACGGATGCTGCGGGCCACGCCGCACGCGCGAGCACAGCCGTCATGGGCCTGCGTACGCGCTCTGCCACTGCGACAACGTGTGCGGGTCGTCGGTGACGATGCCATCGACGCCGAGGGCCGTGACCTCGTCCCACTGGGAGTCGTCATTGAGGGTGTAGACGACCACGCGCGCACCTGCGGCGTGCAGCTCATCGACGATGCCCGGCCGCGAGAGCACCGCCTTGCGGTTCACGACGACACCGCGCGCTCCGGCCTCGGCGACCGCGCTCACCACGTCCGACGGGAGCTGCTTCAGGATGAGCAGCCGCGACAGCACGTCCGACCCGGCCGCAGCGAGCGCGAGCGTGCGTGCATCGAAGCTCGCGAAGACGATGCGGCGCTCGAGGCCGCGCGCGGCGACATCGGCGACCGCCGCGTCGACGGTCACGGCATCCCATTCGCCCTTCAGCTCCACGATCGCGCGCCCGTCGGCGGCGACGAGCGCGTCGAGGAACTCCCCGAAGGTGGGGACCGCAGTGCCGGTGAAGCCGCGGTCGAACCAGGCGCCGGCGTCGAGGGCCTTCACCTCGGCCAGGCTGAGCGAGGCGAGCCGCCCGTGACCGTCGGTGGTGCGATCGACCGTCTTGTCGTGCATGAGCACCGGCTGCCGGTCGGCGGTGAGCGCGACGTCGACCTCGACGTAGTCGAAGCCGGCGGCGAGCGCGGCGGTGATGGCGGGCAACGTGTTCTCGGGCGCGGTCGCCGCTCCCCCGCGATGGCTGGCGATGAACGCGGCTTCTCCCGGCGTGCGTTCGTCCCCCATCAGCTCACGCGAGCTCACCCGTGCAGGAGTGGCACCGAGGATGGCGATCACCAGACTCGCGATCGCGAGGACGCACATGACGGACAGAGCGTGGATCCGGTCGCGGGCGCGATCGGATGCCGCGGAGTGGGGCATCGGGCATGTCCTCCGGGGGTCGTACCCACGTCACCGTCGACGTGGTGCGGACCACTCTACATGCGCCGTTACTTATTCGTTACTTTGTTTTGGCTTGGCTTTCGCGCACCATGCGGACTGCGTCCCAGAGGGACTCGGCGACGTCTTCCTTGGTCCCTCGCCGGGCACCGACGACCTCGCCGTCGGCGCCGAGGATCGTGACGGCGTTGTCGGCCGCCTCGAATCCCTTCGACCAGCCCACCTCGTTCACCGCGAGCAGATCGGCCCCCTTGCGCGCTGCCTTGCGGCGCCCTCGGTCGAGGAGGGTCTCGCCGTCGCCCGGCGTCTCGGCCGCGAATCCGACGATCGTCTGCCCCTCGCGCCTGCTCCGGACGAGCCCCGCGAGGATGTCGTCGTTCTCGATCAGGTCGAGCGTGATGCCGCCGACCGGAGCCGACTCCTTGGAGCGCTTGAGAGGTGACACCTCGGCCACGCGGTAGTCGGCGACGGCGGCCGCCATCACGATGACGTCGGCCCCTCCGGCCTCCGCTGCGACGGCCTCGCCGAGCTCCGCCGCGGTGCCCGCGCGCACCACCCGCAGACCGGGACGAGCGGATGCCGCCGCCAGCACGCCGTCGTCGACGTGGGCGGCGACGAGCACGACGTCGGCCCCGCGCTGCGAAGCGGAGAGCGCGACGGCGACGCCCTGCCGACCGCTGGAGCGGTTGCCGATGTAGCGGACGGGATCGATCGGCTCGCGGGTGCCGCCCGCGCTCACGACCACCCGCAGTCCGCGCAGGTCGCCGGCGCCGCCTTCGGCCGCGGCGAGCGCGGCGTCGACGATGACCTCGGGCTCCGACATCCGCCCCGGTCCGCTGTCCCCGCCGGTGAGCTCGCCGTCCTCCGGGCCGACGACGATGACGCCGCGCTCGCGCAGCACCGCCATGTTGTGGACCGTCGAGGGGTGCCGCCACATCTCGGTGTGCATCGCCGGGGCCACGACGACCGGTGCCGTGGTGGCGAGTAGGGTCGTTCCGAGGAGGTCGTCCGCGAGCCCCGCGGTCATCTTCGCCAGCGTGTTCGCCGTCGCGGGCGCCACGATCACGAGGTCGGCCGCCTGGCCGAGCGCGACGTGACGAACCCGTGCGACGTCGTCGTGGACGGAGGTCGTCACGGGGTGGCGGCTGATCGCCTCCCAGGTCGGCATCCCCACGAAGCGCAGCGCGTCCTCCGTGGGAACGACGTGGACCTCGTGGCCGTCCTTGACGAGCAGGCGCACGAGCTGAACCGTCTTGTAGGCGGCGATGCCACCGGTGACCCCGACCACGACGAACACCCTCCGATCTTGGCACGACTGCCCGAACACCCGGCCCACCGGCCGCACGACCCACCCGAGGAGCGCCGCAATGTGCACCGTCGTGATCCGCGTCCCCGAGTCGCCGGACGAGCCCACGCGCGTGCTGGCGATCCGCGACGAGGACCCCGAACGGCCGTGGAACCCGCTCGGCCGCTGGTGGCCCGAGGCGCACGACGGCGTCGTCGGCGTGCGCGATGTGCGCGCGGGCGGCGCCTGGCTCGCGGCCGATCCGGTGGCCGGTCGCCTCGCGGTGCTCCTGAACCGCGCAGACGAGTCGACGCGCCCCGAATCCGAGCTCGTCTCGCGCGGCGGCATCGTGCTCGACGCGGTCGCCGGCCGCTCCCCCGCCGGCGAGCCGGCGACTCACGGCTTCAACCTCGTCGAGGTCGTCGGCGCGCAGGCCCGGGTGCTCACGTGGGACGGCGTCGCCCTCCGCACGACGCAGCTCGAGCCCGGCACGCACATGATCGCCCACGACGACGTCGACGACAGCGGCACACCCCGCATCGCCCGGTGGCTGGGCGAGTTCCAGTCGACCGAGCCTGCCACGGGCGGACGATGGTGGATGCCGTGGATCGACGTCCTCGAGCGCTCGGCCGAGCTCGCGCCCACCGACGACGGCGCGATCATCCGCGACAACCGCCCGCTCGGCTACCCCACCCTGTCACTTCTGGCGTGCGTCGCCTCGGTGTCGGCCGACGACGTCGACGTGCACTACGGCGAGCTGCGCGAGCCCGGCCAGTGGGGCGGCCTCGAACTCATCTAGGGCGGCGCCTCGGCGTCCGACGCACTGATTCCGCGCGTACGCAACCGCGGATCCGCTCCTGCGGACGGGCGGGCCGACACGCCGCTTCCGGCCTGTGCCGACCGGTGTGTCACGCACAGCGTCCGCACGTGCGGATCCGATTCTGCGAGCGGACCGGGAACGCCCGCGGCCGGATGGCACGACCGGAGCGGGACGGATGCCTCGGCCCGAGGCATCCGTCCCGCTCCGGTCGTCGGCCGTCCCGCGCCGTTACACCAGGCTCTTCGGGTGCCAGACGGTCTTGGTCTCGGTGAACGCGGTGATGCGGGCGAGGCTCGGGGCCGCGGCATCCGCTCCGTTCTCGGGGGGGAGCACGCGCGTCAGGGTGTCGGCCGCGGCGATCTGGAGGTCGATCCAGTCGAGGTCGCCGGCGCCGACGAGGTCGAGCGCGTGCACATCGGGGTGCGACGCGAGCCACGGCGCGATCTCGGCCGGCGACCCGGTGAGCACATTCACGACTCCCCCGGGCACATCGCTCGTCGCCAGCACCTCGGCGAGCGAGATCGCCGACAGCGGGTAGCGCTGCGACGCCACCACGACGACCGCGTTGCCGGTCACGAGCGCGGGCGCGATGGCCGACACGAGACCGACGAGAGCCGTGTCCTGCGGGGCGATGACGCCTACGACGCCGGTCGGCTCGGGCACCGAGATGTTGAAGTACGGACCGGCGACGGGGTTGCCGTTGCCGGCGACCTGGCCGAACTTGTCGCACCAGCCGGCGTACCAGACCCAGCGATCGATCGACTCGTCGACCTCGGCGCCGGCGACGGCGGCCGAGACGCCCGTCTGCTGGACGATCTCGTCCACGAACTGCGCCCGTCGGCCCTCGAGGATCTCGGCGACCCGGTAGAGCACCTGACCGCGGTTGTACGCGGTGGCGCCCGACCAGCCCTTCACGGCGCCGCGGGCTGAGACGACGGCATCCCGGGCGTCCTTGCGGGAGGCGAGCGCGGCGTTCGCGAGGAAGTCGCCCTTCGGCGTCGCCACCTCGTACGTGCGGCCCGATTCGCTGCGCGGGAAGGCGCCGCCGATGTAGAGCTTGTATGTCTTGGGAACGGTCAGTCGCTTGCTCATGCCGAGACCTCCTTCTTCGAACGGCCGGCTTCGAGGCGTCGCGCGGCGTCGCCGGCCGAGGCTCCCTTGAGGTACGCGGCGAGGCCGTGGCGGCCGCCCTCGCGGCCGTAGCCGGACTCCTTGTAGCCGCCGAACGGCGACGACGGGTCGAACCGGTTGAAGGTGTTCGCCCACACGACGCCCGCGCGCAGCTTGTCGGCGACCGCGAGGATGCGCGACCCCTTCTCGGTCCACACGCCCGCAGACAGGCCGTAGGGCGTGTTGTTCGCCTTCGCGATCGCTTCGTCGGGCGTGCGGAAGGTCAGCACCGACAGCACGGGACCGAAGATCTCGTCGCGCGCGATGCGGTGGCTCGACTGCACGTTCGTGAAGATGGTCGGGGCGAACCAGAAGCCCTTGTCGGGGATCACGCAGTCGGCCGTCCAGCGCTCGGCGCCCTCTTCGTCGCCGATGCGCGACAGCTCGCGCACGCGATTGAGCTGCTCGAGCGAGTTGATCGCACCGATGTCGGTGTTCTTGTCGAGCGGGTCGCCGAGGCGCAGCGTCGACAGACGTGCCTTGAGCCGGTCGACGACCTCGTCGTGGATCGACTCCTGCACCACCAGGCGGCTTCCCGCGCAGCACACCTGACCCTGATTGAAGAAGATCCCCGTGACGATGCCGTCGATGGCCTGCTCGATCGGCGCGTCCTCGAAGATGATGTTCGCGGCCTTGCCGCCGAGCTCGAGCGTCACCTTCTTGTCGGTGCCGGCGACGGCCTTCGCGATCTCGCGGCCGACGGCGGTGGATCCTGTGAAGGCCACCTTGTCGATGCCCGGATGCCGCACCAGTGCCGCCCCGGTCGCGCCGGCGCCCGTCACGATGTTGACGACACCCGGCGGAAGGTCGGCCTGCTGCAGGATCTCGGCGAACAGGAGCGCCGTGAGCGGCGTCGTCTCGGCGGGCTTGAGCACGACCGTGTTGCCGGCGGCGAGCGCCGGGGCGATCTTCCACGCGAGCATCAGCAGCGGGAAGTTCCAGGGGATCACCTGGCCGGCGACGCCGAGGGGCTTCGGGTCGGAGCCCAGGCCCGCGTAGTCGAGCTTGTCGGCCCAGCCCGCGTAGTAGAAGAACCAGGCGGCCACCAGCGGCACGTCGACGTCGCGGCTCTCCTTGATCGGCTTTCCGTTGTCGAGGCTCTCCGCGACGGCGAGCTCGCGTGCCCGCTCCTGGACGAGGCGCGCGATGCGGAACAGGTACTTGCCGCGGTCGCGTCCGCTCATCTTCGACCACGTCTTGTCGTAGGCGCGGCGCGCGGCGGCGACGGCGGCGTCGACATCCGCTTCGTTCGCCGTGGCGATGGTGGCGATGTGCTTCTCGTCGGCGGGCGAGATCGTGACGAACGACTCGCCCGATCCCGCGCGGAAGTCGCCGTCGATGAACAGCCCGTACTCATCGCGCAGATTCAGGATGGCCCGGGACTCGGGCGCCGGTGCGTACTCGAGGAAACTCATGTCTTCTTCCCGGTTCAGTCGATGGTCACGTAGTCGGCGCCGGAGTAGTGCCCGGTCTTCAGCTTCTGACGCTGCAGGAGCACGTCGTTGAGGAGACTGGATGCCCCGTACCGGAACAGGTGCGGCTGCAGCCACTCCTCGCCCGCGATCTCGGCGACGGTGACGAGGTACTTGATGGCATCCTTCGAGGTGCGGATGCCGCCGGCCGGCTTCACGCCGACCTTCTCACCGGTGGCACGGTGCCAGTCGCGCACGACCTCGAGCATGAGGAGTGTCGTCGGCAGCGTCGCCGCCGGCTGCACCTTGCCCGTCGACGTCTTGATGAAGTCGCCGCCGGCGAGGATCGCCAGCCACGACGCGCGCTTGATGTTGTCGTAGGTGGTGAGCTCGCCGGTCTCGAGGATCACCTTGAGCGACGCGTACGTGCCGTCGGCACGACGGCACGCCTGCTTCACGCGGGCGATCTGGTCGAACACCAGGCCGTAGCGGCCTGCGAGGAACGCCCCGCGGTCGATGACCATGTCGATCTCGTCGGCGCCGTGGGCGACCGCCTCCGCGGTGTCGGCCAGCTTGATCTCGAGCGACGCGCGGCCGCTCGGGAACGCCGTGGCCACGGCGGCCACGCTCACGCCCCCGTCGTCGGGGTCTCCGTGCGCGGAGCCCAGTGCCTCGACGGCGTAGGGCACCATGTCGCCGTACACGCAGACGGCGGCCACGCGCGGACAGGTCGGGTCCGAGGCATCCGGGTTCAGCGCCTTCGCGACGAGCGAGCGCACCTTGCCGGGCGTGTCGGCGCCCTCGAGGGTGGTGAGGTCGATCAGCTCGATGATCTTGTCGAGCGCCCACGCCTTCGACGTCGTCTTGATGGAGCGGGTGCCGAGGTCGCCGGCGCGCTGCTCGAGCCCGACGGCGTCGACGCCCGGGAGCCCGTGGAGGTAGCGCCGCAGCGTCGTGTCGTCGGGCTGCCCGCCGAGCAGCTCGACGGCCCTCTCGGGCAGCGTCACGATGGAGGTGCCTGACATGTCATGACCTGGCTTTCATTGGTGTCGAGAGATGGGATGCTGACGCCGACGTTCACCCGTCGAGCAGGTGCTGCGCGGTGGATTCGTCGGTGACGAGCACGGTGCACAGCCCGGACGCCACCACTGCGGAAGCGATCGCACGTTTGGGCGTGCCGGCGATCGCGGCGATCGCGCTGTCGGCACGGCGCAGATCATCGAGCGAGAGGCCGACCGTGCGGGCGTCGAGATCGGCGTCGACGATGCGTCCGTCGGCGTCGATGTACCGCCCGACGACGTCGCCGACGGCGCCCGCCGCGACGAGTCGATCGATGTCGGCCGTCGTGAGGTAGCCGCTGTCGACGTGGACGGAGCCGTGGTCGGCCGCGCCCGCGCTGAACAGGTACGCGTTCGCCGAGCGCGCGGCGTCGAGCACGCGGGCCACGACGCGGTCGGCCTCGATGGCCTCCTTCGTCGCCCGCTGCTCGAGGATCGCAGGACTCGGCAGCACCGCCGCCGTGCCCCCGCCCTTCTGAGCGATGCTGACCGCGGTCGCCGCCGCGGTGCCGGGACGCTGACTCATGCTGACGCCGCCGTTGATCTGCACGACGTCGGTGGCCTGTGACCAGCCGTCGCGCAGGTGGTGTGCGATGTCGGAGAGGGTGCGCCCCCAGCTGACGCCGAGCACTCGCGGGCTCGGGCGGAGACCGGCGAGGTGGTCGGCGGCCGCCTGGGCGACCCGCTGCTGGAGCTCGTCCTCGCTGCGGACGCCCGCGCGCGAGACCACGACGGCGTCGGCCAGGCCGCGCTCGTCTCGGAGGCGACGCTCCAGCTGCGGACGGCGCGCGCGGGAGTGGAGGATCTCGATGCGGACGAAGCCCTCGTCCTTCGCCTGGGTGAGCAGGCGCCCGACCTTCCAGCGCGTGATCTGGAGGTTGCGGCCGATCTCCTCCTGCGTGAGGTTCTCCTCGTAGTAGAGCTCGGCCGCCCGGATCGAGAGAAGTTCGTCGACGGCGTCCACTATCCTCCTTCCGTCGTTCCTCCAGGCTGACACAGACGACGAACCGGCGCCAACATCTGAACAGAATTTGCTCACATGAGCATAGGGCGCCGGCTCAGGAGGCGGGACGGACGCCTCCACCGCCCGTCGACGCCGGCGGTGGCGCGGTGGCCTTGGCGTGCCGCAGCAGGACGAAGACGCCGATGCCCACGACCACGACGAACGCGATCGACAGCGTCGTGAAGGCGAACCAGTTGTCATCGAGCGCCAGCACGATGGCCGCCGACACGACCGCGATGGCGGCCGCGATGAGCTTCGACGCGAACTTCATGCCGATGCCCGGTGTCAGTCGCCCCGCCGGGGAGTCGCCGCGCGCGAGGATGAGATCAGCGAACGCGTCGAGAGTCGCCAGCAGCGAGGCGGAGTACGCCACCGCGCACCCCAGCGCACCCCACAGGTTGGGGGAATCAGCGGCATCGGCGGCCGCCAGGAGGTCCAGCGCGTGCACGCCTCGATCGTAGGGCGAGCGGGTGCGCCGGTCTACGGGTCGAGACGGCGCCGAGAGCGGACGGATGCCGCGGCCCGGCGCGTCAGGCCAGCTGGCGCCGGACCCGCACGATGTCGTCGCCCATCTGCGCGATGAGCGGCTCGATCCCCTCGAACGCGACCATCCCCCGGACCCGCGACACGAACTCGATCTCGACGACGTGTCCGTAGAGGTCGAGGTCGGTCTCGTCGAGCACGTAGGCCTCGACCTGGCGGACCGTCACGTCGTCGAAGGTGGGGTTGGTTCCGATGCTGATCGCTGCCGGGTACCGCACGCTGCTGCGCGGCTCGGATGCTCCATCTCGAGGCATCCCCTCGTCCACCAGCCATCCCGCGTAGACGCCCTCGGCGGGCACGAAGCCCTCGAGGTCGGCCGAGAGGTTCGCGGTCGGGAAGCCCAGCTCACGCCCGCGCTTGAGACCGTGGACGACTTCGCCGCGCACGGAGTGAGGGCGGCCGAGCAGACGCGTCGCGTCGGCGACATCGCCGGCGTCGAGCAGCTCGCGCACCCATGTCGAGGACACGCGGCGGCCGGCGTCGATGGCGCGCACGTCGTCGACGACGTCGACCTCGAAGCCGAACTCAGGTCCGAGTTCGCGCAGCAGCTCGGGGTTTCCGGCGCCGCCCCGGCCGAATCGGAAGTCCGCGCCGACCATCACGATCCGCACGCCGAGCGCGCCGACGAGCACGTGCTCGACGAACTCGCGGGCACTCAAGTCCGCGAGCGCGCGATCGAACGTGAGCATGAGCGTCGCGTCGACGCCGGCGTCGGCCAGCAGACGGAGCTTCTGCTCCACGCCCACCAGGCTGTCGGGGCAGATCTCGGGGCGCAGGAGCGCCAGCGGGTTGCGGTCGAACGTCACCGCGACGACGCGGGCGCCGGAGGCCGCAGCATCCACCCGCGCCCGGTCGATGACCGCGCGATGCCCCGAGTGCACGCCGTCGAACTTGCCGATCGCGACGACGGAGGGGCCGAAGCCCGCGGGCACCTCACTCGGATCGCGGAAGACGATCACGATGCGACCGCCGCGGGAGCGGGGGTCTGCGCCGCAGCGGCGGGGTGGTGCGTCGCGAGCCACCAGATGCCGAGGAACGGCAGCACGAGCGGGACGAACAGGTAGCCCATGCCGAACCACGACCACACCGTCGGGTGGGCGAAGAGCTCCGGCATGACGAGGCTCAGCGTTCCGATGACCAGTACTCCGACGAGCTCGAACACGATCGCCACCCACGCCACGACATACCAACCGCGGCGGCCGGCGAAGATCAGCGCGAGCGTCGCGACGATGTAGACGACCGCGGAGAGCGCCGACAGCGTGTAGGCGACCGGTGCTTCGTCGAAACGCTCGACGATCTGAACGAAGGACCGGCCGGTGGCGCCGAGGGCCATGATCGCGTAGACGATCACAAGCACGCGGCCGATGCCGGTCATGCGGGGGCGAGCGGGAGTGGTCGACATAACCAGACGAGTTTAGTTCTTGTCGCCGAGGTCGCGGCCTCTCAGGCTTCTCAGGCCGCCTGGACCGTCCAGATGACGTACATGCGCCACACCATGACCGCGATCGACAGGGCGGCGATGCCCATGATCACCGTGCTCCAGCGGCTGCGCTCGAGGAGCGCCCACGCGACCGCGGCGAACGGCAGCAGCACCGCCGACACGAGATACACCCAGAACTCGAGCAGGCTCCCCGACGGCGGGTTGCCCGTGAGCGGCGCGACGATCGCGATCACGACCTGCACCAGCAGCAGCAGCTCGACGAGCGCCAGCGAGCCGACCGTCCAGTCGCTGGGCCGACGACCGGCGAGGCCGGCGATCACGCAGAACAGCCCGGCAGCGACGGCGACGGCGACCTGCGCGATCGTGAACCACAGGATCATCGGGCGGCCTCCTCGGGCATGTTCATCGCGCTCTTCACGTCGGCGCCGCGGCGCTCGACGATGCCGACGAGCACCCCCTCCGGATCGATCGCTGCGGTCGGGTTCGCAGGCAGCCGCTCGGCCGCGCCCAGCAGTCGCTTGCCGTGGCGGAGGTCGCGCGCCTCCTCCGCGGTGACGTCGAACCCGCCGAGCACAGCGGTGGCCGCGGCCGCGGGGCCGAGCAGCGCGGCGTCGGCCAGCGCGTCGACGTGAGCGGCCTCCGCGACGTCGAAGGGGCCGATGCGGGTGCGGCGCAGCGCCGTGAGATGGCCGCCCACGCCGAGGGCGGCGCCGAGGTCGCGCGCGAGCGAGCGGATGTAGGTGCCGCTCGAGCAGCCCACGACGACGTCGAGGTCGACGACGGCCCCGGCCCCTGAGCCTGTCGAAGGGCGGCGCTCCGCGAGCACGTCGAACCGCGACACGGTGACCTCGCGGGCTTTGAGCTGCACGTCCTCCCCCGACCGAGCGAGATCGTAGGCGCGGCGTCCGTCGACCTTGATCGCCGAATAGGTGCTGGGGACCTGCGAGATGCGGCCGGTCAGTGCGGCGATGCAGGCGGCGATGCCGGCGGAGTCGAGGGACGAGGCATCCGTCGTCGACACCGTCTGGCCATCGGCGTCGTCGGTGTCGGTCGCGACGCCGAGCCGGATGGTCGCCTCGTACGTCTTGTCGAGCCCGACCACGAAGGTCAGCAGGCGGGTCGCGCCCTCGACGCCGAGGACGAGCAGGCCCGTCGCCATCGGGTCGAGCGTGCCGGCATGGCCGATCTTGCGCGTGCCGAGTGCGCGTCGCGCGCGCGCGACGACGTCGTGCGAGGTGATGCCTCTGGGCTTGTCGACCAGCAGGATTCCGGGTGCCGCCATCAGCTGCGCCCCACGATCCGGGGGTGTGCGAGGTCGGCGTTGTCGACGATGACGGATGCGGCGTCGCGCGGGTGTGCCTCGTTCAGGTAGATCTCCTGTCCCTGCCGGTAACGTGCGTTCGAGGGGGCATCGGGGTCGGGATCGGAGTCGTCCCGGAGCGCCATGCGGGCGTAGGCGACGTCGACGGGGACCTCGAGCCACACCGACCAGTCCCAGAGGTCCTGCAGTTCTGGACGGTTGAGGAAGATCCCGTCGACGACGAGCACCGCGTCCAGCGGAGCGGTGACCCACTGCGACTCGACCGGCGCGTCGCGCGCGACGTCGAACGCGGTGAGCTGGAAACCGGTCGTGCCGGCGGTCTGTGCGCCGTCGCGGAACGGGTCGATGAGCACGCGGCGGAACGTGGCGTAGTCGTACGAGTCCCGGTAGAAGCCCTCCGGGCTGCGTCGCCCGCGCAGGTACCGCTCGGCCCGGGGACGATGGAAGCCGTCGATCCCCGCGCGGAACACGACGTCGCCGGTTTCGGCGAAGACCTCGGCCAGACCGTCGGCGAACACCGTCTTGCCCGCACCGTCGAGCCCGTCGATCGCCACGATCACGCGGCCGGCGGGAAAGCGCCGCCGCACGCGGTCGCGCAGCTCGCGCCACAGCGTCGTTGTCGGAGTGACGGGCAAGCGCATGCCTCCAGCCTACGGCGCGGCGCAGGGCGCCCCCTGCCCGCAGATCCGAGGAGATCTGCACGGGCGAGGACGCCTGCGCCCGGCGCCGCCACCCACCCCTTCCTCACCCGCACCAGCCGGCCGCTCGTGCGGTGCCACTTAGGCTGGAAGGCATGCCCGACCTCGCCGCTCCCCTGGTCGAGTGGTACCGCCGGAACGCGCGCGACCTGCCGTGGCGGCGGCCCGGATTCGGGGCGTGGGGCGTGCTCGTGAGCGAGTTCATGCTGCAGCAGACGCCGGTGAACCGCGTCATCCCCCATCTCGAGGCGTGGCTCACGCGATGGCCGACGCCGGGAGATCTGGCCGCGGCCGCCCCCGCCGACGCGGTGCGTGAGTGGGCCAATCTGGGGTACCCGCGGCGGGCGCTGTGGCTGCACCGTGCGGCGGTCGAGATCCGCGACCGGCACGACGGCGTCGTGCCGCGCGACGTGGACGCGCTGCTCGCGCTGACCGGCATCGGCGACTACACCGCTCGGGCCGTGGCGGTCTTCGCGTACGGCGACCGGCATCCCGTCGTCGACACGAACACGCGAAGGGTGCTCGCGCGCGCCGTCGACGGCCGGTCGCAGCCGGGGCCGCCGTCGCGCCGCGACCTCACGGCGATGGAGGAGATCCTGCCGCCGGACCTCACCACAGCCGCCGCCGTGAACGCGGCGGCGATGGAGCTCGGTGCGACGGTCTGCACCGCGCGCGTCCCGCGGTGCGACGTGTGCCCCCTCAGCGACCGCTGCGCCTGGCTCGCCGCCGGCCGGCCCGACACCGGCGACGAGCGCCGCAAGCAGGCGCGGTACGAGGGCAGTGACCGGCAGGCGCGGGGCGCGGTGCTGAGGACGCTGAGGGATGCTGCAACCCACGCGGTACGGCTGACCGACGTCGTGCCGGACTGGCCCGACGCGCTGCAGCGCGATCGCGCCATCGACTCGCTCATCGCGGACGGTCTGGCCGAGGCATCCGACGGGATGCTGCGCCTCCCCGTCTGACGGACCTCCCCGCCTACGCGGAACGCCGCGACCGAGGAAGTCGGTCGCGGCGTTCCGGCTGCGAAGCGGTGCGCTTACTCGTCTTCGTCGAGTTCGCGCGGCTTGAGGTACGGGTCGGCGTCCCCGGCGTACGTGGCCGAGGCCGCGAGGCCCGCGACCGCGGCATCCCGCTCCTGCGCCTCACGGAGCAGGTCGGCGATGTGGCCGGCGTTCTCGGGGATCGCATCGGGGATGAACTCGAGCGACGGGGTGAGGCGCACGTTGAGGTGCTTGCCCACCTCGGAGCGCAGCATCCCGGTCGCCGCCTTGAGCGCCTTGGCGGAATCCTCCCGCTCCTCGGCGGAGCCGAGGACGGTGTAGAACACCGACGCGTGCTGCAGGTCACCCGTGACGCGGACGTCGGTGATGGTGACGAAGCCCAGGCGCGGGTCGCGCAGACCCTTCTCGAGCCTCTCGGCCAGGATCACGCGGATGCGGTCGCCCAGACGGGCCTGACGTTCCGAAGACATGATTGCTCCTTGTCCCCGGCCGTCGAGCGAGCGAAGCGAGTCGAAACGCCCTGAACATCGTCAGGGCGTTTCGTCTCGTCGCTTCGCTGCTCGCTCAACGACCGGAATTGCTCTTACGCGCGGGGCTTCTCGACCATCTCGGTGGTCTCGATCTCGTCGCCCACCTGGATGTCGTTGTACTTGCCGAGGCCGATACCGCACTCGAAGTCCGTGCGGACCTCGGTGACGTCGTCCTTGAAGCGGCGCAGCGACTCGATCGCCAGGCCGTCGGCCAGCACGACGCCGTCGCGGATGACGCGCGCCTTGGCGTTGCGCGTGATCGTTCCCGAGCGGACGATGACACCGGCGATGTTGCCGAACTTCGAGGAGCGGAACACCTCGCGGATCTCGGCCACACCCGACTGGACCTCTTCGTACTCCGGCTTGAGCAGGCCCTTGAGCGACTGCTCGACGTCGTCGATCGCGTTGTAGATGACCGAGTAGAACCGGACATCCACACCCTCGCGGGCGGCGCGCTCGCGCGCCTTCGTGTCGGGACGGACGTTGAAGCCGATGACGATCGCGTTGTCGATCGTCGCGAGGTTGATGTCGGACTCGGTGATCGCACCGACACCGCGGTGGATGATGCGCAGCTGCACCGAATCGTCGACCTCGATCTTGAGGAGCGACTCCTCGAGCGCCTCGACGGCACCCGACACGTCGCCCTTGATGATGAGGTTGAGCGACTCGACCTTGCCCTCTTCGAGTGCACGGGTGAAGTCCTCGAGCGAGATGCGCTTGCGGGCCTTGGCCAGCTGGGCGTTGCGCTCGGCGGCCTCGCGCTTCTCGGCGATCTGACGCGCGGTGCGGTCCTCCTCGGTCACGATGAACGTGTCGCCGGCTCGCGGCACCGAGTTGAGACCCTGCACCTGCACCGGACGCGAGGGGTAGGCCTCGAGGACCGGGTCGCCGTTCTCGTCCGCCATCGCCCGGACACGGCCGTACGCCGTTCCCGCGACGATCGCGTCGCCGACGCGGAGCGTTCCGGACTGGATGAGCACCGTGGCCACCGATCCGCGCCCCTTGTCGAGCTTGGCCTCGATCGCGACACCGCGCGCGTCCTTGTTCGGGTTGGCCGTGAGGTCCAGACCCGCATCGGCGGTCAGCAGCACCGCGTCGAGGAGCTCCTGGATGCCGGTGCCCTGGCGGGCCGACACATCCACGAACATCACGTCGCCGCCGTACTCCTCGGCGACCAGACCGTACTCGGTGAGCTGCTGGCGCACCTTGGCCGGGTTGGCGTCGGGCTTGTCGACCTTGTTGACCGCGACCACGATCGGCACGTTCGCCGCCTGGGCGTGGTTCAGAGCCTCGACCGTCTGCGGCATGATGCCGTCGTCGGCCGCGACCACGAGGATCGCCAGGTCGGTCACCTGCGCACCACGGGCACGCATGGCGGTGAACGCCTCGTGACCCGGGGTGTCGATGAAGGTGATCGCGCGCTCGATGCCCTCGTGCTCGGTCCAGACCTGATAGGCGCCGATGTGCTGCGTGATGCCGCCGGCCTCGCCCGCGACCACGTTGGTCTGGCGGATGGCGTCGAGCAGTCGCGTCTTACCGTGGTCGACGTGACCCATGACGGTCACGACCGGAGGCCGGATCTCGAGGTCTTCCTCGTTCTCCGCCTCCAGCTCGGCCTCGAGGTCGAGACCGAAGCCCTCGAGGAGCTCCTTGTCCTCGTCCTCGGGCGAGACCATCTGGATCTTGTAGCCGAGCTCGGCGCCGAGGACCTCGAAGGTGGCCTCGTCGAGCGACTCGGTCGCGGTCGCCATCTCACCCAGGTTGAAGAGGATGGTGACGAG
The DNA here is from genome assembly GCF_057656735.1 of Microbacterium sp. Soil_C_42. NCBI lineage: Bacteria > Bacillati > Actinomycetota > Actinomycetes > Micrococcales > Microbacteriaceae > Microbacterium > Microbacterium sp. Soil_C_42. The sequence goes on from NZ_JBDGJU010000039.1 coordinate 29,082, forward strand.
CGTGCCGGGCTGCACGGTGTAGCCGCGCAGCGCCTCGAGCTTGTCGGCGAAGTCGGCGATCGATGCGCCGCGACGCAGGCGGATGATCTCGCCGTTGCCCTTCGAGACATTGACGCCGCCGACGACCGGCGCCGACCGCATCTCGAACTCTTGGCGCTTCGCCCGACGCGACTTGCGCTGCTTCGACTTGCCGCCGCCCTTGCCGAAGGCACCTGCGGTGCCACCGCCGGGACCACGGCCACGACCGCCGCCGCCACCGGGACGACCGGCGAAGCCGCCGGGTGCGCCCGCACCGGGCGCGCCGGGACGCTGGAAGCCGCC
>NZ_JBDGJU010000040.1:0-26785 GCF_057656735.1 Microbacterium sp. Soil_C_42
CGGGGCGGTCGGCGGGGGCACCGTAGGCGGGTTTCGCGGGCGCACCATACGCCGGCTGGGGCGGGGCACCGTAGGCGGGTTTCGCGGGCGCACCATACGCCGGCTGGGGAGGGGCACCGTACGCCGGCTGCGCCGGAGCACCGTACGCCGGCTGGGCCGGGGCACCGTAGGCGGGCTGGGCCGGGTCACCGTATGCCGGCTGCGCCGGGACACCGGACGCGGGCTGCGCCGGTGCTCCGTACGCGGGCGACACGCCGTAGCCCGACTGCGGTCCGTACCCTGCGGTTGGCCCGTAGCCCGGCTGCGGTCCGTACCCTGCGGGTGGCCCGTAGCCCGGCTGCGCCGGCGCGGTGGAGAACACCGCGCCCGCCGGCGCGGGCGGGTACCCCGGGGTCGCATATCCGGGCGGGTACGGTGCGTGACCGGGCACCGGGTATGCCCCGGGAACACCCCGCGGCGCGATCTCGCGCCCGATGTGCTCGCGATAGGGATCGGCGAGAGCGGTGGCGCCGGCATCCCGTCGCTCTACGTAGGCCAGCAGGTCGAGGTCGAGCCCTTCGCGGCGCATGCGGCAGTCGATGTAGATGAGCGCCGTCGCGGTCGACTGCACGACGACGGCGACCGACTGCAGGAGCAGCGTGAGCACCTGCGTGAGCAGGGTCGCGGCGAGGAAGGCGATGATGGCCGTCGGCTCGGGATCGCCCGTGGGGGCGATGATCGTCGTCAGCCCCATCGAGAGGAAGCTCAGGGGCAGGCTCACGACCTGCGCGACGGCGGCGAAGATGACGCTGATCACGAGGATGATGCCCAAGGCCGGCCAGAAGCGCCGACGTGTGAGGCTCCACGAGCGCGACAGCGCCTGGAGGATCGTGGCGTGCTCGATGATGATGGCGGCCGGCACCAGCAGGAGCTTGATCATCAGCCACCACGTGAGCGGGATCGCGGCGAGGATCACGAGGATCGTCAGCAGGATCGCCGCCGGCGGCGCCGCCATCGCGATGCCCACGATCCCGAGCACGACCACGGCCACGACCGCGATGACCGCCAGGACGACGAGCAGCGAGTACCCGATGAGCCGCCACGCGATCGGCTTGACCTGACGCCAGAGCGCGCCGAGGGTCTGCTTCTCGGCGACGGCGGCGTGTGTCACCTCGACGACGACGATGCCCTGCACGATGACGCTGAGCGCGCCCGCGGCGAGCGACAGCACGATGCCGGCGACGGCGGTGAGTGCGATCGACCCCGCCATGACGGTGTCGTACTCCTCCGTGCCCGGTCGCAGTGTGTCGAGGCGCGAGAATGACGCCCACCCGATGGCGAGCACGCCGCCGAGGACGACGACGTACGCGAGCGTCTGCACGACGAGCGCGAAGCCCAGCAGCACCCGCGGGTTCTGCCGCAGCGCCGAGAACGAGCGGCCCAGGATCGTGCCGAACGACAGCGGGTGCAGCGGGATGATCCCGGGGCGTGACGCCGGCGTCCAGGCCGGGTATGCGGACACGATTCCCCTCTCGGTCGGCGGCGCCTCGCAGGTGTGCGGCCCGTAGGCCGCGCCCTCAGGACGGCGCTTGCCCCTATCGTTCCACATCGGACGGATGCCGCAGCCGACGTCTGGATCAGCTTCTCGGTATGCGTTCGGGCGAGCTTCGGCCGGTCCACAGCCCTGGTCGACTACTCTGTGGAAAGCGCACGGGGACGCGCACGTCGTCCTCTGCGCCTGGACAGAAGGAACGAACGCGCGCGATGACTTCACGCATCCTGGTGGTCGACGATGACACCGCCCTTGCCGAGATGATCGGGATCGTGCTGCGCACGGAGGGATTCGAGACGGTCTTCTGCGCGGACGGTTCAGAGGCTGTTGACGCGTGGCGCACCGAGCGTCCTGATCTCATCCTCCTCGACCTGATGCTGCCGGGCATGGACGGCATCGAGATCTGCACCCGGATCCGCGCGGAGTCCGGCATCCCGATCATCATGCTCACCGCCCGCACCGACACCGCCGACGTCGTGAAGGGGCTCGAGTCGGGCGCCGACGACTACATCGTCAAGCCGTTCAACCCGAAGGAGCTCGTCGCCCGCATCCGCACCCGGCTGCGCCCGGCGAGCCAGCCGGCGAACGACTCGCTGCGGATCGGCGACCTCACCGTCGACGTCGCCGCGCACGAGGTGCGCCGCGGCGACGGGCCGATCGCCCTGACCCCCCTCGAATTCGAACTGCTCGTCGCCTTGGCATCCAAGCCGCAGCAGGTGTTCTCGCGCGAGATGCTGCTCGAGCAGGTGTGGGGCTACCACTACAAGGCCGACACGCGCCTGGTGAACGTGCACGTGCAGCGGTTGCGGGCGAAGGTCGAGATGGACCCCGACAACCCCAAGATCGTGACGACCGTGCGCGGTGTCGGATACCGCGCCGGCGCCGTCGTCTAGACGGCCATGACCGCGCCCATCACGGCCGTGACGCCGGCGCGCGCCCGCGTGCGGTGGTGGCGCCTCTGGCGGGCCTGGCCGGCTGACATCGCGGGCCTCTGGCGGCGCTCGCTCCGGTTCCGCACCCTCCTCGTCACGATCGGTCTCACGGCGCTCGCCGTCGTGGTCGCCTGCGTCTGGATGACCCTCGCCATCCAGAACGATCTCTTCGCCTCCCGCAAGGACCAGGTGCTGTTGGACGCCGAGCAGGCGCGCGCCGCGGCGCAGCGGACCCTCGACGCCTCGGTGCAGAACGACTCCATCCAGCTGCAGAACGTCATGGCTCTGGCGTTCACGGCGCTTCGCGATCAGTCATCGGCCGTGATCGTGGGCGCCTACCGCATCGGGCCGCTGGTGCCCAACGCGCCGCAGGACTTCAGCACGAACGAGGAGGTGATGAACGAGCTGCTCACCACGCCGATGCGTGCGCTCGTGCGCACCAACCCCGATCAGCAGATCTGGCAGCCGGTCGCCCTTCCCGACGGCGACGACACGACGGTTCCGGGGATCCTGGTCGGGCAGCAGCTCACCATCGAGGGCGTCGCGTCGTACGAGCTGTACCTCGCGTACGACCTCGCGAACGCACCCGAGACGCTCACCTTCGTGCAGCGGACGCTGTGGGTCGTCGGCATCGGCCTCGTGCTCCTGATCAGCGGCATCGCGTGGTTCGTGCTGCGGTCCGTGACCACCCCGATCAGCGAGGCCGCCGACACGAGCGCGAAGCTCGCGGCGGGTCGTCTCGACGTGCGTCTGGAGGTGCGCGGCGAGGACGAGCTCGCGACGCTCGGCCGGTCGTTCAACGCGATGGCCGACAGCATGGAGTCGCAGATCAAGGAGCTCGCCGACCTCTCGCTGGTGCAGCAGCGCTTCGTCTCGGACGTGTCGCACGAGCTGCGCACCCCGATGACGACGATCCGCCTCGCCGCCGACATGATCAACGACCAGCGCGAGGACTTCGATCCGGCCACCGCGCGCGCGGCCGAGCTGCTGAACGCGCAGGTGCAGCGCTTCGAGACCCTTCTCACCGACCTGCTCGAGATCAGCCGGTACGACGCGGGCTCCGTGCAGCTCGAGCTCGAGCCGACGAGCCTCGCCCACCTCGCGGAGGATGTGATCGGGTCGATGCAGCAGCTCGCCGAACAGCACGGCACGGACGTGCGTCTCGTGGCTCCCGGGGGATATTCCCCGGTCGACATGGACCCGCGGCGGGTGCGGCGCGTGGTGCGCAACCTGCTGGGCAACGCGATCGAGCACGGCGAGGGGCGTCCCATCGTCGTCAGCGTCGACAGCAACCAGCAGGCCGTCGCCATCGGCGTGCGCGACTACGGCATGGGGATGAAGCCCGAGGACGTCGAGCACGTCTTCGACCGCTTCTGGCGCGCGGACCCCTCGCGCAAGCGCACGATCGGCGGCACGGGCCTCGGCCTGTCGATCGCGCTCGGCGACGCGAAGCTCCACGGCGGCGAACTGGCGGTGTGGTCGGAGGTCGGCCGCGGCACGAACTTCGTCCTGACGCTCCCGAGACAGGCGGTGCCGCTTGCGGGGGAGTCGCCGATCCCGGTCGATCCGGGCGACGACGCGGTCGCCGCCCTCGACGACCTCGGCCTCACCGCGCCGATCGAGCTGCCCCGCGACGGCGCGACCGACACGGATGCCGGCACCCGAGGAGGATCCGCATGACCCGGCTGCGCGGCATCCTGGCCCTCATCCTCGCGCTGTGCGCGGTCATCGTGACCGGCTGCGCGGGCTTTCCCACGAGCGGGCCGCCCGAGTACGGGCTGGAGAACGGCAACACCGGCAACGGCTCGCAGAACGTGGTGTTCATCCCGAACCGGCCGCAGCCGGGCGCCACGCCGCAGCAGATCGTCGAGGGGTTCATCGACGCCGGCTCGGGTCCCGGCGTGCGGGGCAACTGGGCCGTCGCCCGCGAGTTCCTGGCACCTTCGCTCGCCGAGACATGGAATCCGGATGCGGGGGTGATCGTCGACGAGCGAGCCGAGCGGGACTACGTCGAGACGGGTGAGGGCATCGTCGACTTCGCCTCGGAGGTGGCAGGGACGGTCGACGACAGCGGCGCCTACCTGCGGGCGGACCTGTCTCCCGGGAACTGGACGTTCGAGCTGGCACAGCAGGACGATGGCGAGTGGCGCATCACCGAGGCGCCCGACGGGGTCTGGCTCGACGAGGCGCAGTTCCCGCAGGTGTTCCACCGCTACCCGCTCATGTACTTCGACCCGTCCTGGCAGTATCTGGTGCCCGACGTGCGCTGGTTCCCGGTCACCAAGGCGGCGGGAAGCATCGCTCTGGCGCTGGTCAACAAGCCGGAGAGCGAGTGGCTGGCCGAATCGGTCGAGACAGCGTTCCCCGACGGCGTGTCGGCGGTCACGGTCGTGCCCACCGCCGAGGAGGGCGTGTCCGACGTCGCGCTCACCGGCGAAGCGATGCTGGCAGCGAGCAGTGAGGCCCGCAACCGCATGCTGACGCAGCTCGAGGAGAGCCTGCGGGCCGCCGGCGTGGCCGAGGTCGTGATGACCGTGGACTCCGCCCCGATCGACGCGGAGCCCGTCGCCGTGCGCTCCACCCGCGTGCCGGCCACGCCCCTGGTGCTGACGGAGGCCGGATTCGGATTCCTCACGGGCGACGAGATCGACAAGATCCCCGGCCTCTCGGCTGCCGTCGAAGCCGCGTCGCCGCTGAGCGTGCAGGTCGGGGCCGAGCGCGACCTCGCCGCGGCACGCCTCGCCTCGGGAGCGGTGGTGAGGCTGAACTCGGCCGGGACCGAGCCCGAGGTGCTGGACACCCGGCCCGGATTGGTCGATCCCGTCATCGACCCGTACGGAGTCGTGTGGAGCGTCCCTCAGGACGACCCGGCCGCGCTGCGGGCGTACCTGCCCAACGGCGATGTGGTCGAGGTCGCCGAGGCGTGGGGCGAAGGGACGGCCATCGCCGGCATGGCGCTGTCGCGCGACGGCACGCGCCTGGCCGCCCTGGTGAGCGCGGGCGGGCGCTCGGTGGTGTCGGTGGCGGGCGTCATCCGTGACGACATCGCGCCGGTGCGCCTCGGCCCGTCGATGCAGCTCGCCGTCGCCGGCGGTGCGGTGATCGGCGTCACACGGATCGGCGTCACGTGGATCGACGACGTCTCGGTCGGCGTGCTGACCAGCGGCGCCGACGCCGACTCGACGGTCATCGAGCAGGTGGTCGGCGCGCCGACCTCCACGTCGACGGCGCCTTCGGGCATGGCGTCGATCGCGGGTGGCAGCGGCATCTCGAGTCTGCGGCTTCGGGCCGAGGACGGCACGCTCTACGTCAAGCGCGGCACGAGCTGGCAGCCGACTGCGACGGGCATCGGGGTCCTCGCGACCCAGCAGGGCGCCCCGCAGTAGGAGGTTCCTCCCCAGGCCGGCGCCGGCGACGGCGGTCCACCGATCCGGCACGCCGGCACCGAGACCACCGCGCGTGTCCGCGATGCTGGGGCGATGATGCCCGAGGTCCTCGTCGCCGTGCGGGAGGCGTGCGCCGATGCGCTGGCGCTGCTGCTTCCCGTCTCGTGCGCGGGGTGCGACGAGCCCGACGTCGCCCTGTGCGAGCGCTGCGCGCTCGCCCTCGCCCCCGACCCCCGGAGGCAGTCCATCGAGGCGCCGGGCGGCGTCGTCGCGGTGTGGAGCGGCCTGGCCTTCGAGGGGGTCGCGGCGCGCGTCCTGCGCGCGATCAAGGAGGAGGGGCGCACGAGCCTCGCCGAGGCGCTCGCTCCCGCTCTCGCGGCGGCGCTGGCCCGCGCCGGTGCCGGAGACGCCGTGCTGGTGCCGCTGCCGACCTCGCGTCAGTCGTACCGCCGGCGCGGCTACCGGGTGCCCGATCTGCTCGTGCGTCGCATCGGCCGGCGGCCGAGCCGCCTGCTCCGGTACGCCCGGCGCACCGGGGACCAGCGCGGGCTCGACCGCGACGCCCGGGCGCGCAACGTCGCGCAGAGTCTGGTGGCCACGGGCGGCGCGGGGCGGCTGGTCGTGGTCGTCGATGACGTCGTGACCACCGGTGCGAGTCTCGCCGAAGCGGTGCGCGCGCTGCGTGCGCAGGGCGCCGACGTGGTGGCCGCGGTCACCGTCGCCGCCACTCCGCGGCGGCGTGCAACACGTCGGTGAACGGGTTCCCGACCCATTCGAAACTCACAGGTGACAGAGTCCGAACGCCCGGCTAGCGTGGGGGAGACAAGGCGACTGATGGTCCGCCCTTGGCCGGGCGGACCGGAACAAGGAGGTCAAGGATGGAAACCAGCATCGTCGGCGTGGGAGTGGGGATCACAGATCGCTTCCGCGGTGTCGTCGAGGAGAAGGCCCTCCGCATCGAGAACCTCGCGCCCCGCGCGCAACGCGTGGAGGTCAAGGTGACGCACCGCGCGTATCACAACGGTCGCATGGAGGATGAGACCGTCGAGCTCACCGTCAACGGCAAGGGGCCCGTCATCCGGGCCGAGGCCACGGACGGCGACAAGTTCACCGCTCTCGACCTCGCGGTCGACAAGCTGTGCGAACAGCTGCGCCGCGCGAAGGACAAGCGCGTCGACGCGCGCAACCACCCCCGCGGCGCCAAGTTCGAGAAGGGCAGCGGTGCGCTCCAGGGGATCGATCTGCAGCCGGCATCCGTCGACGTGCTCCGCGCCGTCGCCACCGGCGAGATCCCGATCATCACGGGCAACGAGGAGGAAGAGGGCTACACGCCCGTCGTCATCCGCACGAAGGAGTTCCACCCCGAATGGATGTCGGTGGAGGAGGCCGTCGACCGCATGGAGCTGGTCGGCCATGACTTCTTCCTGTTCATCGACGCCCGCACCGACCACCCCAGCGTCGTGTACCGCCGCAAGGGCTGGGACTACGGCGTGATCTCGCTGACCACGCAGGCGCAGCCGGACGAACTGGCGTCCTGACACGTACTCCGAAGGGTGCGGCTGCTCCGGCAGCCGCACCCTTCGTACATCTGCGGATGAGAATGGATGCCGCGACCCGGCCGGAGCGAGTGGTATTCGGTATACCATCGACACGTCGCGCCGGTCGGGTCGCGGCATCCGCTCATTCGTCGAGAGGCACCCCACGTGATCATCCGCAACGCGCGCCCGTGGGGCGCCGAGCCCGCCGACGTCGTCATCGAGGGCGACCGCATCGCCGGGATCCGAGCCCACGACGCCTCCGCACCGGTGGGCGCGGTCGACGTCGACGGTCGTGGCAGGCTTCTGCTGCCGTCGTTCAGCGACGTGCACGTGCACCTCGACTCCTCGCGCATCGGCCTGCCGTTCCGCCCTCACACCGGCGCGCCCGGCGTGTGGGGCATGATGCTCAACGATCGCGACAACTGGCGGAACACCGACGTGCCGCACGCCGAGATCGTCGCGGGCACCCTCGAGCAGATGATCGCCAAGGGCACGACGCGCGTGCGCACCTACGCGCAGGTCGACGTCGACTGCAAGCTCGAGAAGTTCGACTCCGTGCTCGCCGCGAAGGAGAAGTTCCGCGAGCATGCCGACGTGCAGATCATGACGTTCCCGCAGGCCGGCATCCTGCGAGAGGCGGGCACCGTCGAGTACCTCGAGGAATCGCTGAAGCAGGGCGCCGACGTGATGGGCGGGATCGACCCGAGCCAGCTCGACCGCGACCCGGTCAAGCACCTCGACATCGTGTTCGGCCTGGCCGAGAAGTACCAGGTCGAGATCGACATCCACCTCCACGAGCCCGGCGCCTTGGGCGTGTTCAGCACCGAGCTCGTGCTGGAGCGTACCCGCGCGCTGGGCATGCAGGGCAAGGTCACCATGTCGCACGCGTACGACCTCGGCTCGGTGTCGGAGGCGGTGAGCCGCCGCCTCATCGACGAGTTCGCCGAGCTCGACATCGCCATGGCCACGGTCGCGCCGTCGACCAGCGGGCACCTGCGTCTCGTCGATCTCGTCGACGCCGGCGTGCGCGTCGGTCTCGGAGAAGACGGGCAGCGCGACTACTGGAGCCCGTACGGCAACTGCGACATGCTCGACCGCACGTGGCAGCTCGCCTTCGTCAACGGCTTCCGCCGCGACGACCACATCGAGCTCGCGCTCGCTGTCGCCACCATGGGCGGGGCCTCGATCATGAGCCACGCCTCGCCGCGTGTCACAGGCGTGGGGGATCGCCCGGGGCTGGCCGCGGGCGACCGCGCCGACCTCGTGCTCGTCGACGGCGAGACGCCGGCGAGCGCGGTCATGGACCGCGGCGTCGACCGCACGGTGATCCACGACGGCCGGGTTGTGGCGGACGCGCTCGAGGTTCTCCCCCTCTGACCCCTCGGCTCCTCTGCCGAGACACGGGCCGGCGATACGACACGCCGGGAACGGATGCCGCGCCCCGGCGTGTCGTCGTGACCGGCCCGTGTTCCGGCGATCAGGCCTGCGTCAGAACCCGAGCCGGTGATGCCGCGGTCAGTCGATGAAGCCGTCCAGGATGCTGCCGATCACGAGGCCGCCGAGGATCCCGCCCATGAGGTCGCTGCCGCCGCTTCGGCGACCGCCGCCCCATCCCTGCTGACCGTATCCGGGGCCGCCCCACTGGTCGGGCTGGGGGCGTGCGGCGTCGATGTCGCGTTGCGCCAGCTGCAGCGCCTCGCTCGCCAGGAACGCCGCACGGCGGGCCATCGCGAACGCCTGCTCGCGGTGGTCCTCGTCGATCGCGGTGACCGCGGCGGCCGATGAGCCGAGGTACCGGTCGAGGTCGAGGCGCACGCGCTCGGCCTCGGCGAACCGGGTGCGCGCGTCGGCGCCGATCCACCCGCGGTGCCCGGCGATCACGTCGCGCGAGACGGCGAGCTGCCGGTCGGCGTCGTCGATGGCGTGGCGCACGTGCTCGAGGGGCGGAATGGGTCGGGCGGCGCGCTCGCGCGCGGCCGCGATCGCGGCATCCAGTCCTGCATTCGCCTCGCGCAGTCGCGAGAGCTGCTCGAAGGGATCGGTGTTCACGCCCGCGGCGGGAAGAGCCGCCAGGGCCGCCTGCAGCTCCTCGATCGCGGTCTGCACGGCGGGGGAGTGCGGCTCCTTGAGAGCGACGACGAGGTCGCCGCGGGAGTCCTCGACGATCGCGGCGAGCGTGGACTCGGCGCGCAGCGCCTCGACCTCGAATGTCTCGACCGCATCGAGCAGCGTCTCGGCGCGCCGCACGGACTCGGTCGAGGCCTCGAGCGCCATGTTGGCCTGCTCGCGCTGGCCCGCTTCGCGGCGGCGCTCGGCGACGCCGGCGCTGTGCTCCGCGAAGCCCAGCAGCTGCTCCGCCTCGGCGGGGTTCGCGTCGATCTGCGACAGCGCGTGCGACGAGTAGCGGATCGCCAGCCGGTCGACGGTGGAACGGGCGTCGGGCAGGCGCAGGCGCAGGCGCGCAGCATCCGCCCGCACCTTCGCGATGATCTCGGGAGCCCGCCGCGCGCGCTCGATCGGCGCCGCGAGCGCCTCGGTGCGGTCGTCGAGGAGGTCTTCGGCCCACTCGCACAGCTGCACGATGCGGGCGTTCCGGGTCCGCAGCTCTTCGGGGGTGTCGGGGATCTCGTCGTGGTTGAGCTGGTGGAGGTGGAACGCCTCCTGCAGGTGCGTCCGCACCGACCCGAGCGCGTCGCGCAGCTCCTTGGTGGGGCCCGGGCCCAGCTCGGCGTCGGCGAACGCCAGCTCGTCTGTCGTGAGGCGGATGCGCTCGTCGGCCGCCACCAGCGCCTGCTGCGCGCGGCGCGCCAGGTCGGCGTCCTGCGTGTTCAGCTCTTCCTGCTCGCGCTTGCGTCTGCCCCAGAATCCGGCCATGAATCGATCCTACGGGGGCCGCGGGGAGCAGGCTGAGGCGAGGGGCCGACCGCGGGGGGTGTTCGCGCAGAGCGTGGCCCTGGCATACGCGCGCCCCGGCGCGCCAGTCCGCCGGGGTTGCCGTTCAGGCGGCGCAGCACGCGGAGTCAGGTCGCCGATCGCGCGGGCCGAGACACGCCTGGACCGCGGGACACGGATGCCGCGGCCCCGGCGCGCCGGCCGGGTCAGCCGTCGCTGCGCTTGTGGCGGGGCTTGCGCGCCGCTCGGTCGTCGCCGTACGAGCCGCGCGAACCGGAGTCGCGGTATGAGCCGCGGCTTTCCGAGCGGTCGCCGTAGCCGCGATCGCCGGAGCCGCGGCTGTCGCGGTAGGACCCGCTCGCGGCGTCCTTGCGTCGCTGCGGACGCCCGGTGTCGGGACGCAGCTCGATGAGCTGACCCGAGATGCGTGTGTCGGCGAGGCGGTCCAGCGCGCCGGCGGGGAGGTTCGCCGGCAGCTCGACGAGCGAGAAGTCGGGCATGATCTTGATCGCGCCGAAGTCGTCGCGACGCAGGCCCCCCTCGTTCGCGAGCGCGCCCACGATCTGACGCGGCTCGACGCGGTGACGCTTGCCGACGTTGATGCGGTAGGTCGCGAAGCCCTCGCGGGGCGTGCGGCGCTCGCCGCGCTCGGGCCGGTCGCCGTAGGCGGGACGGTCGCCGCGATCGGTGCGCTCCGTGCGCTCGCGCCGCGGAGCCGGCTCGGGGTCGGCCTCGAGGAGCAGGGGGGTGTCGCCCTGCGCGACGACGGCGAGGGCCGCGGCGACATCCGCCTCGGGCACGTCGTGGTTGCGCACGTAGTGGGCGACGATGTCGCGGAAGGCCTCGATGCGCTCGGCTTCGCCGAGGGCCGCCGTGATGCGGTCGTCGAAGCGCGACAGGCGCGTCACATTCACCTCGTCGACGCTCGGCAGCGGGATCTCGGTGAGCTCCTGGCGGGTGGCGCGCTCGATCATCTTGACCAGTCCGCGCTCGCGGGGCGTCACGAAGCTGATCGCGTCGCCCGAACGCCCGGCGCGCCCGGTGCGGCCGATGCGGTGGACGTAGGACTCGGCATCCGTCGGGATGTCGTAGTTGACGACGTGCGAGACGCGCTCGACGTCGAGACCGCGCGCGGCGACGTCGGTCGCCACCAGGATGTCGAGCTTGCCCGACTTCAGCTGGTTGACCGTCTTCTCGCGCTGCGGCTGGGCGATGTCGCCGTTGATCGCGGCGGCGGAGTAGCCGCGGGCGCGGAGCTTCTCGGCGATCTCCTCGGTGATCGAGCGGGTGCGGCCGAACACGATCATGCCGTCGAAGTTCTCGACCTCGAGGATGCGCGTGAGGGCGTCCATCTTCTGCTGCCACGCGGTGATCAGGTAACGCTGGGAGATGTTCGCCGAGGTCTGCGTCTTGGACTTGACGGTGATCTCTTCGGGGTCGTGCAGGTACTGCTGCGACATCCGTCGGATCGTGGCCGGCATCGTGGCCGAGAAGAGCGCGACCTGCTTGGTCTCGGGAGTCTCGGCGAGGATGGTCTCGACGTCCTCGGCGAAGCCCATCTTGAGCATCTCGTCGGCCTCGTCGAGCACGAGGTACTGCAGCGCCGAGAGGTCGAGCGTGCCCTTCTCGAGGTGGTCGATGATGCGGCCGGGGGTTCCGACGACGATGTGCACGCCGCGTCGGAGGGCCGACAGCTGCACGCCGTAGCCCTGTCCGCCGTAGACGGGAAGGACGTGCACGTCCTTCAGGTGGCCCGCGTACTTCTCGAACGCCTCGCAGACCTGCAGCGCCAGCTCGCGCGTCGGAGCCAGCACAAGGGCCTGCGGGGTCTTCTGCGACAGGTCGAGCCGGTCGATGATCGGCAGCGCGAACGCGGCGGTCTTGCCGGTTCCGGTCTGCGCCATGCCCACGACGTCGCGGCCCCCGAGCAGCGTCGGGATGGTGGCCGCCTGGATCGCCGACGGGGTCTCGTAGCCGATGTCCTTCAGCGCCTTGAGGACGGGCTGGCTGAGCCCGAGGTCGGAGAAAGTCATCGCTGCGGGCTCGGTCTGAGCCTCGGCTTCGATCTGGTCGGCGTTCGTGTGCACAGTCAACCGTAGCGCGGCGCGCCTGTGAGGCGACAGGATGCCGCTTGCCCGCCCACGTCGAAGGCGTCAGGTGATGGCGGTGGACCGGAAGCCGTCGCGCTCGAGTGGCAGGGTGACATTCTCGAGCGCACCGCTGTCGTACTGCTGCGTCACGCCGATGCGACGCAGCACGGGATCGCTCATCGCGCCTTCTCGGCGGCGGCGGATGCCTCGGCTTTCGCCGGGCGCCCGCGCTTGGGCTTGTCGGTCGAGAGCTCGAGCGCCATCGCGTGATGCGGGTGCAGCGTCAGGCGCTGCTCGGAGTGGTCGAGCCAGCGCACCTCGGCTTCGGCCGAGAAGATCATGGAGTCGACGACGAGCGACCACGCGAGCTCCTCCGGACCGTCGGGGTTCGCCCCGGCATACTTCGCCCGGTTCAGCTCCTGCAGCTGCGCGAGCGACGAGCGGCGCTGCGTCTGGATGATGTCCGCCACGTCCACACCCGGCAGGGTCGCGGCGACCGCGAGCTTGATCGCGAGCTCGTCGCGGGTGCCCTGCGCGCGCTGCACCGGCGAGGCCAGCCAGTCGCGCACCTCGGCGGCTCCGGCATCCGTGATCTCCCAGTAGACGTGACCGTGCTCGTCGACGTCGCCCTTCTCGACGAGTCCGTCGCGTTCGAGGCGGTCGAGCGTGTTGTAGATCTGGCCCACGTTGAGAGGCCAGGTCGACCCGGTGCGCCGGTCGAACTCGGCGCGCAGCTGATAGCCGTAGCACGGGCCCTGATCGAGGATCGCGAGCAGACTCTGACGAACGGACATGGGGGGTTCTCCTTCGGGTGGAGGGTCAGCAGCCCTGAACAGCTAGAAGCGGAGTGCGTCGATCACGTTCGAGCGCACCGCCATGAGCGCCGGGATGAGGCCGGCCAGCGCGCCGATCGCGACGGCGGCGACGAGTCCGGTGACGGCGGCGCGCACCGGGAAGGGCGGGATGTCCTGCATCGCCGAGAACATGTCCATGACGAACGGCGCCTTGAGCACGGCCACCGCGATCGCGATGCCGACGACCCCCGCGACCGCGGTCGCCACGACGCTCTCGAGCAGCACCGACGTGAAGATGCGGCCCTGCGTGGCGCCGAAGCTGCGGCGCACGCCGATCTCGCGGATGCGCTGGCGCATCGCGACGAGCTGGATGTTCACCAGACCGAGCCCGCCGAGCAGCAGCACGAGGGCCGCGATCCCGCCGGTGACGAGCTCGAACACCGCCATCGAGCTCTGCGCATCGGGCCGCGACGCCCAGTCGGTGCGCATGACCGAGACCTCGATGCTGTCGTCGAGCCCCGCGCGCAGGTCGGCCGCGAGCAGCGGGCCGAGCTCGGCGACGCCGTCTTCGGGCACCCACACCTCGTACATGACCATCACGTCGGCCGGCAGCGCATCGAGCCGCGCCGCGTACGAGTCGAACATCATCGTGATGCGCTTCTCCTCGTCGCCGTTGTACTGCCGCGGCGTCACGCCGATCACGGGGTATGTGCCCGCCGTGTCGCCGGTCGTGCGGAGGGCGAAGCCCGCGCCGAGGTCGGGGCGTCCGTAGACGTCCCACAGCGCCTCGCTGATCACCACGGGCGGCGCGAGCAGTTCGGCGTCCGCCTGGTGGAACCAGCGCCCCTCGAGCAGGGGAGTGCGGTGGATGACGGGGTACGCCGGGTCGACGAGCCGCGCGTTGACGGGGCGCACCTGCTCCGGCGTCTGCACCTGCAGCGGCACCGGGTCGACGATGCGCGTGAGGTAGTCGAAGGAGTAGCGCTCCGACACCTGGGCGACGTGGGCGTCGAACGCGTCCCAGTCCATCGGGGCGCCGTCGGTGCGCGACACCGAGATCGACACCGTCGCGGGCCGCCCGCCGCTCTGGTCGGACTGCTCCTCCATCTGCTGCTGCTGATACTCGCTGAGCGCCACCACCGCGGTGAGGGCGCCGACCGACACCGCGATGCCGATCAGGCTGAGCAGCACCCGCAGCTTGTGGTGGCGCAGCTCCGACCACGCTTCGCCCAGCGCGCCGACGAGCCCGCTCATGAGGCCACCTCCGCCGGCTCCGCGCGCTCGTCCCGGGATGAGGGACGGACGGATGCTGCGTCCCCCGCGTCTGCTCGGGCGCCGGCGAGGGCCCCGCCCTCGGCGGTGGGTTCGTCCACGCTCGCGGCGAGCTCGGGCGCGCCGGCGGTCTCGCCCCCGGCCGCGGTCGCGCTGAGGTCGAACTCCGTGAGCACGCCCGCCTCGAGCCGGTAGTGGCGGCGGGCGCGCGCGGCGACGTGGAGGTCGTGGGTGATCGTGACGAGCGCGGCGTCGGCCTCGGAGGCGATGTCGTCGAGAAGTTCCATGACGCTGCCGCCGGTCTCGACGTCGAGCGCGCCGGTGGGCTCGTCGGCCAGGATCAGCGCCGGCCGGCGCACCAGGGCGCGCGCGATCGCGACGCGCTGCTGCTCGCCGCCCGACAGCTGCTCGGGCGTCGACTCGAGGCGGTGCCCGAGCCCGACGCGCTCCAGCATGCGGGTCGCGGCCGCCCGCCGGGTCCAGAAGGCGCGGCCCGAGGCGTATCCGAGCGGCATCTCGACGTTCTCGAGGGCGGTGCGCCCCGCCAGCAGATTGAACTGCTGGAACACGAAGCCGACGTTGCGGCCACGCAGGCGATCGAGCTTGCCGCGCCGCATTCTCCGCACGGGCTCGCCGTGGAACCAGACGGCCCCTTCCGAGGGGGAGTCGAGCATGCCGAGCAGGTTCAGGATCGTCGACTTGCCCGACCCGCTGCGCCCGACGATGGCGACATGGTCGCCCGCCGCGATGGCGAGGTCGACGCTGCGCAGGATGTCCAGGCGCGTGTCATCGGGCAGCAGCACGTGCTTGGCCACGCCCTCCAGCCGGACGAGGGTCACCAGTTCCACCCCGCGGGCTCGCAGTACTCGCCGCCCATGCCGTCGTCGTAGCAGACCGGCTCGTCGGCCGCGGCGACCCCGGGCACGTACTGGCGCACCTGCTCGCCCTCCTCGACGCCGCTGGTCACCTCGACGATCGTGCCGTCGCTGACGCCGAGCGCGATGGTGCGCTCCTCGAGCTCGCCGTCGCCGCCGTCGATCCACACGACGCCCGAGCCCGCGCCGCCCTTGACCGCGGTGGTCGGCACGACGAGCACATCGGTGACCGTGCCGAGGTCGATGTCGAGCTGGGCCTGCAGCCCCGCGAACACGACCTGGTCGGCGGGCACCGCGCAGGTGACCGAGGTCGTGCCGTCCTCGGCGACCTCGACCTCGAGACCGGTGCACGTGAATGGCGCCGGGCCGCCCTGGATCGTGACCGAGCCCTCCGTCGGCGCGCCCTGCAGGCGGTAGAGCTGCACCGGCTCGACGGTCGCCCGCACGTGGTAGCGCGCCGGCGTCAGCTTCGCGAGCTCTGCGCCGATCGACGCCGGCTGTCCCTTCACGACGGCGAGCTCGGTGATCTCGCCGGCCTCGGGTGCCAGCACGTCGATGTTCCTGACCGGGTCGGCCTGCTTGATCGTGAAGAGCTTCTGCCCGGCCGCGACCGCCTGGCCCTCACCGACGTGCACGGCGGTGACGGTGCCGTCGACCTCGGAGCGCAGCGGGTAGGCGGCATCCCTCGCGATCGTCCCCGGGAGGCTCAGCGCGTTGGCGACCTGGGCGCGCTCGACGGCGACGACCGGGTCGGCGATCTGCGCGGACGGCTGCAGCGCGGCGGTGGGCGCGGTGTCGGGGAAGAACGCGATCTTCACCAGGGCGAGGGCCGCGGCCCCCAGCACGAGCACCAGCAGGATCGGGAAGATCCATCGACGCCAGACCACCATGTCGCACCTCTCCGTCGGGGTATACCCAGTATGTAGTCACCGAGTATATGCATACCGGGAATTGCGGGGGAGCAGCATCCTCTCGCCCTTCCCCAGGGGCGAGTGCACACCCAGCGCACACCAAGGTCACGGGTGGATAACATGGGCAGGTATGCCTGGGGTCATGCACCCCGGCGGCACTGGCGCCGTTGCGCCGCCCCCGAAAGCCAGAAGATGGAGACATTCCGTGGCCAACCCCCTCGAGAAACTGCTTCGCGCCGGTGAGGGTCGCATCCTCCGGCGGCTCCAGCAGGTGGTGAAGGCCGTCGGCGCTCTGGAAGAGGACTACGAGCACCTCACCGACGAAGAGCTCCGGGGCGAGACCGCCGAGCTCCGCGCCCGATACGAGGCCGGCGAGACGCTCGACCATCTCATGCCCGAGGCGTTCGCCGCGGTGCGCGAGGCGGCCAAGCGCACTCTCGGTCAGCGCGCGTACGACGTGCAGATCATGGGCGGCGCCGCGCTTCACCTGGGCAACATCGCCGAGATGAAGACCGGTGAGGGCAAGACGCTCACCGGTGCGTTCCCCGTCTACCTCAACGCGATCGCCGGCAAGGGCGTGCACGTCGTCACGGTCAACGACTTCCTGGCGTCGTACCAGTCCGAGCTCATGGGCCGCATCTACCGCGCGCTCGGCATGACCACCGGCACGATCGTCGCGGGCCAGACGCCCGAGGTCCGTCGCGAGCAGTACAACGCCGACATCACGTACGGCACGAACAACGAGTTCGGCTTCGACTACCTGCGCGACAACATGGCGTGGCGCAAGGAGGACCTCGTCCAGCGCGGTCACTTCTACGCGATCGTCGACGAGGTCGACTCGATCCTCATCGACGAGGCCCGCACGCCGCTCATCATCTCCGGCCCCTCGTCGGGCGAGGCGAACCGCTGGTTCGTTGAGTTCGCGAAGATCGCGAAGACGCTCGAGCCCGGCGTCGACTACGAGGTCGACGAGAAGAAGCGCACCATCGGCGTGCTCGAGCCCGGCATCGAGAAGGTCGAGGACTACCTCGGGATCGACAACCTGTACGAGTCCGCGAACACGCCGCTCATCTCGTTCCTCAACAACTCGATCAAGGCGCTGGCGCTGTTCAAGCGCGACACCGACTACGTCGTGATGAACGACGAGGTCATGATCGTCGACGAGCACACCGGCCGCATCCTGGTCGGGCGCCGCTACAACGAGGGCATCCACCAGGCGATCGAGGCCAAGGAGGCCGTGCCGGTCAAGGCCGAGAACCAGACGCTCGCCACCGTCACGCTGCAGAACTACTTCCGCCTGTACGAGAAGCTCGCGGGCATGACCGGTACCGCCGAGACCGAGGCGGCCGAGTTCATGTCGACGTATCAGCTCGGGGTCGTGCCGATTCCGACGAACAAGCCCATGATCCGCAAGGACCAGGCCGACCTCGTCTACAAGAACGAGACGGCGAAGTTCGCCCAGGTCGTCGAAGACATCGCCAAGCGTCACGAGGTCGGTCAGCCGGTGCTCGTCGGCACCGTGAGCGTCGAGAAGAGCGAGTACTTGTCGCGACTGCTCGCGAAGAAGGGCATCAAGCACGAGGTCCTCAACGCGAAGAACCACGCCCGCGAGGCCGAGATCGTCGCGCGGGCCGGTCGCCTGGGCGCCGTGACCGTCGCGACGAACATGGCCGGTCGAGGCACCGACATCATGCTCGGCGGCAACGCCGAGTTCCTCGCGGTGCAGGAGATGAAGACCAAGGGCCTCGACCCGGTCGAGACGCCCGACGAGTACGAGGCCGAGTGGGACGCGGTGTACGAGTCCATGCGCGACCGCGTCGCCCAGGAGAGCACCAAGGTCGTCGAGGCCGGCGGCCTGTACGTGCTCGGCACCGAGCGCCACGAGTCGCGCCGCATCGACAACCAGCTGCGCGGTCGCTCGGGCCGTCAGGGCGATCCCGGCGAGAGCCGCTTCTACCTGTCGCTCACGGACGACCTCATGCGTCTCTTCCAGTCGGGCGCCGCCGAGGCGATCATCGCCCGCACCAACTTCCCCGACGACGTCGCCATCGAGTCGGGCATGGTCACCCGCGCGATCAAGTCGGCGCAGAGCCAGGTCGAGGCGCGCAACGCCGAGATCCGCAAGAACGTCCTCAAGTACGACGACGTCCTGAACCGCCAGCGCGAGGCGATCTACTCCGACCGCCGTCACATGCTGCAGGGCGACGACATCGCCGACCGCGTGCAGCACTTCATCGAAGACGCGATCAACGCCGTGATCGACGACCACACCGGGTCGGGCCACAGCGAGAACTGGGACTTCGACGCGCTGTGGACGGAGCTCAAGACGCTCTACCCCGTGGGCGTCACCATCGACGAGGTCGTCGCCGAGGCCGCCGGCCGCAAGGGCGGCATCACCGCCGAAGGGCTCAAGCGCGAGATCCTCTCCGACGCCCGCATCGCCTACGACACGCGCCAGAACACCCTCGGCGAGGCCGCGACGCGCGAGCTCGAGCGCCGCGTGGTTCTCCAGGTGCTGGACCGTCGCTGGCGCGACCACCTCTACGAGATGGACTACCTCAAGGACGGCATCGGCCTGCGTGCGATGGCCCAGCGCGACCCGCTCATCGAGTACCAGCGCGAGGGCTACCAGATGTTCCAGGCGATGATGGGGCAGATCAAGGAGGAGTCGGTCGGCTACCTCTACAACCTCGAGGTCGAGGTGCGTCGCCAGGGCGAGGCCGGCGCCGAGCAGGTCACCCAGGTCGAGGCCAAGGGCCTCGGCGCCCAGCCCGTCGAGGCGCAGCGCCTGCAGTACACGGCGTCCAACGACGCCGGCGAGGTCGAGGTGCGCAACGATCGCGGCCAGGTGCAGCAGGCAGCCACCCGCCTGCGCCAGGCCGCTGCCGCAGCCGCAGCAGCTCCCGCCCCGCAGCAGGCGCCCGCCGCCGAGCAGCAGCGCGGCGCATTCGGCCAGCGGACGGATGCCGAGGCACCGGCTGCGCCGGCGGCTCCGCTGAACCGCGCGCAGCGTCGCGCGGCCGAGCAGCGCAAGAAGTAGCACCCGCTCGCCAGGTGGCCCGCGCGCACGCGCGGGCCACCTGGCGTCCATTGGCCCTCCTCGGCCGCGGATATCCTGAAGCGATGAGTCCCCTCCGCCCCCTCGATCAGTCGAGCAAGCTCCAGAACGTTCTCTACGAGATCCGCGGGCAGGCACTGGCAGAGGCAGACCGGCTGGAGGACGACGGTCACACGATCCTGAAGCTGAACACGGGCAATCCCGCGGTGTTCGGGTTCGAGGCGCCGTTCCAGATCGTGCGCGACATGATCGAGGCCGTGCCTCACGCGCACGGGTACAGCGACAGCAAGGGCATCATGTCGGCCCGGCGCGCGGTCGTGTCACGGTACGAGCAGGTGCCTGGGTTCCCGCAGTTCGACCCCGACGACGTCTACCTCGGCAACGGGGTCTCCGAGCTCATCACCATGACCATGCAGGCGCTCCTCGACGAGGGCGACGAGGTGCTCATCCCCGCACCCGACTATCCGCTGTGGACGGCGATGACGAGCCTCGCGGGCGGCACACCGGTGCACTACCGCTGCGACCCCGATGCCGGATGGCAGCCCTCGCTGGAAGACATCCGCGAGAAGGTCACGCCGCGCACCAAGGCGATCGTCGTCATCAATCCCAACAACCCGACCGGCGCCGTCTACAGCCGCGAGGTCCTCCAGGGGATCGTCGAGATCGCGCGCGAGAACTCGCTGCTGCTGCTCTCGGACGAGATCTACGACCGCATCCTCTACGACGAGGCGCAGCACATCCCGCTCGCGACGCTCGCGCCCGATCTGCTGTGCCTCACGTTCAACGGCCTGTCCAAGACGTACCGCGTCGCGGGCTATCGCTCGGGCTGGCTCGTCATCACCGGACCGAAGAAGCATGCGGCGGGTTTCCTGGAGGGCATCCAGCTGCTCGCGTCCACGCGTCTGTGCCCCAACGTGCCGGCGCAGTACGCCGTGCAGGCCGCGCTGTCCGGCGTCCAGTCGATCGACGCGCTCATCGCGCCCGAAGGACGCCTCCATGAGCAGAGGGATGCGGCGTGGGAGGGCCTGGAGCGCATCCCCGGCGTGACGTGCCTGAAGCCCAAGGGTGCGCTCTACGCGTTCCCACGGCTCGACCCGGACGTCTACGAGATCCGCGACGACGCGAAGCTCGTCTACGACTTCCTCGTCGCCGAGCACGTGCTGCTGGTGCAGGGCACCGGCTTCAACTGGCCGACCCCCGACCACCTGCGCATCGTCACGCTGCCCGAAGCGCGCGTCCTCGCGGAAGCCGTCGAGCGGCTCGGCAACTTCCTCTCGTCGTACAAGCAGTAGCAGACGACCGCGTCGTCGGCGCCGGTTCCGTCGCCGGGTCGTGGACGGCGTGGCGCCGCACGGCGCCTCGAGGCGTGAGCGCCGGACGGCGTGTGCGTCAGAGCAGCGCGAGCGAAGTGGCGCGCCAGCGGCCGTCCATGCCCTCGATCCGCACGGCGAGGGCTCGCGTGCGGGCAGGCCCCCGCACGACTACGACCGTCTCGATGATGCCGTCGGCGGGTGAGGACTCGTGTACCGACATGATCGTGTGCACGGGGCGCTTCGCCGCCACGCCGCGGGCGCTGCGCGCCCGCGTCGCGAGGTTCGCGCGCGTGACGAGTTTGCGGTAGGCGTCCTCGGTGAGCCAGCGGGCGAGCTGGTCGACTTCGCGGACGCCCGCGAAGACCTCGAGCACGCCGACCGTGAGGTTGCGCAGGAACGGCTCCGGAGCGGGGAGCGCTATGGACGGCGTCCGCTGCGGCGCGAAGAACTCTGCGACTTGCGCGCTGCTGCGGGACGCATTGGGTACGCGGGCGGTGCCCGCGGGCGTCGTTGCCATGGGTGCCAATCTCGACAGGGGGATGTCTTCCCGGACAGTAGACCACACAGCGAACTCTCAGGAAAATCCGGCCTGGTCGGCTGTGGATAACTCGTCGGCCGAACGGCCGCGGTGCCCTACTCTCACTGAGTGCGCTGGGACCGCTTCTTCGACGACCTCGAGGATCAGCTCGCCTCCGAATGGGAGGCCGAGCGTGCCGCGCTCGACACCGAGGCCGAGCGCCTGCGGCTCTCGCGGGTGCAGCTGTCCGAGCGTCTGACGCTGCTCGCCGCCCGCGAGGGAGCGTCGCCAGCCGTGGCGTCGTTCGACCTCGCCGACGGCACGACGGTGCGCGCGTCGGTGACCGGCGTGGGCGCAGACTGGGTGGCCCTCGCCCTCGCCGACGGACCGGGTGGTGCGGTGGTCGTGCCGTTCGCCGCGATGGGGGCCATCGGCCTCCCGCACGCCGACCTCCTGCGCACCGCGCGCCCTGCGCCGCCGAGATCGCCCCTGGCCGATCGGCTCACCTTCGGCTTCGTGCTGCGCGACCTCGTGCGCCGCCGGGCGGGGGTCGCCGTGCACCTCGTCTCGGGGCGCGTCCTCACCGGCACGATCGATCGCGCCGGCGCCGACCATCTCGACCTCGCGGTGCACGACCGCGGCGCGCCGCGGCGCGCCGACGCGGTATCGGGCTACCGGCTGGTGCCGTTCGCGGCCATCGCGTGGATCCGCGCGGACGAGGCGCCGGCGATCCCCTGACCGCCGGGCCGGCGCATCCGCGCGAGTGGTGCCGTGCTCAGTCCGGGTGACGGACGATGCTTCCGCCCCACAGCTCGGGGAAGCTGGCTGTCTGGGACTGACGCCAGAGCGCCATGCGCCGAGCCTCCTCGGCCTGGTCGTCGAGGTAGTCCTCGACGCTCGCTGCGTCGATCCGCCAGCGCGCGGGCGCGCCGACCCGCACGCCCCGGATCCGCCCTTCGTGGACCAGAGCCATGACCTCGTCGACCGAGACGCCGAGCACCTCGCCCACCTGGGCGGGTGCGTAGAGCCGCACGTCGGACGTCGGGTCATCTGACATGCCCCCATTATGGACCTGCCTCCCCGGTGCGGGCAGGGCCCCCTCACCCCTGTGGATAACGCCCGACGGCCTCACGCCGAGTCGGCGACGATGGACGCATGACAGCCGCCCACGACCCCGTCCGCACCCCGCGCCGAGCCTTCTGGGGCGATGCGCGGTTCTTCCTCGGCGTGCTCCTCGTGGCAGCATCCGTCGTCGGCGTGTGGCTCGTGGTGTCGGCCGCGCGCCAGACCGTCCCGGTGTACGCCGCCGCCCACACGATCGTCCCCGGCGAGGCCGTCGGGACCGGCGACCTGAAGGTCGTCGACGTCGCACTCGGGGCGCTCGCCGGCACCTACCTCAGCGCGGACGACCTCGACGAGCCCGTCGTCGCGACCCGCACGATCGAGGCGGGCGAACTGGTGCCCGCAGCATCCGTCGGCGATCCCTCCTCCGCACGCACCACGAGCGTCGTCGTCCGCAGCGCCGTCGACGTGCCGGCGTCGGTCGCGGCGGGCAGCGTCGTCGAGGTCTGGTCGGCCCCGCTGCTCGAGCAGGGGGCGTACGACGAGCCGCGCATCCTGGTCGCCGACGCCACCGTGGTCTCGGTGACGCGGGACGACTCGATGATCGGCGGCGGCACGGCCGCCCTCGAACTCGTGATCCCGCGGGCGGACGTGCCGGCGACCCTCGCCGCGATGGCCGACGAGTCCGCGCTCTCCATCGTCCCGACGACGGGTTCGGGCTCATGAGGGTCGTCGTCGCCGTCGACGACGCCCGGCTCCTCGTCGAGGGGCTGCGGCGCGACGGGATCGACGTGATCGCCGAGGTCGCGGCATCCGCTCCCGCCCTCGCTGCCGCGGACGGGATGCTGGGCGCCGACGCCGAGACGATGCTGCGGGCGCTCGCCGACGCCGACGCGCTGGTGGTCGCGGTGTCGCGGGCAACGATGTCGCCGGCCGTCGTCGCCCTCTGCGACCGTGCCGGCACGCGCGTCGTGCCCCTCGTCGAGGACGCGGCGGGGGAGCGGATCGCGGCGTCGTGCGGCCTCGAGGCCCCGCTGCATCTGCACACCGAGCCCTGGCGGATCGCCGAGGCCCTCGCAGCGACGCCGCGCCCGTCGGAGCCGACGCCCGCGCGACCGCAGCCGCGCGTGATCGCGGTGTGGGGTCCCGCCGGGGCTCCCGGCCGGTCCACCGTCGCGACAGAGCTCGCCGTCGAGCTCGCGCGCGGCGGACGCCACGTCGCGCTGGTCGGCGCCGACACGCACGCGCCGTCGCTCGCCCTGACGCTCGGGCTCGCCGACGAGGGCCCCGGATTCGCCGCCGCGTGCCGGCAGGCCGAGCTCGGCGGTCTCGACGCGCGCGAGCTCACCCGCATCGCTGTGCCGCTCGGCCGCACCGGTGTCGACGTGCTCACGGGCATCAACCGGCCTTCCCGCTGGCCCGAGCTGAGCGAACGGCGCGTGGGCGCCGCCCTCGCCGCCTGTCGAGAGTGGGCCGACTACACGGTGGTCGACGTCTCCTCGTCGCTCGAGCGCGACGAAGAGATCATGAGCGACCTCGACGGGCCGCGACGCAATGCCGCCACCCTCGCCGCGCTGCGCGCCGCAGACCTCGTGGTCGCGGTGGTGGCGGCCGATCCGGTGGGCGTCGCGCGATTCCTGCGCGGGCACGCCGACCTCCGTGCCACCGTCGGCGCGACCCGCGTGGCCGTGGTCGCCAACCGGCTCCGTCCCGGAACCCTCGGCGTCGACGCTCGCGGGCAGGTGCGCCGCACTCTCGACCGCTTCGGCGGCATCGAGGACGTCTGGTTCCTCCCGCAGGACCCGAGATCCGCGGATGCCGCGATCCTCGCATCCCAGCCCATCGCCGATGTGGCGCCTCGATCGCCCTTCACGCTGGCGCTGCGCCGACTCGTGGGCGAGGCGATCGTGCCCGCTCCCACCCCGCAGCGCGCCGCGAAGCCGCGGCGCCGGGGCGTCCATCGCATCGGTGCCGGCAGACCCGCGCACGCCGACGCCGACGACATGGCACGTGTCGGCGAACGAGTCGTGTGAGCAGCGCGCTCTAGGCTAGGTCCGTGTCGACCCTCAGCGATCTCGTTTACGCCCAGGGCCGCTCCAGTGAAGAAGACGTGGAGTGGCTGCACCGTCTCGCAGGAGACGGCCAGCTCCTCGCCGATCTGGCGTTCGCCGACATCGTGCTCTGGGTGCCCACCTCCGACGACTCCTTCGTCGCCGTCGCCCACACCCGTCCCGGCGGTGCGGCGACGCTCTTCTACCGCGACATCGTCGGCGACCGCGTGCGGCCGCAGTGGCGCACGCAGGTGCGCGAGGCGTTCCAGACGGGCCGCATCGTCGACTCGGCGTCGCCCGACTGGTTCGAAGAGACCCCGACCCGCGTTCGCGCGGTGCCGGTGGCCCGCAGGAGCGGCAAGGAGGTGACGGTGATCGGTGTGATCACCCGTCACACGAACCTCGGCGAGGCCCGCACGCCCTCGCGGCAGCAGATCACCTTCAACGACTGCGCCGACGATCTCTTCGGCATGATCGCATCGGGCGACTTCCCCGACCTGTCCGCGCCGACGTCGCCGCGCCGCGGCGCGCCGCGCGCGTCCGACGGTCTCGTCCGGCTCGACGTCGACGGCATCACCACCTTCGCGAGCCCCAATGCGCTGTCGGCGTTCAACCGCCTCGGCTTCGACGACGAGCTCGAGGGCGAGTCGCTCGTCGAGGTCGTGACCGGCATCCTTCCGACGAAGCGCCAGTTCGACGAGTCGCTCCCGGTCGTGGTCACCGGCCGTGCGCCGTGGCGCGCCGATCTCGAAGCGCGCGGGGTGACGGTGTCGCTGCGCACCATCCCGCTGCGCGATCACGGCACGCGCATCGGCGCGATCGTGCTCTGCCGTGACGTGACGGAGATCCGTCACCAGGAGCAGGAGCTCATCACCAAGGACGCGACGATCCGGGAGATCCACCACCGCGTCAAGAACAACCTGCAGACGGTGGCGTCGCTGCTGCGCATCCAGGCGCGCCGTTCTCACACCGAGGAGGCGCGGGAGGCGCTCACGCAGGCCATGCGCCGCGTGTCGGCGATCGCCGTCGTCCACGACACCCTGTCGGAGGGCCTCGCGCAGAACGTGGACTTCGACGAGGTGTTCGCCCGCGTGCTCAAGCTCGTGGCCGAGGTCGCCGCGGCGCCGAACACGCGCGCCAAGACCCACTCCACGGGCCGCTTCGGCACCCTGCCCAGCGAATACGCGACGCCGCTCGCGCTCGCCCTCACCGAACTCGTCACGAACGCCGTCGAGCACGGGCTCGCGGGGCAGGAGGGCGACGTCGAGATCATCGCCGAGCGCACCGACGACCGCCTCGAGGTGCGCGTGCGCGACACCGGCTCCGGCCTCCCCGAGGGTCAGGTCGGTCGCGGCCTCGGCACGCAGATCGTGCGCACTCTCATCCAGGGCGAGCTCGGCGGCACCATCGACTGGCACACCATCATGGGCAGCGGCACGGAGGTCACGATCGACATCCCGCTGCGCTACATCGAGCGCGCCAAGAACTGAGTCTCACGCGCTCACCCTGCGACATGCAGAACGGATGCCGCGGGATGCGGCATCCGTTCTCTGCAGGTTCTCGCTATGAGGCGCGGCGGGCGCGGGCGGCGCGGCGCTTGAGCGCGCGGCGCTCGTCCTCGGAGAGACCGCCCCACACGCCCGAGTCCTGACCGGTCTCGAGGGCGTACTGCAGGCAGATCTCGGTGACGGTGCAGCGTGCGCACACCGACTTGGCCTTCTCGATCTGATCGACGGCCGGACCGGTGTTCCCGACGGGGAAGAACAGTTCGGGGTCGACGGTCAGGCAGGCGGCCTTGTCGCGCCAGTCCATGGTGGTGCTCCTTGTGACAGAGGGGTGGGGAATAAGAGCCCGGTTCGGGTCCGGTACCCTGTGGGATGTGCGAGAAGAATCTCGCCCCACGTCGCTGTGGGAGCACACGGCTTCACCAATCGTCCCATAGCGGTTTACCTGAATCAAGGGTTCATCGGCGGGTTTGTGTAGGACTTGCTGAGTGTTCCCCAGGGGGTGTGGAGGGTTCGCACAAACCGCTGTCGGTGGAAGAAGGAGTCGACGGAGAATGCGGACAAACCTGTCCGGAAGGATCGCTGCCGTGCTGGTGGGGCTCGAGGGACTCGGCCTCGCCGCGCTCACGGTCCGCGAGATCGTCGCGATCGCCTCGGGCGACACCGGCGCGATCGAGAGCGCGATCGCGCTGGCGGTGCTGACCCTGGTCGGCGCTGCTGCGGTCATCGCCTTCGCGTTCGCGATCTGGCGCGGCCAGTCGTGGGGGCGTTCGGGCGGCATCGTCACGCAGCTGCTGATCCTCGCGGTGGCCCTCGGAGCGGCGACGGGCGCGTTCGCCGATCCCGCGGCGGCGCTCGCGCTCGCCGCCCCGGCCGTGGTCGTCCTGGTGCTCCTGGTGCTGGCCGTGCGCGACGCCGGGCGGGCGGCGAGGCGGCAGCGCGACGAGGAGGCCGAGGGGCAGGCTTCGGGGGGCGCTTAGGTGTGATGTCCAGGCAGGTTGTTGAGTCTGCTGAAGGGTGGGGCTCCGATGGCGGAGTGGCGCCTGTGCTGATTGTAG
>NZ_JBDGJU010000041.1:0-26681 GCF_057656735.1 Microbacterium sp. Soil_C_42
CGAGATCGTCGCGCGGGGGCGCGGCGACGGCTCCGGGGAGCGACCCGCCCACGGCGTCGGCGAGCGCGGCCGGGTCGATGTCGCCCGCCTCCAGGGGCTTGACGAGCCGGGCCGTGAGGACGGCGGCCGCGGCCGAGGCATCCATCACCGCCGCATTGATCGTCTTCTCGACGTCGTCGCGCGCGGCCGCGCTCAGGGTGCCCCCTGCCTGTTCGGCGAGCCCCACCGCCTGCTTGGCGAGGGCGCCGACCAGCTGACGCCGCTGGCGGCCGAGGCGCGCCAGCTCGGCGGCGTCGAGGTCGTCCTGTGCTTCGCGGAGGGCTGTCGACAGCTCCACCGCGTCGGCGAGCTGCCCGTCGCCGGCGAGCAGGTTGACCGCCCACGCCGACACGGTGGGCTTGCGCAGCGTCTTGAGCCGCTTCGCGAGCGCCGGCGCCGCGAGCCCGGCACGGGCGTTGCGGGCGGCCGTGAACTCCGCCGGCGGGAGGGCGTACAGCTCCGCGGCGATCGCGTCGAGCTGTTCGTCGGCGTCGGCCATGCGCCCATTGTGTCCCATGGCCCCGACCGTTCTCAGGACCGGCCGCGGCGAGCGCGACCAACGCCGCGTTGCCGCGGTGGCCGAGGCGCGCGGCATCCGGAGCGGTCCTGCAAACGGTTCGGAAGGCCGCGGGATCGCGATCCCGGAAGCCCCGCCGCGAAGAGCTCGCGAGGGGCCGCCCGGGTCAGACGATCTCGTAGAAGCGCCAGAGGCCGAACTCGGGGACCAGCACCCGGATGTCCGACCACCCCGCCGAACGCGCGTAGCCGCGCAGGGTCGAGGGGCGCATCACCGTGCCGGTGCCGGCGCTCGGGGTGTGCGAGCGACCGTCGGGCAGGCAGACGAAGAGGCTGAACCCGTAGAGCAGTCGTTCGACCTCGCTCGCGTTCGCGGCGAAGCGTTCCTCGGTGGCCTCATCCATGATGACGACCATGCCGTCGTGGCTCACCGCACCGCGCGCCGCCGAGAGCACCTCCACGGGATGCGGCATGTCATGCAGGCACTCGAACGCGAAGACGGCGTCGAACGGGCCGTACCCGGCGACGAGCGCCGCGTCGCACAGCAGGAACTCGACGCGGTCGGCGACCCCGGCTTCAGCGGCGTTCTGCCGGGCCGCCTCGACGGAGGCCTCGTCGATGTCGAGGCCGACCACGCGCAGCTGCGGGTACGCCTTCGCCAGGGCGATCGAGGACCAGCCGCCGCCGGAGCCCAGGTCTGCGATGCGGGCATCAGGGCGCCGGAGCACGGCATCGAGCCGGTCGATCCCCGCGAAGAGGCCGGGCAGATCGTCGAACCACGGCCGGTTCATGTCGGCCTGCGCCTCGCGGGCGTGCCGGCCGAGCTGTTCCCAGCTGACGCCGCCGCCGATGCGGTAGGCGTCGAGGAGGGCGTCGATCTGGGTCCCCGAGGCCGCCGCCATGCGAGCGAGCGGTTCGAGGTACGACAGACTCCCCCGGTCGAGCAGCACCTCGGCGACACCCGGCGCGAGGCGGAACCGCCGAGCGGCGGGATCAGCGGCCTCATCGGCGTGCAGGATTCCGGTCGCGGACTGCTGCTCGAGCCACTCGCGCGCGTACCGGGGGTCGGTGCGCGTGCGCTCGGCGAGCTCGTCGGCGGTGAGGCCGTCGGCCTGCGACAGCTCGGCGTACCAGCCGAGCTGCGAGCCGAGGTGGACGGCCATGAGGTCCATCCAGCCGAGCGTGGCATCCAGGATCCGGTCGGCGAAGGCCGCGGTCGCGTTCTTCGCCTCGGACTCGGTGGTCGTCATGGACATCTTGTTCTCCTTCGCGAGTGCTCCGTGTATTGCCTGACCCCGACGCTAGGGAGCGTGAGGGAGCCGCCGCGTCGGCAGAACCGCGCAGATCCGGCTGGTGCGTCTGCACCATTCGATGCAGAGGCCATCACCGGACGCGCTTCCCCGCGTATTCGCGCCACCATGCGGCGGCGGCGGTGCGCGAGCCGACGTCGAGCTTCACGTAGATGTTCGCGAGATGCCGGCTCACGGTCTTCTCGCTGATGAAGAGCTCGTCGGCGATCTGCCTGTTGGCCCTGCCCTGTGCGACGAGCTCGACGATCTCGCGCTCCCTGGCTGTCAGCGGGCCGCCGCCGTCGGCTGCCGCGGATCGCACGATCACCGGTGGCGCGCCGAGGCGCCCGAAGATCGCGCCCGCCTGCTCCCGCAGCTGCGCGGCCAGCGCCGGCTCCCCGCGGAGCTCATGGGCGGTGGCGAGCCAGCAGAGCACGTTCGCCTGCTCCCAGGGCTGGCCCAAGCGCCGGAAGAGATCGAGGGCGGCGTGCAGCCGGCCGACCGCGCCCGCGGCATCGCCCGCCTGGATCAGGATCATCCCGCGCCCGTGAGCCGCCCACGCGTGGAACCCGTCGCTGCCGAAGGCGCGCGCGTCGCCCTCGAGCTCGTCGAGCAGGTGCTCGGCCTCCCGGGGCCGCCCGTCCGCGAGGGCGATCTCGATCCCCGGGCGCAGCAGCCGCGCGCGGCCCATGCGGTCGCGCTGCTCGAGCGCGGCGGCGATCATCGCCGCGGCCCGCTCGGTGTCGCCCTCCGCGAGCACCAGCAGCGCCTCTCCGGGGACCGGGTCGATGCCCGCCTCACTCGCACGGCGGTAGGCCTCGCGTGCTCCGGCGGCGTCCCCCCGGAGCCGCCGGATCTCGCCGAGCTGGTTCCATCCCTCACCGGCGATCCAGGGATGATCGGATCCGAGGTCCTCGCACGCGCGCTCGAGCGCCGCTTCCGCAGCATCCCATTCCCCGCTCGCGGACTGGAGCTCGAGTCGGTGCACGCGGCAGACGCCGGCGTAGAGGACGTGCGCGCCGCGTGCGGCGCACCAGGCCTCGGTCGCGCGGGTCCAGTCGGCCATGCGGCGGAAATCGGCGAGCTCGTGGCACACGTGGATGGTGGTGCACAGCACGTCGCCCGCCCATTCCGGCTCGAGTTCGTCCGACACGACGCAGAGCATCGCCTCGTCGAGCTGCGCGAATCCCTCGGCCGTGCGCCCCGCCCGGATCGCGTGCATCCCGGCCACGACCGCGCTCAACGCGGACACCGCGGGCTGGCGCAGCGCGTCGGCCAGCTCGCGCATGCGCGACACGCTCTCGGCCGGCCACAGCGCGCCGGTGCCGTCGAGGTCCATGCTCACCGTGAGATACACCTCGTACGCGTGCCCACGGCCGTCAGGAAGACCGGCGAGGATCCGCCGCGCGCGCCGCACCCACGCGGTGCCGACCGTGATCTCGGCGCGGATCAGGCGTACGAGCGCGACGACGAGCGCCGCTTCGGCCGCGCCCATCGCGTCGCCCTCGTCGGAGAGCACACGGAAGGCCGACTCGAGGCGCCCGAGACAGGCGTCCTGTCGCCCGAGCCACCACTCGCACGACGCGAGCGCGCGCAGGTCGGCACCGGTGGCCGCGGCGTCGCGGCGGGCCCCCTCGAACGCCTCCCGCGCCGCCTCCCAGTCACCGGACCGGTATGCCGCCCGCGCCTGTTCGAGCACGGCGACCGTGTCCGCCATGCCCGAATGCTACCGCCGTCATCGCGCCGTGTCCGGTCGTCGCCGCGCGACTCCGATGCGCGTGCACGGACACCCCGTGCAGCACGAGCATGGTCAACATCGTCGGGAGGGAGACGCCGTGCAGGATCCACCCCGGCCCGCACAGCAGACTCAGCACGTAGACGGTGTAGACCGCATTGCCGACGTTGCCCATCAGGAGCGCGCTGAGGCTGTACGAGCGCAGGTCGCCGGAGCGCACGGCCTTCACCACCATCGGCAGGTTGGCCGCGGCGAACAGCACGGTCGAGACCGCACCGGCGAGCGTCGCAGCATCCATACAGGGAAGATACGGATGCCGCCCCCGGCGATACATCGGCAGTTCTCCCCATTCCCGCCGGGCGCACCTGCACGATTCAGCCCGCGCGGGTCCGGTCCTGCCGGGACGCCTTCTCTGCCCGTTGCCCCGGGAGCCGCGAGGTCCGGGAATCGCAGAGTCTCAGGCCCGCGAATCTGCGAAGCCCGGACTTCGCGGAGAATCTCGGGCCCGGAACCCGCGAGGTCCGGGAATCGCAGAGTCTCAGGCCCACGAATCTGCGAAGTCCGGACTTCGCGGAGAATCTCGGGCCCGGTAGCCGCGAGGTCCGGGAATCGCAGAGTCTCAGGCCCGCGAATCTGCGAAGTCCGGACTTCGCGGAGAATCTCGCCTGATCCGCAAAGACTCCCCGCGAGCCGGAGTCCGGGATTCCCATCGCCGTGGGCCGCCGAACCTGCGAAGTCCGGACATGGACGGGGCGTGGGAGAGCCCGGACGCGCCCGCGAGAGCGGGAGAGCTCAGGAGGGGAGGACGGATGCTGCCTGCCGCGCGGCGCCGAGAGCCACGTACTCTCCGGGCTCGGGCACCTCGACCGGCAGGCCCAGCACGAGGGGCGCGATCGCGCGCACCGCCGTGGACTGCGCGCCACCGCCGACGAGCAGCGCGCGCTCGAGCGGCACGCCGAGTGCACGGAGGGCTTCGAGCCCGGCGGCGAGCCCCGAGAGCATCCCCTCGACCGCGGCCCGCGCGAGGTTCTCGCGCGTCGTCGAGGCCAGCGTCATGCCGGTGAGCGAGGCGGTGGCGTCGGGGAGGTTCGGGGTGCGCTCGCCTTCGAAGTAGGGCACCAGCGTCAGGCCCGCTGCGCCCGGCTGGGCGGACAGAGCCAGCCGCGACAGCTCGGCGTGGTCGACGCCGAGCACGCGCCCGATCGCGTCGAGCACGCGCGCCGCGTTGAGCGTCGCGACGAGCGGCAGGAACCGGCCCGTGCAGTCGGCGAAGCCCGCGACCGTGCCGGAGGGGTCGATCGTGCGCTCCTCGCTCACCGCGAACACGGTTCCGCTGGTGCCGATCGACACGACCACGTCTCCGGGACCGGCGCCGAGCCCGAGGGCGGCGCCCGCGTTGTCGCCGGCGCCGCCGCCGACACGGCGGCCCGCGGCATCCGTCACCCATTCGGCGGGTCCGAGTACGCGCGGCAGCGCGGCGTCGTGGCCGAGGGCGGCGATGAGCAGCTCGTGGTCGTACCCGCCGGTGGCGGGGTTCCAGTAGCCCGTGCCCGAGGCGTCGGAGCGGTCGGTGACGAGTTCGCCGAGCTCGGCGCCGCGCGGCGACCCGCCCTCCGGTCCGAACCCGCGCAGCCGCCAGGTCAGCCAGTCGTGCGGCAGGGCGACGGCGGCCACACGTGCCGCGTTCTCGGGCTCGTGGTCGCGCAGCCAGCGGAGCTTCGTGATCGTGAAGGATGCCACGGGCACGAGGCCCGTGCGCCGCGCGAGCTCGTCGGCGCCGAACTGCGCCGTGAGGTCGGCCGCGGCCTGTGCCGAGCGGGTGTCGTTCCACAGCAGCGCGTCGCGGACGACCCGGCCCTCGGCGTCGAGCGCCACCATGCCGTGCTGCTGCCCGCCGATCGCCCAGGCCTGGACGTCGTCGATCCCTCCGGCATCGGCGATCGCCTCCTGCAGCGCGCTCCACCACGCCTCGGGGTCGACCGAGGTGCCGTCCGGGTGCGACGCGCGCCCCTGCCTGACGACCGCCTGGGTCGCAGCATCCACGATCACGACCTTGCAGGACTGCGTCGACGAATCGACCCCCATGACGAGGCTCATGTGCGCTCCTTCACGCTGTTCGATCGCGCTCCGACGGCGCCGACCCCAGATCGTGAGGTGACAGATGAGGGACGAGACCCTGGGCTTCACCCAGGGTCTCGTCCCGCGACTGTCTTCTCACGATCGAGACGGGCAGATCGGGAAGTCGCGGTCGGTGTGGGATGACGTCAGCCGCGGGCGCCGAGCAGGTGCTCGGTCGCGAGCTGCTGCAGGCGGACGAAGCCGAAGCCCTTGCCCCCGAGGTACGCGTCGGCGTCGAAGTCCTCGTAGGCCGAGCGGTCGGCGAGGAAGTCGTCGTACGTCTCGCCGGGGTTGAGCGTCGGAACCGACAGCTCGTCGACCTTCGCGGCCGCGAGCGCCTCCTGCACCTCGGGGTCGGCGCGGAAGGCCGCGGCGCGCTCCTTGAGCAGCAGGTAGGTGCGCATGTTCGCGGCGGCCGAGTCCCAGACGCCGGTCTCGTCCTCGGTGCGGGAGGGCTTGTAGTCGAAGTGGCGCGGGCCGTCGTACGCGGGCACGCCGCCGGGGCCGCCGTTCTCGAGCAGGTCGACGAGCGCGAACGCGTTGTGCAGGTCGCCGTGGCCGAACACGAGGTCCTGGTCGTACTTGATGCCGCGCTGGCCGTTGAGGTCGATGTGGAAGAGCTTGCCGTGGAACAGCGCCTGCGCGATGCCGGCGGCGAAGTTCAGGCCCGCCATCTGCTCGTGGCCGACCTCGGGGTTGAGGCCGACGAGCTCGGGGCGCTCGAGCGAGTCGATGAACGCGATCGCGTGCCCGAGCGTGGGCAGCAGGATGTCGCCGCGGGGCTCGTTCGGCTTGGGCTCGATGGCGAAGCGGATGTCGTAGCCCTTGTCGGTCACGTAGTCGCCGAGGAGGTTGACGGCCTCGCGGTAGCGCTCGAGCGCGGCGCGGATGTCCTTGGCGGAGTCGTACTCGGCGCCCTCGCGGCCGCCCCACATGACGAACGTCTTGGCGCCGAGCTCGGCACCGAGGTCGAGCTGGCGGAACACCTTGCGCAGCGCGAAGCGGCGGACGTCCCGGTCGTTCGACGTGAAGCCGCCGTCCTTGAAGACGGGGGCCGAGAACAGGTTCGTGGTGACCATCGGGACGATCAGGCCGGTGTCGGCGAGCGCGCCCTTGAGGCGGTCGATCTGCGTCTGGCGCTGGGCATCCGTCGATCCGAAGGCGAACAGGTCGTCGTCGTGGAAGGTGAGTCCGTACGCGCCGAGCTCGGCGAGCTTCTCGACGGCGTGGACGACGTCGAGGTGATTGCGGGTCGGTCCGCCGAAGGGGTCGGTGCCGTTGTAGCCGATGGTCCAGAGACCGAACGAGAACTTGTCGGCGCGGGTGGGGGTGGGCATGACGCTCCTTCGCGATAAATGTTGCTGCCGACAACCTATACCAGAATGGATGCTGCGTCCACCACGCTCCGACCTTCTCGGGCGGTTGTTCAGCCGAGCGTCGCCGGCAGGGGTGGGATGTCCGGTTGTGACAGGAAGTTCACCGGGCATTAACACGGCCCCCGGCGAACCGGGAGGACAATGATCTCGGGAACGCGATCCGGTTCGCGTCGACGCCGATGTCAGTCCCCGGTCGGCCTTTCCCACCTGCGTCACACCCCTGAGCGGACACTGCACGCCAGGCGGAGGACGGGGCGCGACGAGAGGAGTCTCCTATGGTGCTCGAGAGGCCGTCCTCACCCGCGAGGCGCAGTGCGCTGCGATCGCGCGTCATCCCATCACTGAAGGAGATGCCGCCGCGACACCCCGAGCCACCGGCGCCCGAGGACTCCCCCGTCCGGTGGGAGCGCATCGACATCGATCGTTACGAGGTCCGCACCCGTGGAGCGACCGCAGGCTTCATCGACGTCGTGGGAGCCGTTTTCGTCGTCCTCGCCGGCCCTCGCTACGACCGGGCTGTCGAAGTGCTCCAGACCCTCGACTTCGCCGTGGCGGTCGACACGATCTCACCGGCCGGCGCCCAGCGGCCATCAGCCTGATCTCCCGGGCGTGGGACGCCGGCGGTTTGACGCCCCCCGCAACAAACCCCGGGACGCCGCCCCGCCTCCCTCTACAGTGAGACGGTGAGCGATCCAACGGCCGCCGAGGGCGTGCGTCAGCGCAACCTGGCCCGGCTGCTGCGCCTGGTGCACCTCGAAGGACCGCTCTCCCGCGCGCGACTGACCGAGGCCACGGGGCTCAATCGATCGACGATCGCGGACCTCGTGGCCGAGCTGGCGCGCGAAGGGCTGGTCGTGGAACGCGCGCCCGATCCATCCCGGCGGGTGGGGCGCCCCTCCCCGGTGGTCGCCGCCGACGCACGTGTGATGGCGATCGCCGCGAACCCCGAGGTCGACGCGCTCACGATCGCCGCCGTCGGCCTGGACCGCGGCATCCCGGTCCGCGATCGCATCGAACTCGACCGCCTGCTGTCTCCGGAAGAGACGGCACGGCTCATCGCGGAGCGCGTCGAGACGTGGCGCGCCGGCGAACTCGCACACGCACGCATCGTCGGCGTCGGCCTCGCCGTGCCGGGGCTCGTGCGGGCGGCGGACGGGCTCGTCCGCAACGCGCCCCACCTGCGCTGGGTGGACGCGCCGGTTCGTGACCTCGTCGCCGAGGCCACCGGCCTGCCGACCGTCGTCGGCAACGATGCGACGCTGGGGGCGATCGCCGAGCACCTCTACGGCGCCGCGGCCGGGTTCGATGACGTCGTGTACCTCAACGGCGGCGCGAGCGGCATCGGCGGCGGCCTCATCGTGCACGGCAAGCCGCTCCTCGGCGCGGGCGGCTACACCGGCGAGTTCGGGCAGAATCGCCCCGGCATCGCGTCGGCCACCGACCGTCGCGCCGGCGACGGCGTGCTCGAGGACGAGGTCAGCCGAGCCCGGCTGCTCGCCGCCGTCGGACTTCACGCGGCGGACGAGCCGACGCTCGCTGCGGCTGTGTCGGCGGCGGGCCCGACCGCGGCCGAGGAGGTCGCGCGACAGCGCCGCATCCTCTCGACGGCGCTCGCCAACGCCGTCAACGCGCTGAACCCCTCTGTGGTCGTGCTCGGCGGCTTCCTCGCGACGATCGCCGCGGTCGATGTGCCGGGACTCGGGACCATGGTCCAGGAGCAGACGATGTCGGCGACCAGCGAGCATCTCCTCATACGTGTCGCATCACTGGCCGAGGATCGCCTCCTCATCGGAGCCGCCGAGGCCGCCTTCGCCGAGCTGCTCCGGGATCCTGGCGGCGCAGCTCGGAGCTGATTCACGCCGGCGGGGCAGTGGTGTCCCGGGGCACGAGACGCGTCGGCAGCTTGACATGCGTGACGGCGGGCGTGTTCCCCTCCATCAGCTCCAGGAGCATGCCGACGGCCTCGGCGCCGAGCACCTGCATGGGCTGGCGCACCGTCGACAGCGCGGGCGTGGACTTGGATGCCTCGGGGACGTCGTCGAAGCCGATCACCGAGAGGTCGCGGGGGACGTCGATGCCGAGCTCGGACGCCACCCTGACGATCTCCAGACCCGAGATGTCGTTGGCGGCGAAGACAGCGGTCGGCCGGTCGGATCGGCGGAGCATCTCGAGTACGGCCACGCGGACGGCGCCCTGCTGGTAGCTCCCCGAGCCGACCAACGCCGGATCGAGGGGGATGCCCGCGTCCGCGAGTGCGCGCCGATAGCCGGCGTCGCGGGCGATCGACGAGCGCAAGTCTGGACGACCCGCGATGAAGCCGATGCGCGAGTGGCCGAGCTCGATGAGGTAGCGCGTCGCCTGCAGCGCACCTCCGAAACTGTCGCATTCGACGGTCGGCAGATCGGCGGGACCCGTATGCGGGTCGATGGCGACGACCGGCACCTCAGCGCCGACGTTCACGACGGTCGGGGTGACGATGATGGCGCCGTCGATGAGTGTGCCGCTGAGGCGTGACAGCGACCGTCGCTCCCATCCCTCCGCGGCACCATGTGACCCTGAGTAGGCGAGCAGGTCGTACCGGGATTCGCGCAGCGCCTCGCCGACGCCCTTCAGGACCTCGGCGCTGAAGGGCTCGAAGTCCGCGACCAGCACGCCGATCACACCCGTCTTGCGCGATCGCATGCTGCTGGCGATGAGGCTCGACTCGTACCCGAGCTCGGCCACGACGGCGAGGACCTTGTCGACGGTCTCGCTGGCCACTCCATAGCGCCCGTTCACCGCCTTCGAGACGGTGGCGACCGAGACGCCGGCGGCGGCGGCGACGTCGGTGATCGTGGGACGGCGGGTCATGTCTCGAAATCATAACGGCCTTGAAACCGTTATTGAAAACGTTTGACAGTCATTTGTTGTCAAAACAGACTTTTCTCGCCTGGTCTGCACGCCGGGCGGTACGCGACCGGATCGCGTCGACCACCAGCACCTCGCCGCAGAGGTGCTCCTCGAAGAAGAGACGGGAATCACATGATGCGCAAGAGGATCCTCGCGGGTTCCGCGGCACTCATCGTCGGCGCGCTCGCGCTCGCCGGCTGCGCCGGCGGCGGCGGCAGCAGCGACGGCGACGTGGAGATGACGCTGTGGCAGAACTCGACGACAGGCCCGGGGCAGCAGTTCTGGAAGGACGCCATCGCCGCGTTCGAGAAGGAGAACCCCGGCGTCACGATCAAGATGCAGTCGATCCAGAACGAGGACATGGACGGCAAGCTGCAGACCTCGCTCAACGCGGGCGACCCTCCGGACATCTTCCTGCAGCGCGGCGGCGGCAAGATGGCCGCGATGGTCCAGGCGGGTCAGCTGATGGACCTGACGGGGAAGATCGAGGGCGAGGCGAAGGAGAACATCTCCGAGGGCTCGTTCAAGGCCGAGACCTACCAGGACAAGGTGTGGGCGATGCCTCTCTCGGTGCTGCCGGGCGGCATCTTCTACAGCCAGGACCTGTACACCGCTGCCGGCGTCACCGAGACCCCGACGACCATCGACGAGCTCGTCGCCGCGAACGACAAGCTGAAGGCGACCGGCGTGGCGCCGCTCGCCCTCGGCGCGAAGGACGCCTGGCCGGCGGCGCACTGGTTCTACTGGTTCGCGCTGCGCGAGTGCGCCCCGAAGACGGTCGAGGAGACCGGCGACTCGAAGGACTTCAGCGACCCGTGCTGGCTGAAGGCCGCCGAGGACCTCGCCGATTTCGCCGCCACGGAGCCGTTCAACGACGGCTTCCTCACCACCTCCGCCCAGCAGGGCGCCGGCAGCTCGGCCGGCCTCGTCGCGAACCACCAGGCCGGTGGCGAGCTGATGGGCGCGTGGGACCCGGGTGTGATCGCCTCGCTGACGCCGGACGAGAAGCCGCTTGCGGACCTGGCATGGTATCCCTTCCCCGAGGTGCCCGGCGGCAAGGGCGAGCCCGGCTCGATGATGGGTGGCGTCGACGGCTACTCGTGCTCCGCGAAGGCACCCAAGGAGTGCGTCGACTTCCTCAACTTCGTCGCGTCCGACGACCAGCAGACCGCGTACTACAAGGCGTTCAACTCGCCGCCCGTGAACCAGGCCGCACAGGCCGAGGTCACCGAGCCCTACTTGCAGCAGATCCTCGAGGCCTACAACGCGGCCCCGTTCGTCTCGCAGTGGCTCGACACGGTGCTCGGGCAGAACGTCGGCAACGCACTCAACGTGGCGGTCGTCGACATGCTCGCCGGACAGAGCACGCCCGACGAGATGATCGCTGCGGCCAACTCGGCCGGCGCGAAGGGATAAGGAACACCCCGCATGCACAAGAGCGCGACACCGAGTACGGACGATCGCCCGGAGACGGATCGCGCGGAGCGCACCGGGGGCGGTGGCGACACGCCGCCGCCCCCGGCATCGCCGCGCCGCCGACGCCGCGGGATCGGATGGTCGGGCCGCCTGGAGATCGCCGTGCTGGTCGGACCCGCACTGATCTTCTTCGTCGGCTTCGTGATCTTCCCCGTGATCATGGCGGCGTACTACGGCTTCTTCGACTGGCACGGCTACGGCCCGCCGACCGACTTCATCGGCCTCAAGAACTACGTCACGATCCTCACCGACCCCGACTTCCAAGAGGCGCTGGGTCACAACGGCTTCATCGTCGTGATGTCGCTCATCCTGCAGGGACCGGTGGCACTGCTGCTGGCGCTCCTGCTCAACCGCAAGATGCGCGGGCAGTCGATCATCCGGGTGCTCATCTTCGTCCCGTACGTGATCGCGGAGGTCGTCGTCGGCACCGGCTTCAGTCTCATGCTCGCCACCAACGGTGCGCTCAACGGTCTGCTGGAGAATCTCGGCCTCGACCAGTTGACCCGTGACTGGCTCGCCGACCCCGGCATCGCGATCTGGACGCTCATGGCGATTCTCACGTGGAAGTATGTCGGCTTCGCCGTCATCCTCTTCCTCGCCGGTCTGCAGGGCATCCCCGAGGAGCTTTACGAGGCGGCCGCCATCGACGGCGCGAGCTACTGGCAGATCCAGCGGCGCATCACGATCCCGCTGCTCGGCCCGACGCTGCGCATCTGGGCGTTCCTGTCGATCATCGGCGCACTCCAGCTGTTCGACCTCGTCTACATCATCTGGGGCCAGTACGTGGCACCCGTCGCCGGCACCTCGACGATGGCGACGTACATGGTCGCCAACGGCCGCAACGCCGGCAACTTCGGCTACGGCAATGCCGTCGCCGTCGTCATCTTCGTCATCTCCCTCGTCGTCGCGCTCGTCTACCAGCGCTTCGTCCTGCGCCGCGACACCGCGGGAGCACTCACCGAAAGGAACGACGGATGACCGCCGTCTCCGTCGCGACCGACGCTGTCGCGACCACGCCACCGCACGCCCCGCGGCGTCAGCGCATGCGGGCCGGCACCCCCGCCGTCTACTTCGTCGCACTCGTCGTGGTCGCGCTGATGCTCGGGCCGGTGATCTACATCATCCTCGGCGGCTTCCGCTCGAACTCGCAGATCACGACGAACCCGGCGGGCCTGCCCGACCCGTGGGTGTTCACGAACTACCTCGACGTGCTCACCGAGAGCACGTTCTGGACGCTGGTGCTCAACTCGACCATCGTCGCCGTGGTCACCACGGGCGGAGTCATCGTGCTGGGCCTCATGGCCAGCTACGTCCTCGCCCGCTATCACTTCCGCGGGCGCGGCGCCCTCTACGCGCTCTTCGCCGCCGGGCTCATGTTCCCCATCACCGTCGCGATCACGCCGCTGTACATCGTGGTACGCGACATGGGTCTCATCAACACACTGGCCGGCGTCATCCTCCCGCAAATCGCCTTCGCCTTGCCGACGACGATCATCATCCTGGTGCCGTTCCTGCGGGCCATCCCCGACGAGATCCAGGAGGCGGCCTTCATCGACGGCTGCAGCCGCCTCGGCTTCTTCTGGCGCATGGTGGTCCCCCTCGCCGTGCCCGGGGTCATCACCGTGGGGATCCTCGCGTTCATCGCGAGCTGGAACAGCTACCTGCTCCCGCTCTACCTCCTCAACGACAACGCGAACTTCACGCTCCCCCTCGGCGTGCAGGCGTTCTCTTCGCAGTACTCCGTCGACACCGCGAAAGTGCTGGCGTTCACCTCGCTGTCGATGATCCCCGCACTGGCGTTCTTCAGCCTCTTCGAGCGGCGGATCGTCGGCGGCCTGACGGGAGCGGTCAAGGGATGAGCGACAACGGACTGCGCTCCGTCTCGGAGCGCGTGCTCGCGCTGCACGCACAGATGACCCTCGACGAGAAGCTCGCCCAGCTCGTCGGGTACTGGGTCGACCAGGGAGACGAGGTCGTCGCGCCGATGGCCGGAGAGATGGTGACCTCGACGCGCTACGAAGACGCCACCGCGAACGGCATCGGGCACCTCACCCGCGTGTACGGCACGCGGCCGGTGGACCCGGTCGCCCGCGCCGGGTGGCTCTGGGCCGAGCAGCGGCGACTTCGCGCGCAGACCCGCCTCGGGATCCCTGCCATCGTCCACGAGGAGTGCCTCACGGGACTCGCCGCGTGGAAGGCGGCCACCTTCCCGACGCCGCTGGCCTGGGGCGCTGCCTTCGACCCCGAGCTCACCGAGCA
Organism: Microbacterium sp. Soil_C_42; assembly: GCF_057656735.1. NCBI lineage: Bacteria > Bacillati > Actinomycetota > Actinomycetes > Micrococcales > Microbacteriaceae > Microbacterium > Microbacterium sp. Soil_C_42. The sequence goes on from NZ_JBDGJU010000041.1 coordinate 13,698, forward strand.
GCTCGGCGCGGCGATCGGCCGCTCCATGGCGGAGCTCGGAATACACCAGGGCCTCGCGCCGGTGCTCGACGTGATCATGGACCCGCGATGGGGTCGTGTCGACGAATGCATCTCGGAGGACCCGTACGTCGTCGGCACGATCGGCACCGCGTACGTCAAGGGACTGCAATCGGCCGGGGTGCACGCCACCCTGAAGCACTTCGCGGGCTATTCCGCATCGCAGGCCGGCCGCAACCACGCGCCCGTGCACATGGGGCGCCGCCGGCTGCAGGACGTCGTGCTCCCGCCGTTCGAGATGGCGGTCCGCGACGGCGGGGTGCGGTCGGTGATGAACTCCTACGCCGAGATCGACGGTGTTCCCGTCGCCTCGAACCCCGAACTGCTCACCGCGCTCCTGCGCGACGAGTGGGGGTTCGACGGCACCGTCGTGGCCGACTACTTCTCGGTCGCATTCCTCCACGCGCTGCACGGGATCGCAGCCGATCTCGGCGAGGCGGCGCTGCTGGCGCTGCGCGCGGGGATCGACGTCGAGCTGCCCACGGGCGACGCGTTCGTCGCGCCGCTGCGGGCGCTCCTCGGCTCGAGCGCTCAGGGACGCGCCGATGTGGACCGGGCGGTGCTCCGCGTGCTCTCGCAGAAGGAGGAGCTCGGCCTCCTCGACGAGGACTTCTCGTCGCCGCCGACACGGGTGGAGCTCGACGGCCCGGAGCTTCGCGACCTCGCTCGCAGGACGGCCGAGGAGTCGGTGGTCCTCCTCGGCAACGACGGCGTGCTCCCACTGTCGGCGCCGCGCAGAATCGCGCTGATCGGCCCCAACGCCGACGCCGCGGAGTCGCTCATGGGCTGCTACTCGTTCGCCAATCACGTGCTGGCGCACCACCCCGGCACGCCCCTGGGCTTCGAGATCCCGACCGTCGCGGAGTCGCTGCGCGCGGAGTTGCGGGATGCGGACATCGTGCTCGAACGTGGCTGCGACGTCGAAGGCGACGACGAGCGCGGCATCGCCGCCGCCGCCCGCTCGGCGGCGGAGGCCGAGGTCGCGATTGTCGTCGTGGGCGACCGCGCCGGTCTGTTCGGACGCGGCACCGTCGGCGAGGGCAACGACGTGGATGATCTGGAGCTTCCCGGTGTGCAGCGCCGGCTCGTCGAGGCCGTGGTCGCCACGGGGACCCCGACCGTCGTGGTGATCGTCTCGGGACGCCCGTACGCGGTCGGCTGGATGCTCGACGGCAGCACCGCTGCCGCGGCGGTGCTGCAGGCATTCTTCCCGGGAGAGGAAGGCGGACCCGCGATCGCGCGGATCATCTCGGGCGCTGCCGAGCCGTCCGGCCGCCTGCCTGTCTCGCTGCCCCGGTCCGCGGGCGCCCAGCCGTACTCGTACCTGCACCCGAGGCTCGGGGGCCCGACCGACATCACGAGCGCCGACAACACGCCGGCGAGGCCGTTCGGCTTCGGGCTGACGTACACCTCGTTCGCCCGAGAGGATCTCACCGCTTCGGATGCCGCCACCGACGGCACGATCACCGCGCAGGTGCGGCTGTCGAACGTGGGCGATCGCGCAGGCACCGATGTCGTGCAGCTCTACGCCCGGGACGTCGTCGGCTCGGTCACCCGCCCCGTCGCGCAGCTGCTCGCGTACCAGCGGGTCTCCCTGGCGCCCGGGGAGTCGGCGACCGTCACGTTCTCCGTGCCGACCTCGCGGCTGGCGTTCACCGGACGAGAAGGCCACCGGATCGTGGAGCCCGGCGCCATCGATCTGTGGGTGGGAGGCTCGTGCGCCGAACGCGACACCGAGACCCGGATCGACCTCGTCGGACACGTGCACGCGACCACCGCTGACGAGCCTCGAGTGGCGACGGCCACGGTCTCGGCCCTGGTCCCCGACCCCCGTTGAAAGAAAGGCCCCGAGTGCGTGCAGCACTCGGGCACTTCGTCTGGGTTGACGTCCGCAATCCGCCCCCGCTCGACAGGTCAACCGGCCCTCCACAGGACGAAAGCTCGCACTTCGCTCCTGCAGAACCCCGGTTGACCTGTTGAAGCACGCAGGGAGGAGGACGGATGCCGCGACCCGCCGCGCAGGTTCGGCCTCAGAGGCTCCGCCACGCCTCGGCGGGTGTCAACGGCACGAGCGCAGGACGCTCGACCGTCGTCGTCAGCGGCTCGCGCACGCCCGAGGCCGCGGAGGCGGCGAGCGCCGTCATGATCTCGAGCACGTGGAGGGCCATCGCCCCGCTCGCACGGCCCTCGCCCGCGACGAGGTCCAGCAGCCCGATCCCGCGTCCGCAGTCGACGTACCCGGCGGAGGGCTGGAGCGTCTCCCACGACCCGCCGCGCGCATGCAGCTGCACGTCGCCGGCGAAGTTGTTCGGGTCGGGCACGATGAGCGACCCGTCGACGCCGTGCACCTCGATGGGCGCCGCCGTGGAGCGGACGCCGTCGAAGCTCATCGTGACGGTCGAGATCGCACCCGCCGCGTGGTGCAGGATGCCGGTGAGGTGCGTGTCCACCTCGACCGGCACGCTCTCGCCCGCGCGCGGGCCCGAGCCGATCACGCGCACGTCGCGCGACCGCGATCCGGCGCCCGACACCGCGGTCACGGGCCCGAGCAGCTGAACGAGCGACGTCACGTAGTACGGCCCCATGTCCAGGAGCGGCCCGCCGCCCTCGCGGTAGTAGAAGTCGGGCTGCGGATGCCACGACTCGTGGCCGGCAGAGACCCACATCGCCGACGCCGACACGGGCCGCCCGATGCGCCCGCCGTCGATCGCGGCCCGCGCGGTCTGCACGCCGGTGCCGAGCACCGTGTCGGGCGCGCCGCCGACGCGGACGCCCGCGGCGGACGCGGCATCCATCATCCGCGCAGCGTCCGCGAAGGTCGCCGCGAGCGGCTTCTCGCCGTAGACGTCCTTGCCGTGCGCGATGGCGGCGAGCGCGACCTCGGCGTGCGCGGCCGGGATCGTGAGGTTGAGGACCGTGCGGATGCCGGGATCCGCGAGCAGCTCGGCGGTCGTGAGCGCCCGGCAGCCCGGGATCGCCTCGGCGGCCGCCTCGGCACGCGGGAAGTCGAGGTCGGCGACGGCCGCGATGCGCGCACTCGACGCCGGGAGCAGGGTGTCCAGGTACTGGCGGGAGATGACGCCGAGCCCGACGATCCCGATGTCGGTCACCGCGCGGCCCACAGCAGCCCCCGTTCGATGATCGTGCGGACGTTCGCGTCCTGCAGCACGTCGGGAGAGTGACCGGGCGTGGCCACGAACACGCGACCCTGGCCCCAGTCCCGCGTCCAGACCGCCGGCGAGACGATGGGGCGGTGCCACGGGTGATACGGCTGCACGGGGTGCGTCGTCGTCGCCAGCACATCGATGAGGTCGTCGTGCAGCACCCAGTACTGCTCGGTGGTGAGCGTGAAGTCGTCGATGCCGGCCATGATGTCGTGCGCGCGACCGAGGTCGGTGATCTCGACCGTGTAGTCGAGGTAGTTGTCGGTCTGGTCGCCGTGCACCTCGTCGGGGTGCTTGGAGGGGTGCGTCGCGAACTGGCCGCCGACGAGCTGCAGGTAGTCCGAGCTCGCGCGGAACGAGTCGGCGATGCCGCCGTGCCATCCGGCGAGGCCGGTGCCTGCGGCGACGGCGTCGCGAAGGCCCCGGATCGCCTCGTGCGACGCCTGCGACATGGTCACGGACTGCAGCACGAGATCGGTGGCCGCCATGCGGTCGGCGTCGGCGTAGACCTCGGGGTCGTCTTCGACGGTGACGTCGAACCCGCTGTCGCGCAGGAACGGCAGGAAGAGGTCGGTCGCCTCGACCGGACGGTGGCCGTCCCATCCGCCGCGGACGACGAGGGCGGTGCGGGTCATGCGGGGGTCCCTTCTTCATCCCGCTCGTTGAGCGAGCTTGCGAGTCGAAACGCGGTCGGTGCCACCGGCGTGAGGATGCTGTCGTGCGCGGCGCTCTGCTCGACGGCGGCGAGCACGCGCTGCACCTGGGCGGCGTCGGCGAAGCTCGGCGACACCGCGATCTCGCCGGCGACCGCGCGCACGAAGTCGACGGCCTGGTGCGCGAACAGGTGCTCGTAGCCGAGCCCGTGCCCGGCGGGCCACCATGCTCCGGCATACGGATGCTGCGCCTCAGTCACCTGCACGCGCCGGAAGCCCTGCGCGGCATCGGCCGCGGCGTCGTACACCTCGAGCTCGTTCATGCGCTCGAAGTCGAAGGCGATCGCGCCGCGGTCGCCGTTGATCTCGATGCGGTTGGCGTTGCGCCGGCCTGTCGCCATCCGCGTCGCCTCGAAGACGCCGAGCGCGCCGCCGTCGAAGCGCGCCGTGAACGCCGCGGCGTCGTCGACGGTCACCGGCAGCCGGTCGGACGTGTCGGCGGCGACGCCGCCGAGCCCCTCCACCGCCGAGCGCCGGGGCCGGGATGTGACGAACGTGCGCATGGTGGCCGACACCGCCTCGATGTGCTGACCGGCGAGCCACTGCGCGGTGTCGATGCTGTGCGCGCCGATGTCGCCGAGGGCGCCGGAGCCCGCGCGGTCGCGGTCGAGCCGCCACGTGTGGGGCGAGTCCGGGTCGCTCAGCCAGTCCTGCAGGTACTGCGCGCGCACGTGCCGGATCTCGCCGATGCGCCCCTCCTCGATGAGCCGGCGGGCGAGCGCGAGCGCCGGCGTGCGGCGGTAGCTGAAGCCGCACATCGCGACGGCGCCGTGCTGAACGGATGCGGCAGCCGCGGCATCCGTCATCTCCTGCGCTTCGGCGACCGAGTTCGCGAGGGGCTTCTCGCACAGCACGTGCTTGCCGGCGGCGAGCGCCGCGAGCGCGATCTCGGAGTGGGTGTCGCCGGGGGTGCAGATGTCGATCGCGTCGATGTCGTCGCGCTCGATGGCTTCGCGCCAGTCGATGCCGTGTTCGGGCCACTCCCAGCGCGCGGCGGCCTCGGCCGTGGCGTCGGGGCGATGCCCGACGAGCAGCACCCGCTGCGGCGCAAGCGGGAGGTCGAAGAAGTGCGGCGCGGTGCGCCAGGCCTGCGTGTGCATGCGGCCCATGAAGCCGGTGCCGATCAGCGCGATCCGCAGCGGAGATGTCGTCGTCGTCATCGTGGTGGCCCTTTCCGGAACCGACGATGCCATCGGCTCTGGCCTCGGTCGAGGATCTTGCGCAAAACTGATCGAGTGCCAGCCCGAATGACCCTCGTCGATGTCGCGACCGAAGCCGGAGTGAGCGTCGGCACCGCGTCGAGGGCGCTGTCGGGCCGCGGCGACCTGGCTCCTGCGACGCGGCGCCGCGTGCTGGCCGCGGCGCGTGCGCTGGGTTACAGCCGCGATCCGTCGGCCGGTGGGCGCCCCGCCGGCACGGCCCGCCTCGTCGACCTCGTGCTCGGCTCGTACCACAACGCCTACTCCGACGAGGTGACCGCCGGCGCGCGCAGCGCCGCCGCCGCCGCGGGCTACGACCTCGTGCTCACCGAGGAGCGCGACACGCCCGACGACGACTGGCCCATGCGCATCCGCCGGCGCGGCTCGGCCGGCGTGGTGCTCGGGCTCATCTCGCCGACCGCGTCGCAATTGGCCGTGATCACGGATGCGGAGATCCCGGTCGTGCTGATGGATCCGCAGGCCGAGAGCTCCCGAGGGCTCACCAGCGTGCACACGACCGACCGCGACGGCGCGTTCGGGGCGGCGACCCACCTCGCGGAGCGCGGCGCGACGCGGTTCGCGATCGTGCTCGGATCGCCGCCGTACCGCTACGGCCGGGCGCGGAACGCGGGCTTTCGCGAAGGGCTGCGCCTGGCCGCCCCCGGTGCCGACCTCACCGCCGTGCAGGCGGATTGGGGCGGAGCGGCCGCGCGCGAGGCGGCGCTCCCCCTGCTGCGCGGCCTGCGCGCCGGCGAACGGCTCGGGGTCTTCGCGTGCACCGATGAGATGGCGGCCGGTGTGTACGCCGCAGCTGCGGCGACCGGGCGCCGCATCCCCGACGACGTGCTCGTCGTGGGCTTCGACGATCTGCGCGGCGCGCGGTGGCTGACTCCGCCCCTGACGACCGTGCGGCAGCCGATCCGAGAGATGGCCGCGGCCGCCGTGACGGCCCTCACCGATGCCGCGGCCGGCAATCCCCTCTCCCCGACGCCGATCGTGCTGCCCACCCGGCTGATCGAGCGCGGCTCCACCTGAGCGAGCACAGCGTCGGATCCGCACCTGCGGAGACGACCCCCGACACGCTGGCGGCGGCCGCCGCTTCGCGGCGCGTCGCCCTGCGGTCCGCAGGAGCGGATCCGATTCTGTGCGCGGAAGGGATGGATGCCGCGGGCCCGAGCGTCCGGACGGACCGGCGAGTGCGGCATCCGAACCGGACGAAACGTCGCATGTCGGCGCGCGAGGCACGCGAGTAGCGTGGGAGCAGTCCGACGGAAGGCCCCACATGTCGATCACGACCGAGTCCCAGGCCCGCACCAATCGCTCCGCGAGGAGTGAAGCCGAGCTGCAGCAGATGGCCAAAGACCACCTGTGGATGCATTTCGCCCGCCAGTCGGTGATGACCGACGGACCGGGGGTGCCCATCATCGTCAAGGGCGAGGGCCACCACATCTGGGACTCGCAGGGCAAGCAGTACATCGACGGGCTCGCCGGACTGTTCGTCGTCGCCGCGGGCCACGGCCGCAAGCGCCTCGCCGAGGTCGCCGCGAAGCAGGCCGAGCAGCTCGCCTTCTTCCCGATCTGGTCGTACGCGCACCCCGCCGCGATCGAGCTCGCGGACCGCCTCGCCGACTACGCGCCCGGCGACCTCAACAAGGTGTTCTTCTCCACCGGCGGCGGCGAGGCCGTCGAGACCGCCTTCAAGCTCGCGAAGTACTACTGGAAGATCCAGGGCCAGCCCACCAAGCACAAGGTGATCTCACGCTCGGTGGCCTACCACGGCACACCCCAGGGTGCGCTGGCGATCACCGGCATCCCCGCCATGAAGTCGATGTTCGAGCCGGTGACCCCGGGCGGCTTCCGCGTGCCGAACACCAACTTCTACCGCGCCGACGACATGGGTGCGCCGTCCGGCAGCCTCGAGGAGTTCGGCGTCTGGGCCGCGGACCGCATCGAGGAGATGATCCTCTTCGAAGGTCCCGACACCGTCGCCGCCGTCTTCCTCGAGCCCGTGCAGAACTCGGGCGGCTGCTTCCCGCCGCCTCCCGGATACTTCCAGCGCGTGCGCCAGATCTGCGACAAGTACGACGTGCTGCTCGTGTCGGACGAGGTCATCTGCGCCTTCGGCCGCATCGGGCACATGTTCGCGTGCGATGCGTACGGCTACGTCCCCGACATGATCACGTGCGCGAAGGCGATGACCAGCGGCTACTCGCCGATCGGGGCCACCATCGTGAGCGACAAGATCTACGAGCCCTTCGCCCACGGCGACCGCGCGTTCTACCACGGCTACACCTTCGGCGGTCACCCGGTCTCGGCCGCCGTCGCGCTCGAGAATCTCGACATCTTCGAGGAGGAGGGTCTCAACGAGCACGTGCGCGAGAACTCCCCGCTGTTCCGCTCGACCCTCGAGAAGCTCTCCGACCTCCCGATCGTCGGCGATGTGCGCGGCGACGGGTACTTCTTCGGCATCGAGCTGGTGAAGGACAAGGCGACCAAGGAGACCTTCGACGACGACGAGTCCGAGCGGCTGCTGCGCGGCTTCCTGTCGAAGGCGCTGTTCGACGCCGGCCTCTACTGCCGCGCCGACGACCGCGGCGACCCCGTCATCCAGCTCGCCCCGCCCCTCACGATCGGGCCGAAGGAGTTCGACGAGATCGAGCAGATCCTGCGCAGCGTCCTCACGGAGGCGTGGACGCGACTCTGACCCGCGTCCGCGGCGCTCTGCGCGCGTTATTGTTGGCGCGTGGGCACGATCTACTACGGCGGCGGCGGGATGCCGATCCATATCGAAGACCGCGCACTCGCGCACCTGAAGGTCGTGATCGCGACCAAGCTGCGACGCGACGAGAGCTTCACGGTCTCGTGGAAGCATCCGGACGACCAGCCGCGCGGGCGCAGCACCATCTGGCTGCATCCGTCGATTCCGCTGCGGTTCGTGTTCGACGATCCCGAGCCCACCGAGCTCAGCCGGGACTGGATCGAGGAGCTCGCGAACTCCGCCAGCTCGACCGGCGGCATCATGCTCGTCGCCGAGCACTTCGACACCGGTCCCGTCCCGGTGCTGGGGGCGGAAGGTGACTCTCAGGACGTGACGCTCGGCAACGTCGACGTCGACCATCTCGATGTCGAGCGCCTCACCGTCGGCGGCACGGAAGTGACGCCGGGCGACGACGAAGACTGAGCTCAGCCCTCCGTCGGCGGTGGGGGTGCATCCTCCTGCTCGGGCTCCGGCAGGATCGTGAGGCCGTTGGGCCCGCTCGCCGCGAGCATCAGCTTCTCGATCCAGGTGCGGTTGATGCGCGGCTGACGGCTGCCGAAGAAGTGGAACTGGATCGGCACCGAAGGGTGGATCCAGAAGCTCCGCCGGCCGCTGCCGTCGCCGATCTCGACGTCGAACATGAACGGCTCGGACCGCCGCAGCTTGTTCATCATCACGATGCGCAGATGCGCCAGCGTGCGGTCGTCGATGTCGACCGAGTTGGCGTTGGTGTCGTAGATGAACCGGCCCATGGCAGGAGCCTATTACCGGATCAGCGCGGCGCGAACGCCGCCGCGAACAGCGCACGCGCGCGGCGCGCGACCGCAGGGCGCTGTGCCGGGTCGGCGCGGGCGAGCTCGGTCGCCAGCATCCCGGTCGCGAGGGTCACGTCCTCGGTGTCGATATGGGATCCGACGCGTCCGGCGGCCCGGTCACGCGCGACCAGACGTTCCACGAGCGCCTGGAACCGCGCACCCAGCGACGCGACGCGGCGATCGGAGAGATCCGCGGTGATGAGCTCGATGAACGCCGTCGACACGACCGCCTGATCGACCACGCGATCGAGCAGGTCGTCGATCGTCCGGTCGGGCGGCACGGTGTACTCCTCGAGATCGCGCACGTTGTCTTCGAAGACGGCGACGGCGAGGGCGGTGCGGTCGGGGAAATGACGGTAAAGGCTTCCTTGCCCGACACCGGCGCGCTTGGCGACGGCGCTGAAGGGGGCTTGAAGGCCCCCTTCGGCATAGACCTCGCGGGCAGCCGCGATCAACGCCTTGCGGTTGTCGGCTGCTGCGGCGGGGCCTCGGTTCTGGCGAGGGAGCGCACGGGGGGATGCGGTGCTCGGCACGGGTGTAGCCTAGTACCGGACATAGTTGTCCGGTAGGAGCCGCCCCGAAGGATCCTCATCCCCCGGACCCGCAGCCCCGCTGAACTGCATGAAGAAGGGACAGAGAATGAGCACCACCACCGCCCCCCTGACGGGAGCATCCACCATCCAGACCTGGCTCGACGACCCCGCGGGCGGCGCCGCGCTGCGCGGTCTGCTCGCCCAGGGCGGCCAGACCGCGGAGGCTCTCGCCCCTATCGCGGGCCTGCCGATCAGCAACCTCGTCGCGATGAGCGGCGGCGCCTTCCCGCAGGCCGCCCTCGATGCACTCGTCGCCCAGGTCAACCCCGACGGCGTTCCCGCCGAGACCGCCGCCGAGACCCCGAAAGCCGAGTGGGCCGAGAAGGTCACCGCAGGCCGCTTCACCGGCCAGACCGTCATCGTCACCGGCGCCGGCTCCGGCATCGGCCGTGCCACCGCATCGCGCGTCGCGCGCGAGGGCGGTCGCGTGATCGCCGTCGACGTCAGCCAGGACCGCCTCGACGAGTTCGTCGCCGCTCACGCCGGCGCCGAGGTCGTCGCTCTGACGGCCGACATCACCGACGACGAGGGCGTGGCCCGCATCATCGAGGCGGCCGGCGATCGGATCGACGCCCTCGCGAACATCGCCGGGATCATGGACGACATGACCCCGGTCGGCGACGTCACCGACGCGGTCTGGGATCGCGTCTTCCGCGTGAACGTCACCGGCACGATGAAGCTCATGCGCGCCGTCATCCCCGCCATGCTCGCGCAGGGCGGCGGCTCGATCGTGAACACCTCGTCCGAGGCATCCCTTCGCGGTTCGGCCGCCGGCGCCGCCTACACCGCGTCGAAGCACGCGGTCGTGGGGCTCACCAAGTCGAGCGCGTTCATGTACGGCCCGAGCGGCATCCGCGTGAACGCCGTCGCGCCGGGCGCGGTGATCACCAACATCGAGGCGAAGTTCAACTCGCCGCTCGGCGCCGACCGCGTGCGTGCCGGCATGGCCGTCATGACGCCGCCGGTGGCCGCCGACCGCCTCGCCGCGTCGATCACGTTCCTGCTGAGCGATGACGGCGTCAACGTGAACGGCCAGAACCTCGCGAGCGACGGCGGCTGGTCGGCCGCCTGACCCGCCCGCGACGCCCCGGCCGACCCGAACCCCGGGTCCGCCGGGGCGTCGCACTGCCTCAGAACGGCCAGACGAGCGGCACGTACCAGACCGCCACCACGAGGAAGAACAGGGCCAGCGGCAGGCCGAGCTTCCAGTAGTCGCCGAAGCGGTAGCCGGCGGGCTCCATCACCATGAGGTTCGCGGGCGTCGCGATCGGGGTCAGGAACGCGGCCGCACCCGCGACGGTCAGCGCCATCATGAAGGGCTGCACCGAGAGGTCGAGCGACTGCGCGACCGAGATCGCGATGGGCGCGACGATGAGCACGGTCGCGGTGTTGCTGATGAGCTGCCCCAACACCACCGTCAGCCCGCACAGCGCGAGCAGGGCAACGTGCGGCCCGGCGTCGCCGAGGAACGACAGCATCCCGTCCGCCACGAGGTCCGCGGTTCCGGTGCTGATGAACGCCGTCGACAGCGGGATCATGCCGGCGATGAGCACGACGGTGGTCCACGAGACCGAGTGGTAGGCCTGCGTCACGGTGACCGTGCGGGTGAGCACCAGAGCGCACGCGGCCAGCAGCGCCGCCACCGCGGGCGGAACCAGCCCCGTCGCGAGCAGCAGGATCATCGCCAGCAGGATGCCGATCGCGCGCTTCGCACCCTTGCCGAGCGGGACCGACCGGCGCAGCTGCGCGGGGTCATCGACGACGAGCACACCCGGATCGCTCGTGCGCCGCGTCAGGTCGTCCCACGCGCCCTGCAGCAGCAGCGCGTCACCGGCCTGCACGACGAACTCGGTGCCCTTGAGCTGCTCGTCGCCTCGACGGGCCGCGAGCACGACGAGGTCGCCGTCGGGCGTGGTCATGCCGGCGCACACGTGCTTGCCGATCAGCGGCGACCGGGGCGCCACGACCACCTCGGTGACGCCGGTCTCGGGGCCGAGCAGCACGCCGGTGTCGAGGGTGAGCGAGTACTGCTGACGCAGCAGGCGCGCGTGCCGCACGAGGTCCAGCGGCATGAGCGCGCCCTTGCGCTCCGGCACGAGAGCGCCGCCGACGAGGAGGATCGCGACCGTGCCGAGGAGCACGGGAACGCCGACCAGCGCGAACTCGAAGAACCCGAACTCGCGACCTCCCGCCGACGCGGCGAACTCCGACACGATGATGTTGACGGGCGTGCCGGTGAGCAGCATGAGCGACCCCGCGGATGCCGCGAACGCGAGCGGCATGAGGAGCTTCGACGAGGCGATGCCCGCGCGAGCGGCGACGACCACCACGAGCGGCAGCAGTGCGGCGACCGCACCGTTGATGCTGATCAGGGCGGTGAGCCCGGCCACGAGCAGCGCGATCACGACCAGCAGGGTCGTCCGCTTCGTCCCGGCGCGGCCGATGACCTTCTGCCCCGCCCACGCGGTGACGCCCGTGGCGTCGAGCGACTCGCTCACCACGAACAGCGCCGCGATGAACAGCACCGTCGGGTCGCCGAACCCCGCGAGCGCCTGCGGCAGCGTCAGCACGCCGGTGAAGAAGAGCGCCAGCGCGACGCCGATCGCGACGATCCCGATGGGCACGCGGTTGCTCACGAACGCGATCACCGCGAGCGCCAGGATCACGAGCGTTGCGGTGACGGGGTCCACCCGCCCAGCGTAGCCACCGCCTTTCCGGCGGTTCGGGGGTGGGCCTCTGGGCCCGCGTCCAAGGCGGCTTCGACAGGTCAACCGGGCCTCGACAGGGGCGTCTGGGAGGGAGGGCTCCTGCGGAACCCCGGTTGACCTGTCGAACGGGAGGGGACGGATGCTGCGGCCGGCGGCCGCGCGGACCTCAGCCGCGGAGGGTCGCCAGCCCCGCGACGTCGTACGCGAGCTCGACGGCCTCGAAGATCGCGGCGTCGATCGTGCGGGGCGCGAACGCGTCGCCGATCACGACGACGCGGGGACCGGAGGACGCGGCCGTGGTGTCCGTCGCGAGGCCCGGGATCCCGACCGACGTACGAGGCTCGATCGCGACCACGGCCTCGACGCCCCGGATCGCGGCCGCGACCCCGGTCAGCGTGTCGCGCACCCCGACGACGCCCGCCTCGAGGCGGTCCACGCGGTGCGCGACGCTCCGGCGGAAGCCCCCGTGCGTGCCGAGGCGCTCGAGCAGCAGCGGCCGGTCGTACCCGGCGCCGATGTGCGGGAACAGGGTCTCGAAGGGTGTGATCAGCTCGAGCTCGTCGACGCGTTCGAGCAGCGTCAGCACGATGCCGGCGGCGTACGCCGTGCCGTCGGCATCCACCACCGCGATCCGCCGTCCGAGCGGCGCCCCCGACACGGCGGCGAATGCGTCGATCGTGCCCTCGGCGGGGAATCCATCGGTGTAGGCCCCGCCGAGCGCGAGCGAGGTCGTCGCCGGCGCGACGGCACCGGTGGCGTCGACGACGCCGTCGACGATCCCGAGCCCGCGCACCGTCTCGGCCGTCGCCTCGACGCCGAGCCGCACGTCGACGCCGTCGGCGCCGAGGTCGCGCTCGAGGTCGTCGACCAGCAGGCCCACGCTCTCCCGTCCCGGAACCCGCCGGGCCAGGCGCAGCTGTCCGCCGAGCTCGTGCGCCCGCTCCAGCAGCGTGACAGCGTGCCCGTCGGCCGCGAGC
>NZ_JBDGJU010000042.1:0-25978 GCF_057656735.1 Microbacterium sp. Soil_C_42
CGTCGACCGCCTCGCGGGCAGCCGCGACCCGCTCCTCCAGCGCCGCGATCCGGGTGCGTGCCTCGGCGAGCCGCTCCGCCAGCGACGCCCGGGATGCCTCGGCCTCATGGTCGAGCGCCGCCAGCTCGGTGCGCCGGGCCGCGAGTGCATCCCTGCGTTCGACGGCGCGCTCAGCGGCGGCCAGGTCGGCGGCGGCAGCGGCCAGCTGCCCGCGGAGCGCCTCGACGCCTTCGCCGCCGGCGCGAGCGGCCGCCGCACCCAGGCGCTCCCGGGCGGTCTTCGCCGCGTCCGCTGCGGTGCGCTCGTGTGCGGCCGCCGCGTCACGCTCGGTTTCGGCGGCCGCGAGGAGCTCATCGGTCACCGGCTCGTCGGCCGGCGCGGCCGGCGACGGATGCGCCGTCGCCCCGCATACGGCGCAGGGCTCGCCCTCGACCAGCGTCGTCGCGAGCTCGCCCGCGTAGCCGTCGAGACGGAGTTGGAGCAGTGCGGCCACCCTCGCCGCGGCGGCAGCGGCAGCTGTGGCCGCGTCACGGTGGACGATCTCGGCGGCGCGCTGGGCGGCGGCGAGCCCTTCGGCCTCGACGGCGGCCGCAAGGCGCCCGGTCAGCTCTTCGTGGCGCTCGTGCGCGGGATCGCGACGGGAGGCCGCCGCGCGCTCGGCCTCCAGCTCCGTGTCGATGCGCTCGAGCTCGGCCGGCACCTGCGCCCGCTGCGCATCGAGGGCGACGACATCCGCCTCGAGCCGTGCGACCTCCGCTGCGGCAGCCGCCTTCCGCGTTTCGCCGTCGGCCAGGGCCGCCTCCTGCGCGAGGGCGGCGGTCCACACGGCCAGCTCGCCGGTGAGGCGCTCGACCACCGCAGAGGGGTCGGAGGCGCCCGCGTCGTCGGTGCCGGCGACCGCACGGGCCCACGCCGCGTCGGCCGACGCGGCCAGATCGGCCATCGTCGCTGCGCTGCGCTCGGCTCGACGTGCCGTCTCGAGAGGCGCCCGCAGCGCCTCAGCGGAGCGCGCCCGGCTCAGTCGCCGACGGTCGTCGGCGATCTGCGGGCCGGCCTCTTCGAGCACGGCGAGTCGCTCCCGTGCGCGGCCGAGCTCGGCCTGCGCCTTCGCCAGCGCGACCCGTTCGGCGTGTGCCGCCTCCGCGACGGTGCGGGCGTCGTCCGCAGCGACGCGCTCGCGCGTCAGCGTGTCGAGGCGGTACGACGCACGCTGCTGACCGAGATCGACCGCCGCGCGCCGCGCCGCCAGGTCGTGCGGAGGCTCGCCCTCGGCCTCCTCGGCCGGCACCAGCTCGTGCGCCGCGATCAGGCGCTCCGCCTGATCGAGCAGGGTGCGGGCCCGTTCGCCGAGCGCGTCGAGCTCGTGCTGCGCCGCCTTGCTGCGCTCGCCCAGCTCGCGCGCGTAGTCCTCGTAGCGACGCGTGCCGAACAGGGCGCGCAGCAGTGACTGCCGCTCCGTGCCGGAGGCGAGGAGGAACCTCGAGAACCGGTTCTGCGCGAGCAGGATCACCTGCTGGAACTGCTGGGCGTTGAGCCCGAGCACCTCGTCGAGGAACAGCCCGACGTCGCGGGGTTTCGCCGCGCGGCCGATCCAGGCGCCCTCGACGAGCTCTTCGAGCTCTGCGCGCGTGGGCTCGGTGGCGAGCCCGCCGCCGCGGCGTGCCGGCCGCTGATACTCCGGTGCACGCGTGACGCGCCAGCGGCGGTCGCCGACGGTGAACTCGAGGCGGACCTCGGTGGGATCCTCGGGTGCGCAGTGGTCGCTGCGCAGGCGCTTGTCGCCCGTCTCGTAGCGGGGCACGCTGCCGTACAGCGCGAAGCAGACGCCGTCGAGGATGCTCGATTTGCCCGCGCCGGTGCGACCGGCGATGAGGAAGATGCCGTCGTGCTCGAACGACTCGAAGTCCACGCTCTGCTTCTCGCGGAACGGCCCGAAGCCGGTGAGCTCGAGGCGATGCAGCCTCACGCCGTCGCCTCCACCCGCGCGCGCTGCTCCAGCAGCTCGCCGACGAGCTCCGCCTCGCGGATCGACGCGCCCTCTCCCTCGCGCACATGGGACAGGAAGGCGTCGACGAGCTCGGCGTCGTTGCGTGCGGAGCGCACGCGCTCGGCGTAGGTGCGTGCGTCGTCGATGCGCGTCGCGACCGGAGCATGACGCACCTCGGCGCAGAAGGGGAACCGGGCGAGCAGTCGCCGCATCGGGTCGCGCTGCGGCAGCGGATCGGTGTATTCGGCGCGCACCCAGTCGTCGGCGTGGGTCGCGAAGCGCTCGTCGGCGAGCAGCTCGTCCAGCGTCGCGGTCAGCGTGGTGAGGGTGCGCGGCACCGGCAGCGGCAGCCACTCCACATCGCCGAGTCCGTCGGCGCCGAGCTCGACGAGCCAGGACCCGCGCGGCTTGTGCCCCTCGTCGAAGCTGTAGTGCAGCGGAGCCCCGGCGTATCGCACGCGCGGCGAGAGCTGCTGTCGCCCGTGGATGTGGCCGAGGGCCATGTAATCGACACCGTCGAAGGTGGACAGCGGAACGATGTCGAGCCCGCCCTGCTGGATGTCGCGCTCGAGGTGCGGCGTCGGCTCGACCCCCGCCGCGAAGCAGTGCGCGACCGCGATGGAGCGCGCGCCCCGGGCCGCAGCATCCGCCCGCACCAGCTCCATCGCCTGCGCGAGCACGTCGGCCTGTGTGCGCACGCCGGGCCAGGCACCGCGCAGGAGCACGGGCTCGAGGTACGGGATGCCGTACACGTGCACCGGTCCGTGCTCGTCTTGGAGGGTGACCGGGGTCCCGATGGTGGCGGGATCGGTGATGACGTGGACGCCGTCGCGGAGGAGGCCCGACTGGAAGCCGAGCCGGGCCGCCGAGTCGTGGTTGCCGCTCGTGACGACGACGCTCGCGCCCGCGTCGACGAGGCCCCGCAGCGCGTCGGTCAGGAGCGTGTACGCGCCCGCCGCGGGGGTCGCGGAGTCGAACACGTCGCCCGCGACGATCACGAGGTCGACGTCATGCTCCGCCACCTGCTCGACCAGCGCCTCCAGCACACCACGCAGCGCATCGAGCGTCGAGTGGCCGTGGAACGACCGCCCGATGTGCCAGTCCGAGGTGTGCAGGATCCGCATGCTCAACACGGTACGTTTCGCCCCTGACATCGCCCGCGAGGCAGGCCGCGGACCCGCGAACCACCGGGGTTTCCGCGTCGGTGCGGCGCGTTCGGCGCGTACCCTCGAGCCATGTCCTTGCCCGGGGTCTGCGTGGTGTTCCTGCTGCGCCGCGGACCGCAGGGCGTCGAGGTGCTGCTGGGCCGCAAGCGCACCGGGCTCGGCCGGGGAAAGGTCGTCGGCATCTGCGGCTGGGTCGAGCCCGGTGAGGGCGCCGACGAGGCCGCCGTGCGCGAGGCCCGGGAGTCGGTCGGCGTGCGGGTCGCGGCATCCGATCTGCAGGTCGCGGGAACGGTCGAGTACCACTTCCCCACCCGGCGCGCGTGGTCCCAGCAGGCGACGGTGTTCGTGTGCAGGCGGTGGCAGGGCGACCCCGTCGAGCGCGACGGGATGACGCCGCACTGGTACGGCCTCGACGCCGTCCCGTACGCGCGCATGTGGGACGACGCCTCGCGGTGGCTGCCGGGTGTGCTCCGCGGCGGCACGGTCGACGCGCGCTTCACGTTCGGGGCGGACCTCGCGACGGTGGTGCTCACCGCGGAGTGACCGCTCGCGGCGTCGCCGCCGGCCGGGTTCGCTCGTCTTCCGGCGGTGCGCCCTCCCCTCGGTCCTCCGCCGGACGTATCGTGGAACATGGCGCACAACGCAGACACCGCTCCGCGATCGACCGTGGTCGCGCTCGTCGGGGCCGACAGCGACGAGCTGCTGACCGGTCTCGCCGATGTTCCCGCGCTCGTCGCGCTGTCGCTGCGCGAGGCCGAGCCCGCCGTCGCCGCGCACCTCGTCGCCTCCGTCTCGATGCCGTACGTCGTCCACGACGCCGACCCGCTCGAGCACGTCGCGTCGGCCTGGGTAGAGCTGTACGAGGAGCGCGCCACGCTCGGCTCCCTCGAGGCCGAGGTCGGGGCGCTGCTGTCGCTGTTCGCGTCGGGTGAGGCCGTCATGCCCGACTACTACGTCGTCGCGGGACCGGAGGCGATCGAGGGCACCTGGCGGCACTGGTGGCTCGGGGCGCTCGCCCACCACGCGCCCTCGCGCGTGCTTCCGGTCGAGGCATCCGGCACCGCTCTGCGCGCGCGACTGCGCACGCTGCCCGCCTCGCGGCCATGGCCCGAGCCCGCGGCGTGGCTGACGCGCGTGCAGTTCGACATCCCCGATCGCGTCGGCCTGCGCGATCAGCCGGGCGCCGCCTGATCCATGACGGACGTCGAGAGATTCGCGCACGGCGGCGCGACGCTCGTCGCCGAGCGGCGCGGCCGCGGCGAGCGCGTGTACGTCCTCATCCACGGCATCGGCATGGGCCGCAGCGTCTTCGCCGATCTCGAGCGCCATCTGGGCGACGGCGAGGTGATCGCGTTCGATCTCCCCGGCTACGGCGAGGCCCCCGAACCGTGCCGGGTGCTCACGATCGAGCGCACCGCCGACCTCGTCGCCGCCTACCTGCGCGCTCGCGTGCGCACACCGGCCGTCGTCATCGGGCACTCGATGGGAGCGCAGGTCGCGCTGGAGGTCGCCGTGCGCCACCCCGCACTCGCGGACCGCATCGTGCTCATCGCACCGACCGTCGATCCCGAGGCCCGGACGGCACCGCGGCAGCTGTGGCGGCTCCTGCGCGACATCGCCGTCGAGAACCCGGTGGTGATCGCGCGGGGCGCCCGGGAGTACCTGCGCGCGGGTCCGCGGCTGCGCGCCAAGTTCCGCGCGATGCTCCGGCACCGTCCCGAGGACGTGCTGCCGCGTGTGCGGGTGCCCGCGCTGGTGCTCCGAGGCGAGGACGACATCGTGGCGCCGCCGCAGTGGTGCCGACGGATCGCCGACACCCTGCCGGACGGCCGGCTGGCCGAGGTGGCGGGGCATGGCCACGAGACGATGATCCGGGATGCCGCACCCGCCGCGCGGGTCATCCGCGAGTTCGCCGGATCGGTGTGACGACGGCGCGCGACTGCCCGGTCTCGCCGGAATCCTGCCATCCCCGTCGGAGCCGGCAATGTCGGAGCCCCCGCGTAGGTTTCACACTGTCGGAACACACGGAGGAAACCATGTTCGCTGTATACGCCGCCGAACAGCAGTACCGCCACGACACCTGGTCGCGAGACCGCGAGCACGCGATCGTCGCCTCCATCCGCGAGCGGAAGACCGCTGTCGCCCCGCGCCGCCCGGCCCGCGTCGCCGCCGCCCCGCAGCGCGTCGCGTGGGCTCGGCCGATCGGACTGCACGTCTCGGAGCACGACCCCGCGGTCTGCGCCCTCGCGTAGCCGACGAGGTCAGGACGCGCGCGGGTCCGTGGGAGCGGGCGCGTGCGCGGCGACGGCCGCCTGCTGGGCCGCGCGGTCCTTCGCCAGGGCGTCGCCGATCATCTGCCCCCCGCTGCGAAGGAGGGCGCGACGCCACGGCAGGGTGCCTTCGATCTCGATCTGGATCGAGATCGACAGGATGGTCCGGATGAGCACGATGAGACCCAGGATGGCCGCGTCCTCGAGCGAGGGCTTCGAGGTGATCGTGCGGATGAGGTCCGCAGCGACGAGCACCTCGAGCCCGAGGAGGATCGCGCCTCCGAGGGTCGTGCGCAGCGTCGTGAACGCGGTCTGACCGCCCTCGTGGCGCGCGAGCGACCGTCCGCCCAGCACGAGCGCGATCACGAAGCCGACGATCATGGCGGCGGCGCCGACGGCCTCGAACCCCACCGCGACGGCGGTGAACACTGCCTCCATGTGCACGCGCCCAGCCTAGGGCCGGGCGCGCGCACATCGGTGGCGGAATCGCGGTGTCAGCCCGCCGCGCCGCGCCGCGGGTGCGCGGGATCGTCCGCGTCCCCGACCGACACCTGTCGCGCGAGCTCCTCGATGTCGTTCTCCGGAAGATCGATGCCGGACTGCGTCAGTCGCTGGCGGAGGACGTGCGCGATGTGCTCCAGCGGGTCGGTGCCGACGTCCTGACGTGTCTGCGCGACGATGCCCGCCACCTTGTCGATGTCGGAGGCGTTGTTCTGCGCCATCGCCGGCAGCCGCTGCTCCTGCTCGGTCCCGAGTGCGCCGGGGGTGCGCTGCGCCTCCCCCGCGGTCTGGGTGGCGCGGGCGCCGTCCTGGCCGCGGTGGTCGATGCCGTCCTCCACCACCCCGATGCCGACCGCCTCGTGGCTCGGCGGGGGTGCCGCAGGCGCCGCGGGCTCGACGTCGGCCTGACCCGGGTCTCCCGTGGCGGAGGCGGCGTCCTTCGCATCTGGCGCCGGCTCGCCCAGCGTGGGCGGCGACGCGGGCGGGTCGTCGCGCCCTGATTCTCCGGGTGCGGGCGTTCCACCCGTACCTGCGACGTCCTCTCGGCCGGGGCCATCGGCCACCGGCCGCTCGTCCTCGTTGCCAGTCGTGCTCATCACGGTTCTTCCCCTCTTCCGCTGTCGGTCGCAAGGTCGGGATCGGCGCCCTGCCGGGCCGCCTCCCCCTCGACGGGATCGTCAGGCTGCAGGGCGGCGTCCGTCAGCAGGTCCGCCTCGCTCACGGCCGCGGTGCGCTCCCGCGACTCGGTGTCGTCCACCTGCTCCCAACCGCCGGGCGGGTCGGCGTTCACGACGCCGTCGGGCAGGTCCTGACTTCTCGCTCGGTCGCGATCCATGGCGTGCTCCTCTCGTCCTCCCCCAGCCTCCGTCGCGGGGCCGCCCGGCGACATGGGGTTGACAAGGAATGCCGACGGTGTCGGCGGGGCACGGTGCGCCTACGGACGCGGATTCAGGATGCCGCGACGCGACGGGTTCGCATCGAACCAGTCCGCGACGTACCAGCACACCGGGATGACCTTGCGGTCGCCGCGCTCCTCGAGGTCCTCGACCGCGCGTTCGACGAGCTCGCCGGCGTAGCCGTGGCCCCGGAAGGTCGGAATCGTGTAGGCCCGGGTCATGGCCACCGTGCGTCCGTCGTCGCGATAGTCGAGCACGCTCACGAGGTCGTCGCCGCGGTGCAGGGTGTACCGCGAGGCATCGGGCTCTTTCGTGAAGCGGAGGTCGGTCACGCCGCCAGGGTACGCCCGCGGCGCGGCGGTGGGACGCGTCTGGCGGTATGTCGCAGAGATCGTCCAGCTGACACTCGGTCTCACCCGACGTGGAACTGAGCAATCTGTCACATTCCGAAACGATCTGGGTCCAGAACCCGTGCGATTTGACGTTTTTGGACAAAGTCGGTAATAATCGGGCTCATGACTGACAACGCGCTGTATCTGTCCGCCCGGGAGGCGAACAGGACTGCCGGCATGATGATGGCCGGTCGCGTTGCCATGTGTTGTCGAATGTGCCACTAGCACGGTGACCCCCGTCGGACTCCTCCTCCGCTTCTGAACACGGATCGTACGGAGTCCCCCGAAGCACCGGTTTCGTGCGTCGATCACGCGCACCCGGACCCGCTTCGCACACCGCCCAGCGTCGGGCACAGGCCTCATCGGGCCTACGGCCTTTCTCGCCACCGACGACCAGGGCCGCAGCACATCATCCAACCCGGTTCCGCCACCCGGGTTCCTCCCGCAAGGACCATCATCATGTCGACCACCGCTCTCCTCGACCGCCCCACCACCAGCGCCCCCGTGCGCCATCTCCGCGCCGTGAATCACCCGGCCGCGGTCGAGGCGCCCACGGCGCCGGCCCCCGAGCCCGCACAGCCGGCCGGGCGCGCCCTCCCCGCGGGCACCGCGCCGCGCGGCTTCGCCCTGTACGTCGGCATCGACGAGGCCAAGGCCGCCGCCTCCGGCGTGAACCTCGGTGTGCTCGTCGACGCCCTGCGCCGCACGCTCGCCGAGCTGGCACCGTCGGCGGAGACGTACGCCACCGTCGCCCTCGCGCCGGTCGGCTCGGGCGGCCGCGATGTCGATGTCGTGCGCCTCGCGCTGCACGAGCCGTCGGCGGTCGCCCGCACCAAGCAGGAGGAGCCCGAAGACGAAGAGCCCGCCTCGGGCGGCGTGGTCGTCGACATCTCGCGCAAGCGCGTGCTCATCGACGGCGAGTCCGCCGCCTTCACCTTCAAGGAGTTCGAGCTGCTGCAGTACCTCGTGCTCCGCGAGGGCCGCACGATCGAGCGCACCGAGCTGGTGACCTCGCTCTGGCAGGGCGCGACCGACGACGACGCCCCGGGCGAGCGCACCATCGACGTCCACGTCCGTCGCCTGCGCGCCAAGCTGGGCCGCTACGAGGACATCGTCCGCACCGTGCGCGGCGTCGGCTACCGCTTCGACCGTCACGCCGACGTCGTCATCCGCTACGGCCACGGCACTCCGTCGCCCGACCGCTTCTGATCCCGCCCCCTTCTCCTGTCGCAACGGGCTGCACGCACCGGCACGTCGCGACAGGCGCGCAGGGTTCGATGTCGGAGGCGTCGGCGTAGGGTGGGCGGCATGACCACCTCGCTCTCGCGCATTCCTCGGACGAGGGATGCCGGGCGCTTCGGTCCGCGGGCGGCGGCCCGCGATCCCCGGCCCGATCATGGCCGGCCGCTCGAGACGGAGTACCGGCCACGGCATCCGCTCGATCTCCGGCGCACCGTGCTGCACCAGCGACACGGAGCCGGCGACCCGACGATGGCGGTCTCGGGCGCGGTCATCTGGCGGGTGAGCCGCACGCCGGCCGGCATCGCGACGCTCGCGATCCGCGAGACGCATCCGGGCGTGATCCGCGGCGCGGCCTGGGGCCCGGGCAGGGACTGGGCGCTCGCGCAGCTTCCTGCGCTGTGCGGCGCGGACGACGACCCGGCCGACTTCGACGCGTCGCGGCATCCACTCATCGCCGACGCCCATCACCGCAACGCGGGCCTGCGCCTCTCACGCACAGATCTCGTGTTCGACGCCCTGGTGAGCTCGATCTTCGAGCAGAAGGTCACCGGCATGCAGGCCTTCGGCGCGTGGCGGCGCGTCGTGTCGTGGTGCGGCGAGCGTGCCCCCGGCCCGACACCGGTGCCGATGTTCGCACCGCCGACGATCGACGGATGGCAGCACGTCCCCTCGTGGGTGTGGCACCGCGCGGGGCTCGAACCGCCGCAATCGAAGACCGTCGTGCGCGCCGCACGCCGCGGCGACGCGATCGTGCGGACCGTGCTCGCCGCACCGGACGGCGAGGCCGTCGACCGCGTCCTCGTGAGCCAGCCCGGCATCGGTCCATGGACGTCCGCTGAGACCCGCATCCGGGCACTCGGCGACGCCGATGCCGTGAGCGTCGGCGACTATCACGTGGCCCACGAGGTGGGCTACGCGCTGACCGGCCACCGCACGGACGACGATGGGATGCTGCGGCTCCTGGCCGCATGGCCGGGTCAGCGTCAGCGCGTCATCCGTCTGATCGGGGCGAGCGGTGTGCGAGAGCCCCGGCGTAGCGCGCGCCTGCACCCCGAGGACCACCGCGACCGCTGACTCTCCGCGCGTCCGCGCCGCAGCCGCGGCGTCCGCCGCCAGGATGGACGTATGATCGAGTCTCTCCACGGCCTTCCGGACGGTGTCATCGGGTTCCGCGCCGTCGGCGCCGTCGGCGCCGTCGACGCATCCGACTACGTCGGCTCTCTCGACCCTGCCATCGACGCGACGGTGGAGGCCGGCCGCAAGGTCAACCTGGTCTACGTCCTCGGCGACGAGTTCGAGCGCTACTCGCTCGGCGCGCTGTGGCAGGACGCCAAGCTCGAGGGCAAGCCGGCCCACGTGTGGGGGCGCATCGCGCTCGTCACCGACCACAGCCTGATCGGCGAGGTGATCCACGGGATCTCGTTCCTGTTCCCCTGCGAGCTGCGCATCTTCGCGGTGTCGGCGCTCGATGATGCGATCGCGTGGGCGGCGGAAGGGCCCAAGGAGGCCTGACGCGGGGCCGGCTTGTGGATGTCGGAGGTCACGACGACACTGGGACGCGCCACGCGGCCGGGCGCGGCATCCACCACCCACTTCAGGAGCTCGACATGCCCAGCCTCAACCCGTATCTCTCCTTCAGGAACGACGCCCGTGAGGCGATGACCTTCTATCAGAGCGTGTTCGGGGGCGACCTCGACATCTCGACGTTCGGCCAGTTCGAGGGGATGGTGCAGGACCCGTCCGAGAACGACCTCGTGATGCACGCGCAGCTCACCAGCCCCGACGGCTTCATCCTCATGGGCTCGGACACGCCCACCGGAATGAACTACGAGAAGCCGGCCGGCATCTCCGTCTCGGTCAGCGGTGACGACGAGTCCTCGCTGCAGGGCTTCTGGGACAAGCTCGCCGACGGCGGCACCATCACGATGCCGTACGCCACCCCGCCGTGGGGCGGCAAGTTCGGCATGCTCACCGACCGCTTCGGCATCGACTGGATGGTCGCGGTCAACGCCCCGCAGGCGTGAGGCCGGAGCGCGGACCCCGCCAGAAGCCGGGGTCCGCGCTCGCTCGACGCGGGGTGCGAGCGATCAGGCGTACGCGCTGTCGTCGACGGGCGACGGCGCAGGTCCGAGTGCGTCGAGCTCCGCCCACACCTCATCGGGGATCGGCGTCGCAGCGAGCTCGTCGAGCTGCGCGAGACGCTGCGCCGACGAGATGCCGACGACGGTCGAGTCGATGAGCGGCGACCGCAGCGAGAAGTGCAGCGCCACCGCCGGGAGGCTGACGCCGAAGGAGGCGGCGACACGCTCCAGGCGCGACACCCATTCCTGCAGCTCGGGCGTCGCCGGACGGTAGCCGTACATCGCGCCCTCGCGCGTCCCGGTGGCGAGGATGCCGGCACCGAACGGCGCCGCGTTGAACACCGTCATGCCGCGCTCGTGCGCGTCGGCGAACACCGGCGCGGCGGAGTGGTCGACGACCGTGAAGCGGTTGTGGATGAGCACGGCGTCGAACACGCCGGTCTCGACGTAGCGGGCCATCATCCCGACCGGCCCCGCGGCCACGCCGATCGCGTCGACGCGACCCGATTCGCGCAGCTCGATGAGCCCCTCGACCGCGCCGCCGCGGCCGATCGCCTCGTCGAAGGTGACGGTGTAGGGGTCATGCAGGTGCAGCAACGGCAGACGCTCGACGCCGAGGCGCGCCGTCGTCTCTTCGAACGAGCGCAGGACGCGGTCGCGGTCGAAGGCGCCGG
This sequence comes from Microbacterium sp. Soil_C_42, assembly GCF_057656735.1. Taxonomy (NCBI): domain Bacteria; kingdom Bacillati; phylum Actinomycetota; class Actinomycetes; order Micrococcales; family Microbacteriaceae; genus Microbacterium; species Microbacterium sp. Soil_C_42. The sequence continues at coordinate 11,210 of NZ_JBDGJU010000042.1, forward strand.
TCTCGGGATCGCAATCGACCTTCGAGATCACGCGGGTGGCGGCATCCGCTCCCCTCCGTGCGATCGCAAGGCCCAGCACCGCCTCGGACCGCCCGCCGGCGTAGTTGTTGGAGGTGTCGATGAAGGCGTGACTGCTGTCGAACAGCTGCTCCGCGAATCGGACGGCGGCGTCCTCTTCCGGGGAACCGGGCTCGGTGCCGCGGCCGAGGGGCGACGTGCCGAGGGTGAGCGGGCTGACGTTGAGGGTCATGGCGTCCGTTCCGTTGGGGTGGGTCCTTCCAACCTACCGAGAGGCTCCGGGCCGCAGGCGGCCCACCGGCTCCACCGCAGCCCTAGGCTTTCGACATGACCACGACGCGGAAGGGCTGGACGCGCGGGCACTCCGGCTGGGCGCTCGGCACGGCCCTCATGTTCACGCTGGGGATCGTCTTCGGGCTCATCTGGGGCAGCGTGCTGCTGGGTGTGGTGCTCGCCGCCGCGGTCTCGATCGGCTGGCTCATGGCGTACGAGTCCTGGCGCGGTCGCAGCGTCGGGCTCGAGGATCGCGACGACGACGGCGCCCAGCTGTAAGGGCCGAGCGGGCCACCCCTACCCCTCGCCGCCGCCGCGTCGTATCGTGGCGCCAGGAGGTGGTCCGACATGCAAGCGAGCGTCGGCGATCGCGTGATCATCCACGGCCGTGTCGTCGGCGCGGTGGAGCGCGCGGGCGAAGTCATCGAGGTCCGCGGCACCGGGGACAACCCGCTGCTCGTGGTCCGCTACGACGACGGGCACGAGGCGATCCTGTCGCCCGGAAGCGACTGCGAAGTCCGCCACGCGACCTGAGCCGCGTGCACAGGATCGGAGGATCCGCCCGACACGCCGGGTTGCGGCATCCGCCTCCCGGCGTGCCGAGTCGAACCTCCGACGGTGTGCTCGGCGCCGCGTGCTAGCCCAGGAGCTCGTACCGCGACGGCTCCGCGCCGAGCACGTGCTCGCCCAGGAACGCGAACACCGTCTCGTACCAGACGACGGCGTGCTGGGGCTTGAGGACCCAGTGGTTCTCGTCGGGGAAGTACAGGAAGCGGTGCGGCATGCGCCCGTCCTCGTCGGCGTGGTGCTCGGCGAGCTCCGACCAGAGCCGCAGCCCCTCGCCGACCGGCACGCGGTAGTCCTTGTCGCCGTGCACGACCAGCAGCGGCGTGCGGATCTCGCGGACGAACTGGTGCGGCGAGTGCTCGACCATCGCCTCGGGCGTGAAGATGCGCTGCCAGTACTCCGAGCTGTCGGTCGTTCCGGCGAACTGGTCGAGCGCCCAGAGGCTCGCGTGGGTGACGATCGCCCGGAACCGGTCGGTGTGCCCGGCGACCCAGTTGGCCATGTAGCCGCCGAACGATCCGCCCATCGCGGCGGTGCGCGTCCGGTCGATGTCGGCGCGCGCCACGGCGGCGTCGGTGATCGACATCAGGTCGGTGTAGGGCTTCCCGCCCCAGCTGTTCCAGCCGCGCGCGATGAAGTCCAGGCCGTAGCCGGTCGACAGGGCGGGGTCGGGCAGCAGCACGGCGTATCCGCGGGCGACGGCGAGCAGCGGGGCCCAGCGCCAGCTCCACGCGTTCCAGCTGTTCAGCGGTCCGCCGTGGATCCACAGCAGCAGCGGCGCCGGCGCCGCGGCCGACGCGCCTTCGGGCAGCAGCAGCCAGCCGCGCACCCGCGCGCCGTCCTCGGCGGTCGTCTCGACCTCGGTGATCGAGCCCGGTGCGGCCGGTGCCGGCGCAGGAGTTGCGAGCGGCGTCACCGCGCCGTCGCGCGAAATGCGGACGGGGTGCGGCGGCACGACCCACGATGAGCGGAGCGCGACGATCTCTCCCGTGCCGCGGTCGACCACGACGTTCGCGTACGCGAAGTCGTCGTCCGTGAGCTTCTCGGGCGCGCCGCCGTCGAGCGGGATGCGGAACACCGGTGCGCGGCCGTCGTGGTCGGCGGTCGCGATGAGCGCCGTGTCGTCGGCCGCGAACGCCAGCGACGACGCCCAGTGGTCCCACTCGGCCGCGATGCGGTGTGCGCCGCCGCCGTCGATCCCGGCGACCCAGATCTCGTAGTCCGTGGGCGCGGCGGGGCTGCTCTTGACGGTGCGGAGGTATGCGATCCGCGTGCCGTCGCGGCTGATCGCCGGCATCTCGTAGTCCACGCCGACCTCGTCGAACAGCGTCGTGCGCTCGCCCGACGTCGTGTCGATCGCGACGATCACCCGGCGTCCGGCACGCTGCTCACGGTGCTCGAGCGAGACGACGAGCGTCGATCCGTCCGGTGTGAGCGCGGCCTCCGCGTGGTCGAGCGACCGCACCGGCTTCGGCGTGAGGTCGCGCGGGCGCGGCAGGGTCGCCGGGTACGGCTTCCCCTCGTCTCCGGATGCCGCGGCCCCGGCGTCGGTGCCGGGGGTCGCAGCATCCGTCTCCGACGCGTCTGACGCCGCCGTATCCGCCACCGCCGCGGCGATGGTGTCCTCGAGGGCGTCGATGTCGATCGCGAGCAGGTGCGGCTCGGCGGGACCGAGGTCGTGGTCCCAGTAGCGCACGGGGTAGGTGTCGTGGAGGATCGCCGACACCTTCTTCTCCTTGCGCTTGGCGCGCAGCGCCGCCTCGGCCTCGAGCGTGTCGGCGCCCGGCAGCAGGGAGGCCGAGATCACGAGCCGTGCGGAGGCATCGGCGGTCGCGGCGATGCCGTCGACCCCACCTGCCAGTCGCGTCACGGGACGGGCCTCACCGCCGGTGGCGGGCAGCAGCCACAGCTGGCCGGACTCGTCGTCGGCGTCGCCGTCGGCATCGGGGCGGGCCGAGACGAACAGGATGTCGCCGGCGGCGGTGAATGCGGCGCCGGCCTCGCCCTTCGCCGACCGCGTCAGACGTCGGGGCGTGCCGCCGCCCGTCGCCGGCACCGCCCACAGCGATCGGTCGTAGCCGGTGCCGTCCTTCTTCAACGCCGCGACGGTGAGCACGGCGGTCTTTCCGTCGGGCGAGAGGGCGAGCGCCTCCACCCGGGGAAGGGCGATGTAGTCGGTCAGCGAATCGAAGGGTGTGGAGTTCGTGGGGGACGCCATGCGCTCCACGCTAACCGACGGTCCGCGGGCGCGAGGCTTCCGGTGGGAGCGGGGCGTGCCGCCGGCGGCCGGACGGTCCCGCGTCAGCTCCACTGGGTGAGCTTGTCGGGGTTGCGCATGATGAACACGTCGGTGATCCGGCCGTCCCGCACCTCGAGCGACAGCAGCGCGTTCGGCTCGTCGTCGAGCGTCGCGAGGAACCCGAGCCCGTCGGGAGTCTCGACCGCGACGAGCACCGCGTCGGGTACCAGGCGCGGCAGGCCGAGGAGGAACCTCCCGACACGGTCGGCGCCCCGCACCGGACGCAGCGCCGCCGAGACGCGGCCGCCGCCGTCGGAGCGGAGCACGACGCCGGGGTCGAGCACGGCGACGAGGGCGTCGAGCTCGCCGGTGGCGGTCGCCGCCGCGAAGGCGCGGGCGACCGCGTCGTGCTGCTCCCGCGAGGCCGCCCCGGCACGATGCGCGCGCACGCGACGCCGCGCCTGCGACGCCAGTTGGCGCACCGCGTCGGGACTCCGCCCGACCGTCTCTGCGATCTCGGCGAACGGCACGCCGAAGACGTCGTGCAGCACGAAGGCGACGCGCTCGGCGGGTGTGAGCGACTCGAGCAGCACGAGCAGGGCCATCGAGACGGAGTCGTCGAGCGTGACCTGCTCGATCGGGTCGAGAGGGACGGATGCTGCGAGCGGCGAGTCCTGCGGCACGGGTTCGGGCAGCCACTCCCCCACGTAGCGCTCGCGACGGGCGCGCGCCGAGCCGAGCATGTCGAGGCACACGCGCCCGGCGACACGGGTGAGCCACGCAGCGGGGTTGCGGATCGCGGCTCGCTCCGCGTCCGACAGCCGCAGCCATCGGACGTACGTCTCCTGCACGGCGTCCTCGGCGTCGGCCACGGTGCCGAGCATGCGGTAGCAGAGGCCGAGCAGGGCGCGGCGCTGGCTCTCGACCTCATCGGTGGGCGGCATCCGTGATCACTCCTCGGTGTTCCGACGACGCACACGTCAAGAAGGTGAGCCGCACGCTCACATTCTCACGCTCCGCGTCGTCGAACCATGGAGAGATCCCCACCTGGGGACGAGAGGAGCACTGTCATGAGGATCGCGGTCGCCGGAGGAACGGGCGTCGTCGGAAGCCACGTCGTGGACGCGCTGCGCGCAGAGGGGAACGACGCCGTCGCTCTCAGTCGCCGCACCGGCGTCGATCTGACCACCGGGGTGGGTCTCGACGCCGCGCTCGACGGCGTCGACGCGGTGATCGACACCGCGAACGTCACGACGGTGTCGGCCGATGTCGCGACCCGGTTCTTCGAGGCGGCGACGGGCAATCTCGTCGCCGCGGCCGGCCGGGCGCGGGTCGCGCATGTCGTGCTGCTGTCGATCGTGGGGATCGACCGCATCCCGCACGACTACCTGGCGGGAAAGCTCGCGCAGGAGCGCGTCGTCGAGACCGGCACCGTGCCGTGGACGATCCTGCGCGCCACGCAATTCCACGAATTCGCGGGCCAGGTCTTCGACCGCGCGAGGCTCGGCCCCCTCCACGTCGCCCCACGCGGGCGAGTGCAGCCGGTCGCGGCCCGCGAGGTGGGCGCCCACCTCGCCCGACTCGCCGCCGGCGCGCCCCAGGGGCGGGCGGCGGATCTCGCGGGACCCCGCGAGGAGCGGCTCGACGACATGGTCAAGGCGTACGCGCGACGCACGGGCCACGGCGGCTGGATCCCCTCGGTGAGCCTGCCCGGCGGGCAGATGAAGGGCATGCGTGCGGGGCTCGGCCTGCCGGGCCCGGGCGCAGTGCTCGGCACCGAGACCTTCGCGCAGTGGCTCGACGGACTCGGCTGAGCCTGTGGGTATCTGAGCGGCGGCAGCGCGCCTCCCTCCGATCGAGGCGGTGCGCTCGTCGGACCACCTCGTGAGCGGCTCGGGCGCGGACTCTCCCCCGAACGGGCCCGAGCCGCTCGTATCGTGCGGCAGGACCGCGCGAGGTCTACGCTGGGCGGGGGTCGGGGTCACACGCACCAGGAGGATTCGTGAGACTCGCCATCGCCGGCGGCACCGGCATGACGGGCGGGCACATCGCGGAGATCGCGCGCGGGCGCGGCCACGATGTCGTGAGCCTGTCGCGCCGCACGGGAGTCGAGCTCCTGAGCGGCGCGGGCCTCGCGGGGGCGCTCGACGGGGTCGAGGCGCTGATCGACGTGACCAACGTGACGACGGCGAAGCCCGACGTATCGGTGATGTTCTTCGCCGGCGCCACGAAGAGTCTGCTGACCGCTGAGCGGAGGGCCGGCGTCGCGCACCACCTGGTGCTCACGATCGTCGGCGCCGAGGCCGCACCCGACGGCTACTACGCCGGGAAGCTCGTGCAGGAGCGGCTGGTCGCCGGGGGCGACGTGCCGTGGACCATCCTGCGCACGACGCAGTTCCACGAGTACGCGGCGATGACGTACCACCGCGGCCATGCCGGCGCTCACGTCGCGCCGTCCGGCCGCGTGCAGCCGGTCGCCGTGCACGAGGTCGCCGCGCACCTCGTCGACCTCGCCGAGCAGCGTCCGGCCGGTCGCACGACCGACCTCGCCGGACCGCAGGAGGAGAGCCTCGCCGACATGGTGCACCGCTACGCCCACGCGATCGGCCACCGCACACCGGTCCCCGTCGTGAACACCCCGGGCGCCTTCGGCCGGGCGCTCCGGTCGGGAGCGCTCCTTCCCGGCCCCGAGGCGCTGCGCGGCACCCAGACCTTCGCCGAATGGCTCGACGCCCTCCCCGACGCGTGATGGGCAACGGATGCTGCGGCCCGGCGCAGCGCGCCGGGCCGCAGCATCCGTTCCGTCACATCTCTTCGTGGGTGTTCGGATCGCCGTCCCACAGACGACCGCGCTCGAGGGCGCTGATCGCGGCGAGCTGGTCGTCGGTGAGCGTGAAGCCGAAGACGTCGGCGTTCTCGCGCTGCCGGTCGGCGTCGGCCGACTTGGGGATCGGCGTGCTGCCGATCTGCGTGTGCCAGCGAAGGACCACCTGCGTGGGCGTCACGTCGTGGACCGTCGCCAGCTCGGTGAGGATCTGCTCGGTCAGCAGCTCGCTGCGCTTGGCGAGCGGGGTCCAGCTCTCGGTGCGGATGCCGTGCGTCGCGTGGAATGCACGCAGCTTCGCCTGCGGGAAGTACGGGTGCAGCTCGACCTGGTTCACCGACGGCACGACGCCCGTCTCGTCGATGAGCTCGGTGAGCTGGTCCTCGGTGAAGTTGGAGACGCCGATCGAACGGACGAGGCCGAGTTCGCGCGCCTCGATCAGGCCGCGCCACGTGTCGACGTACTTGCCCACGCTGGGGTTCGGCCAGTGGATCAGCTGCAGGTCGATGCGGTCGAGGCCCAGCCGATCGAGCGAGCCCTTGATGCTGTCGACCGCCTCCCGGCGGCCGTGGTGGCGACCGGGGATCTTCGACGCGACCAGCAGCTCGTCGCGGTCCACGCCGCTGCGGCGCACGGCCTCGCCGACCTCGCGCTCGTTCTCGTAGTTGACCGCGGTGTCGAGCAGCCGGTAGCCGGAGCCGATCGCGGCGACGATGGCCGCGATCCCCTCCTCGCCCCGCAGGTCGTAGGTGCCCAGGCCCAGCTCGGGGAACCAGGCGCCGTCGTTCAAGGTCACGGTGGGGATCGCGCTCATGGCTCCATCCTGGCCGTCGTTCGCCGCGCGCGGCGCGTGACCCGCGCGGGGCGTCACGGGCGGTCGTCCACGTCGCGGGTGCCCTCGCCGGGAGCGGAGGGGCTTGCGCCGCTACGGGACGACGGTTAGGGCCGTTGGGCGACGAGACCGCACGAATGCACTTCGAGGCGCCGCCAGGTGGTGCTATCGCGCGTTCTCGCGACGCGGGCGGCGGTTCACGAACTGACCGCCACCGATCCGGGTCGGGCACCGACCAGAGCCTCCGCCGCGCGGGCCGTGCGCGCGGCGAACCGGGTCTTGTCGGTGCCGCGCGCGAGGGACTGCGCGTTGAGTCCGTCGATCATGCCGATGAGCTCCCACGCCACCTCGCCGGGCTCGGTCGTCGAGAACGCACCGGTGCGGCATCCGTCCTCGATGATCGACTCCACGAGTGTCTGCCAGCGCTCCATCTGCGCCGCCACGGCGCGTGCGAGGGCGTCGTTGCGGCGGGCCATCGCCCAGCCCTCGACCCACACCACGGTGAGCTCCTCGCGCTCGCCGTCCATGAGGGTGTCGATCAAGGCGCCGAGCCGCGCGGCCGGATCGGCGACCGCGCCCACGACGCGTTCGACGTCGCGCACCTCCTCGTCGACGAGGTCGGCGTAGACGCGAGCCACGAGGTCGTCCATCGCCGGCTGGTAGTGGGCGACGAGGCCGGAGGCGACCCCCGCCCGCTCGGCGACGGCGCGCAGCGTGAGAGCGCTCAGCCCCTGCTCGCGCGCGATCGCGGTCGCCGCACGGACGATCTCCGCAGCCCGCTCCGCCGGAGCCTTGCGGGTGCGCGGCCGGGACGATGTGCTTGACATGGTCTGGCCAGCATAGGTATCTTTCCTATTGATCGCTAGATCAATTACTTCGCGAGGCACATCGACCGCCCCCGCGACAACGCCGAACGAAGGGGCGACGATGGCCTGGAGAATGCCGCACGAGGGCGATCCGCATGAGCGCACGTGGATGGCGTTCCCCAACGAAGGGCCGACGCTCGGTGACGACCCCGCGGAGCACGAGCGCTTCTACGCGGCCTGGAGCGCGGTGGCGAACGCCGTGGCCGGCTTCGAGCCGGTCACGATGCTCGTCGATCCGTCGAAGGCCGAGCGCGCCCGGCGCATGCTCGACGCGGCCATCGACCTCGTCGAGACCCCGGTCGACGAGTTCTGGTTCCGCGACCACGGCCCGACGTTCGTCGTCGACGACGAGCGCCCCGGCGCGCTCGGCGCCGTCGACTGGATCTTCAACGGCTGGGGCGCACCCGAATGGGCCTCGTGGGAGAAGGCCGCGCAGCACGCCCGCTTCACCGCCGACCTCGTCGGCGCCGAGGTGGTGAGCTCGCTGCTGGTCAACGAGGGCGGCGGCATCCACGTCGACGGCGAAGGCACGGTGCTGGTCACCGAGACGGTTCAGCTCGACCCGCGCCGCAACCGCTTCGCAGACCGGGCACGCGTCGAGGCGGAGCTCGACCGCACGATCGGCGCGACGAAGGTCGTGTGGCTCCCCCGCGGCCTCACCCGCGATTACGACGAGTTCGGCACGAACGGCCACGTCGACATCGTCGCCACGATCCCGACTCCCGGTCGCGTGCTGCTGCACGCGCAGCAGAACCCCGAGCACCCCGACTTCGAGGTGTCGCGGGACCTCCGCGCCTTCCTTTCGGAGCAGACGGATGCCGCGGGCCGAACCTTCGAGATCATCGACCTGCCCGCCCCCGAGACGCTCCGGGACCACGAGGGGTTCGTCGACTACAGCTACGTCAACCACCTGGTCGTGAACGGCGGGATCATCGCGTGCGGCTTCGGCGAGGAGCACGCCGACGCGCGGGCGCGCGAGATCCTCGAGGCCGCGTACCCGGGTCGCCGCGCGGTGACGGTCGACGCCCGCCAGATCTTCGCGGGTGGCGGCGGCATCCACTGCATCACGCAGCAGCAGCCCGTGGTGGCCCGATGAGCCGCCACTACCCCGTGGTCGAGAAGACGATCGCCGAGCTCCGCGAGGCCCTCGAGTCCGGCGCCGTGACGAGCGTCGAGCTCGTGGACGCGTACCTGACCCGGATCGACGCGTACGACGCGCCCGGCACGGCGACCGCGCTCACCGCGGTGGTCGTGCGCAATCCCGACGCGCGGGCCGAGGCCGAGGCCTCCGATCTCCGTCGCGCCGCGGGACGCCCGCTCGGCCCGCTCGACGGCATCCCGTACACCGCCAAGGACTCGTTCATGGCGAGGGGCCTGACCGTCGCGGCGGGTTCGCCCGCGTTCGCCGATCTCGTCGCGCAGCGCGACGCGTTCTCGATCGAGCGGCTGCGCGCGGCGGGAGCCGTGCTCATCGGACTCACCAACATGCCCCCGATGGCGAACGGCGGCATGCAGCGCGGCGTCTACGGCCGCGCCGAGAGCCCCTACAACGCCGAGTACCTGACGTCGGCGTTCGGGTCGGGTTCCTCGAACGGCTCGGGCACGGCCACCGCGGCGAGCTTCGCCGCGTTCGGCCTCGGCGAGGAGACCTGGTCGAGCGGCCGCGCCCCCGCCTCGAACAACGCGCTGTGCGCCTACACCCCGTCGCGCGGCGTGATCTCGGTGCGCGGCAACTGGCCGCTCGTGCCCACGATGGACGTCGTCGTGCCCCACACCCGCACGATGGCCGACATGCTCGAGATCCTCGACGTGATGGTGGCCGACGACCCCGAGACCCGCGGAGACTTCTGGCGCGCGCAGCCCTGGATCGCGATCCCGGATGCCTCGGCCCTGCGCCCGGCGTCGTACCCGGCGCTCGCGTCGGGCGATGCCGACGCCGCCGCCGCGACCCTCGCCGGGCGTCGATTCGGCGTGCCGCGCATGTACATCAACGCCGACCCGGAGGCCGGAACCGATCCCGACGGCGGCATCGGCGGACCGACCGGCACCCGCATCGAGACCCGCCCCTCGGTGCTCGCGCTGTGGGAGAAGGCGCGACTCGACCTGGAGGCGGCCGGCGCCGAGGTCGTGGAGGTCGACTTCCCGGCCGTCACGAACTACGAGGGCGACCGCCCAGGCGCCCCGACGATCACGACGCGCGGGCTCGTGAGCGAGGCCTTCCTCCAGCGCGAGATCGTCGACCTGTCGGCGTGGGCGTGGGACGACTTCCTCCGAGCGAACGGCGACCCGGCGCTCGATCGACTCGGCGGCGTGGACGGCGCGACGATCTTCCCGCACCCCGAGGGCGCACTGCCCGACCGGTACACCGGCTTCGACGACGACATCGCGACCTATCCGGCACAGGTGCGCGAGCACCCGTACCGCTCGTTCGCCGACATCCCCGAGATCGCCGACGGCGTCCGCGGCCTCGAAGAGACCCGGCGCATCGACCTCGAGGACTGGATGTCGATCCTCGGCCTCGACGCCGTGCTCTTTCCCGCGGTCGCCGATGTGGGCCCCGCCGATATGGATGTGAACGAGGCGTCCGCCGATCTCGGCTGGCGCAACGGCGTGTGGGTCGCCAACGGCAACCTCGCGATCCGCCACCTCGGCATCCCGACGGTCACCGTGCCGATGGGGACGATGGACGACATCGGTATGCCGGTGGGCCTGACGATCGCGGGGCGCGCGTACAGCGACACCGACCTGCTCGCGTGGGCCGCGGCGTTCGAGGCCCTGCGCCCGCGCCGCACCGCTCCCCCGCGCACGCCCGAGCTCGACTGAGAACCCGTGGAGCTCCGCGCCTTCACGTCCACGACCCCCGATGCCGCCATGCGCGGCGCCGAGCTGGGGGCGGCTTTCGCACCCCAGTACCGCCGCACGGCGGAGCTGTACCTCGCACACTTCGCCGAGCTCGGCATCCCGTCCGACGCGGTGAGGGCGATCGCGGACCGCACCCACGCCTCGCTCGCCGCCTGGGCACCGAGTCTGGCGGCGGAGGCCGAGGCCATCGCCGCAGCGGCCGGCCTCGAGCCGTGGCGGCTCGCCGCCGTCGGCGGACGCACCGAGATCCTCGCGGTGGCGCCACCTCCGCGGGAGGGCGAATGCTCGACCGCGGTGCACGTCGGCCCCGGGCACGCCGCCGAGACCCTGCAGACGTGGGACTGGCACGACTTCCTGGTTCCCCAGGGGCTGCTCGTGGAGTTCGCCGCCGCCGACGGGATGCGCGTGAAGATGTTCACCGAGTTCGGCACCGCGGCGAAGATCGGCGTCAACAGCGCCGGACTCGGCCTGCACTTCAACATCCTGTCGCACCGGACGGACTCGGACGCCGGCGGCGTTCCCGTCCACGCGATCGCGCGCCGCGTGCTCGAAGAGGCCCGGACGATCGAGGACGCCCGCCGCATCGCGGCGAGCGCGACGGTGAGCGCCTCGACGGTGCTGACGGTCTTCGACACCGACGGCGCCGGATCGCGAGCGGCGTCGCTCGAACTCTCGCCCGCTGGTCTCGGTGTCGTCGAGCCGGCCGCGGACGGCTGGCTCTTCCACACGAACCACTTCCTCGACCCGGCGCTGCACATCGGCGACACGATGCCCGCCGACTCCACGACAGTGGAGCGCTTCAGGCATCTCGACGGCGTGCGGGACGCTCTCGCCGGCCTGGATCCCACCGCGCGGGCGCTCGCGGCGTGCGGCGGACACGGCGCCGCCGCCGAGATCTGCATGACGCCCGACCCGGCCCTCCCCCGCATCGATCAGTGGGCGACCCTGCTCACGGTCGCTGTCGACACCGAGGGCTTCGCACTGGAGGTGTTCCCCGGCCGTCCCGACGAGGCGGCTGCCGCGGGCCTCGCCCGCTTCTGAGCCGAGGGGTCAGCGCAGCCCCGAGCGCAGGTCCTCTCCGGCCTCGCCGATGGCCGAGGCCGGCGACCGCACGGCGGGCGCAGCATCCGTCCCCTCGTCGTCGGTGTGGAGCGACGGCGGCGCTGCCGCGTACGCGTCGGACAGCTCGCGATAGGGCTTCGACACGAAGGCGAGCAGCACGACCAGCAGGAGCACCAGGCTCGCGCCGACGAACGCCAGCGCGATGCCGCGGGCCTCGCCCTCGCCGAGCAGCCAGCCCCACGCCTGCTGACCCTCGGGCGAATTCATGTACGGGATGAGCCAGAACTGCGCGATGGGTCCGATGAGGAAGGCGGAGACCGGTGCCGCCGCGGACTCCACGCTCGCGGCGAAGCCGAACACGCGTCCCTGCTTCTCGAAGGGCACGACGCGCTGCACGATCGTCTGCTCGGAGGCCTCGGCGATCGGCATGAGGGCCATGAAGATCAGGATGCCCAGCCCATACAGCCACCACCACTCACGGATCGCGAAGGTCATGCCGAGCAGCGCGATGCCGATGTTCACGAGCAGCATCGTGCGCACCGGGTTCTTGCCGAGGCCGAACTTCGCCACGAACGCGCCGCCGACGATGAACCCGAGGCTCGTCACTCCGAGGACGATCCCCCACATCTCGACCGAGAAGAGCGTGAGTCCGTACGGGTCCATGAGGGCCATGAACACCCCGCCCACGAGGTTGTTGAATGTGGAGAACAGGATGAGGGCGAGCAGGCCCGGCACCGCCATGACCGCGGGGATCACGCCCGTGAAGCCGAACCCCTTCGGCGCCTCCCCCTCGACGCGGGCGACGCCGCGCTCGGGGATCGGGACGAAGATCAGGTGGATCAGCGCCACGCCGGTGGCGGCGATAGCGATGGCGACCGTCCAGCCCATGCCGAGCAGCCCGATCGACAGGCCCGAGAACACGCTCGTCACCATGAAAGCGATGCCCTGCACCGCACCGACGAGACCGTTCGCCTTGTCGCGCCGGTCCCCCGGCACCAGCAGGGTCACGGTCGTCGACAACGCGATGTTCCGCAGGTTCTCGACGACCCCGCCGACGAGGATCACCCCCGCGAACGCCCAGAACCACGGACCGGTCCAGTCGAGCAGCGCGCTCTCGGGGAACGCCAGGAACATCGCCCCGGCGACGAGGTACGCCGACGCCGTCACGATGCTCGAGAGCAGCATGACCGACTTCTTCTTCATGTGGTCGACGATCACGCCGAACACGACGCCGAAGACCGCGACGAGCAGCATGTACGACCCGCCGATGATCGCCGTCGCGAGCACCGACTTCGTCTCGAGATACACCCAGAAGGTCAGCGCGAACCAGAGGTAGCTCGAGGTCACGTTGGCGAGCGCGGTGTTGACGAGCACCTGGTAGAACGCGCGGAGCGTGCGTGCATCGGGCCGATGCTGGATGGGATCTTCGGATGCTGCGGGCCCGGCGGGGCTCGGCTGGCTCATGACGATTCCTTCGGCGTGTTCGCGGAACAAGCGGTGAGGGCGAGGTCTATGGTGAATGTGGACACTGTTCACATTCGGTGCTCACAACGTACACACCCGGCCGGGAGGACGCAATGACTTCGCCCGCGCGCACCTATCATCACGGCGACCTCCGACACGCGCTGATCGGCGAAGGGCTGCAGCTCGCGCGCACCGGCGGCCCGGCCGCGGTGACCCTGCGCGAGGCGACCCGCGCGGTCGGGGTCTCGCCCAACGCCGCCTACCGGCACTTCTCCGATCGCGACGGCCTGGTGCGCGCCGTCGCGCGCGAGGCGCAGCTGGCATTGGCCGCTGCGATCGCGTCGCGCGTCGAGTCCACGCCGGCCGGCCTCTCGCCTGCCGCGGCGGCGATCGAGCGGCTGCGCCGCGTGGGCCTCGCGTACATCGACTTCGCGCGCGCCGAGCGCGGATGGTTCGAGACCGCCTTCTTCACGCAGGACACGGACGCGAGCGACGGCATCGTCACGCTCGACGACGAGATCGTCGCCCCCTTCCGGCTCTTGATGGACACGCTCGACGCCATGGTGGAGGCCGGCGCACTGTCGCCCGACCGCCGACCGTACGCCGAGTGGGCATGCTGGTCGGCGGTGCACGGTTTCGCGGACATCGCCGTGCACGGTCCGGTGCGGTGGCAGCCGGCATCCGTCATCGATGCCCTCGCGGCATCCGTCGTGGAGTCGGCCATCACGGGCGTCCGCGGCACGCCCGACGCCCCGGCCGCGGGCTGACCTCACCCCTTGCCGTCGCCCCGCGATCCGGTCAGACTCGCACCGACGGAGGGGGATGCAGATGGCAGGTTCAGGGACCGCTGAAGACCCGTGGCAGCTCACCACGGCGCCGGGGACCAGCGAGTACACGATGTACCGCGCCGAGGCGGCGGACCCGCCCGCACTCGTCTGCCAAGTGGGCTCGACGACGCTGAAGTACCACCTGAGCGCGATCGACGACCTCGCGGCCTGGCTGCGCGAGCAGGGCGACTGGGTGCCCCTCGGCGCCGCCGACGAGCAGAAGCCGGCGGCCGACGGCACGGTCGAGGCGTGGGGCCGTGACGAGGGCAACCCGGTCGGCGGCTGGTACGGGCTCCGGAAGGGATACCGCGGACGGTTCGGGATGTATCTCCCGCCGCTGCTCGAAGAGCTCGGCCTCGCCGAGCTGACGCACGACACGCGCAACAACAGCGTCCGCGCCGCGTGACCCGGATCGACACGACCGGCATCGCGGGCGCGGGGGCTTCTAGACTTTCGCCCATGCCGCCCTCGCCGGAAGCGAACACGCTCGTGCGCCCGTCGCTCGTGGGGCGCGGCCTGTCGTGGGTCGCCGACTACGTCTACGCCGGTCGCCGGCAGCTCGCCGTGCTCTCGCTGCCTTGGGCGATCGGGCGACCGCGCCCCGTTCCACCGTCGTGGCGCCGCGGCGACCCGGAACTGCCCGAGGTCTATCTGATCCCCGGCGTGTACGAGCACTGGACGTTCCTGCGCCCGCTCGGCGACGCGCTCGCGGCCGCGGGTCACCGCGTCACGGTCGTCCACGGCCTGGGAGCGAACCGCCGCACCGTCCCCTCGACCGCCGACCGCCTCCGCGAGCTGCTCGCCCGCACGCCGCCCCCTGACGCCGGGCGCGTGCTCGTGGCCCACAGCAAGGGCGGACTCATCGGCAAGCACCTGCTCGTCTCGTCCGGCGCAGCCGCGCGCGCCGCCGCGGAGGCGGCGGCGGGCGGCGACCC
>NZ_JBDGJU010000043.1:0-25411 GCF_057656735.1 Microbacterium sp. Soil_C_42
CCCGCCGCCCACGACGACCCACCGCTGGGGCGACGCCGTGCGCGGCCGGTCGCCGCGCTCGAGCTCGCGGCCGGCGAGCGGGTTGACGGTGCACGACATCGCGAGTCCGCGGCTGCCGCGGCCGAGGCATCCCTGATTCAGACGGATGCAATGGCGGATGCCGCGCTCCCCCGTGTCGGCGGGTGCGAGTCCGAGGAGCTTGCGGGCGAGATCGGGGTCGGCGATCTGCGCGCGGGTGAGCGCAACCATGTCGGCGATGCCGGAGGCGACGACGTCTTCGGCCTCTTCGACCGAGCGGGCCGCACCGACCCCGAACACCGGCACGTCGGGGTTCGCGGCTTTGACCGCGGCGACGTCGTCGCGCAGCCACGCGTACGGCATCGGCGACGACGGGAAGACGTAATGCACGTTGTGGTACCCGCCTGCGGCGAGGTCGAGGAAGTCGATGCGGGCCTCCTGCCGCAGGCGCGCGATGACCTCGCGCATGCCGGTGCCGTCGATCCCGTTTGGGTGGAACTCGTTCGCGACGATGCGGATGCCCACGGTGAAGTCGTCGCCGACCCGCGCGCGCACGGCCCGCAGCACCTCGCGCGGGAATCGGGTCCGCCCCTCGAGGTCGCCGCCGTATTCGTCCTCACGGGCGTTGTAGAGCGGCGAGAGGAACTGGTGCAGCAGGTAGCCGTGCGCCATGTGGATCTCGACGCCGTCGAACCCGCCGTCGCGCGCGTACTCGGCCGACAGCGCCCAGCCCTGGACGAACGAGGCGATGTCGGCGCGGTCCATCGCGCGGGTCGCGTGCCCTGTCGACGGCGAGATCAGCCGCGACGGCGCATACACGGTGCGCGGGCCGTCCGGCCCGTCGGGCTGCGCCTGCGCCCCATGGTGGTTCAGCTGCACGAAGATCTTGGCACCGGCTTCGTGCACAGCATCCGTCATGCCCTTCGATGCCGCGACCACCTCGGGACGGTACGCGTCCTCGAAGCCCCGGATCGACCCGGTCGGGTGCACGAAGTGGTTGCCGGCGACGAACAGCCCACACCCGCCCAGCGCGCGGCGCACGTAGTACGCGCTCTCGCGGTCCGACTCGACGCGGTCGGAGTACTGCTTCGAGTGCGCCGTCTGCATGATGCGGTTCGGCACCGTGACGCTGCCGATCTGCAACGGCTGCGCGAGGACGGACGAACGGATGCCGGGGCTCGCGGTCATGCCCCCGAGCCTACGACCGCCCTCGTCAGAGCGCCGAGAGGGCCTGGTCGAGGTCGGCGAGGAGATCCGGCGCCGACTCGATGCCGACCGACAGGCGAACGACCTCCCGCGGAACGGCCAGCTCGGTGCCGCGCACCGAGGCGTGCGTCATCTCGTCGGGGTAGTTCATGAGCGACTCGACGCCGCCCAGCGACTCGGCCAGCTGGAAGAGGCGGGTCGACTCGGCGAAGCGGCGTGCGGCCGCGGCATCCGCCAGCGCCACCGAGACGATGCCGCCGAACCGGGTCATCTGCCGCGCGGCGAGCTCGTGCCCCGGGTGCGAGGCGAGACCGGGGTAGTAGACGCGCGCGACCGCGCCGTGCCCCGAGAGGAACTCGGCGATCTCCTGCGCATTCTCGCTGTGCCGCTGCATGCGCAGGGCCAGCGTCTTGATCCCGCGAGTCGTGAGCCAGGCATCGAGCGGGCCCGAGACCGCGCCGACCGCGAACTGCAGGAACTTCACCTCGCCGTACAGCGCGTCGTCGCCCAGCACGAGGGCGCCGCCGACGACGTCGGAGTGCCCGCCGAGGTACTTGGTCGTCGAGTGCACGACGACGTCGGCGCCGAGCGCGAGCGGCTGCTGCAGCGCCGGCGACGCGAACGTGTTGTCGACGACGACGAGCGCACCGGCGTCGTGCCCGAGCTTCGCGAGCCCCGCGATGTCGGTGATGCGCAGCAGCGGGTTGCTGGGGGTCTCGACCCACACGATGCGGGCAGGCCGCTCCTCGAGCGCCGCCCGCACGGCGTCGAGGTCGCTCATGTCGACGACCCGGACCCCGATGCCCCACCCGCCCAGCACGCGCGCGATGAGGCGGTAGGTGCCGCCGTACACATCACTGCCGAGCAGCACCTCGTCGCCGGGCTTCAGCGCGGCGCGCAGCAGCGCGTCCTCGGCGGCGAGGCCCGAGGCGAACGACAGCGCGTGCGCACCGCCCTCGAGGGCCGCGAGCTGGGTCTCGAGGGCCGTGCGCGTCGGGTTGCCGCTGCGTCCGTACTCGTACCCCTCGCGGAGGCCGCCGATGCCGTCCTGCGCGTACGTCGTCGAGAAGTGCACCGGGGGGATCACCGCGCCCGTCGTCGGGTCGAAGGCCTGCCCGGCGTGCACCGCCCGGGTCTCGAAGCC
This sequence comes from Microbacterium sp. Soil_C_42, assembly GCF_057656735.1. Lineage (NCBI taxonomy): Bacteria > Bacillati > Actinomycetota > Actinomycetes > Micrococcales > Microbacteriaceae > Microbacterium > Microbacterium sp. Soil_C_42. Next base: position 2,369 of record NZ_JBDGJU010000043.1, read on the forward strand.
GCGGTCGTTCGTGGACTCGGTCATTCGGGTGCTCCTTCGGTGGGGGTGACGGATGCTGCGGGGCCCGCGCCGACGTCGAAGCCGTGGTCGCGCATCCAGCCGTCGTCGTAGAACCGGTTGAGGTACCCGCGGCCGTGATCGGGCAGCAGCACGACCACGACGGCGTCGGCGGGGAGATCCCGGGCGGTGCGCAGGGCGGCGACGACCGCCATACCGCTCGATCCGCCGACGAGGAGGCCTTCCTCGCGGGCGAGCCGGCGCGTCATCGCGAAGGACTCGGCGTCGGGGATGCGGTGGATCTCGTCGGGGACCGTCGGGTCGTAGCTCTCGGGCCAGAAGTCCTCGCCGACGCCCTCGACGAGGTAGCCGTGCAGCGGACCGCCGGAGTAGATCGATCCCTCGGGGTCGGCGCCCACGACCCGCACCGCCCCGTTCGACGCCTCGTGGAGGAAGCGGCCGGTGCCGGTGATGGTGCCGCCGGTGCCGATGCTCGCGACGAAATGGGTGACGCGGCCGTCGGTGTCGCGCCAGATCTCCGGGCCGGTGGTCTCGTAATGGCTGAGAGGCCCGTTCGGGTTCGCGAACTGGTTCGGCATGAACGCCCCGGGGATCTCCCGCACGAGACGGTCGGCGACGCTGTAGTACGAGCGCGGGTCCTCCGGCGGCACGCTGGTCTCGGTCACGACGACCTCGGCGCCGTAGGCCCTGAGCACGTCGACCTTGGCGCCGGCGAACTTGTCGGGCACGACGAAGATCATCCGATAGCCGCGCTGCACGGCGACCAGCGCGAGGCCGACGCCGGTGTTGCCGCTCGTCGGCTCGACGATCGTGCCGCCGGGCCGGAGCACGCCGTCACGCTCGGCGGCGTCGATGATGCGGCGGGCGATGCGGTCCTTGGCGGAGCCGCCGGGGTTGAAGTACTCGACCTTCGCGAGCACCGTCGCGGCGATGCCGTCGGTGACACGGGTCAGCTGGACGAGGGGGGTGTCGCCGACGAGGTCGGCCACGCTCTGGGCGTAACGCACGTTGTGTCCTGGAGTGTTGCCGCGCGGGTGCGCGGAAGGTTGTCGGGGTCGCTGAGGTCTGCGTGAAGCGGGAGCTTCAACAGCAGGGGCGACAACACCGACGGGTCAACACGGGCGCCAGTCTATGCGCTGGGCGGCATCACGTCGAGAAGAAGCGGATCACCAGGTCGCGACGTACTCCGATCGACGCACGAGCGCGGCCTGCTCGACGAGCGGCAGGGAACGGTCGACGGCCTGCACGACCCGGCGCGCCACCTCGGGCGACGTCAGCTCGTAGTCCACGAAGTCGCTGTTCGACGCGTAGACGCCGATCGGCAGAGTCAGCGCCTGGAAGAAGCCGAACAGCGGCCGCAGCTGATGCTCGATGATGAGCGCGTGCCGCTCGCCGCCTCCCGTGGCGGCCAGCAGCACCGGCGTCCCGACGAGGTCGTACTGCCCGACGAAGTCGAACAGGTGCTTGAACAGCCCCGTGAAGGAGGCCCGGTACACGGGGCTCGCCACGACGAGCAGGTCGGCGGATTCGATCGCCTGCAGCGCGGTCTCGACCTCGGGGGCGACGTCCTCGCGCTTCAGCGCGCCGGCGAAGCCCGCGCCCAGCGCGGCGACCTCGACGAGCTCCGTCTGCGCCGGGATGCGCTGCGCGACCGAAGCGAGGATCGTCCGCACGAGCGCGGTGGTGCGGCTCGGCTCATGGAGCGAGCCCGACACCCCCACCACCCGCAGCGGGCGGTCGGCGATGGTCGGGATGGCGGGCGCTTCCCGCAGCACCTCGGTCATACCGGCACCACGTCCAGCGACGGCGCGGGGCCGACGGCCGCGAGCCTGCCGCGCGAACGCGACCACTGGCTCCACGAGCCCGGGTAGACCACGACGTCGATGCCGGCGAGCGCGCCGGCGAGGGCCGTGTGCGTCGCTGCGATGCCGGAGCCGCAGTACGCCGCGACTGAGACGCCGTCGACGACGCCTGCGGCCGCGAACTCGGCACGGATCTCGTCAGGCGAGCGGAATTTTCCCGCGGTCAGGTGCACCGTCGTCGGAAGGTTCACCGCGCCCGGGATGTGCCCGCCGACAGGATCGAGCGGCTCGGCGTCGCCGCGGTACCGCTCGGGCGCGCGCACGTCGAGGAGCAGGCCGTGGTCGGGCCATTCCTCCACGCCGTCGATGTCGGCGACGCCCTCGGTGATCTCGTCGAGCACGACGTCCCCCGGCGGTCGCGGCAGCACGTCGCCCGTCTCCAGCGGAAGCCGCTCGGCGAGCCAGCCGCGCAGGCCTCCGTCGAGCACCCGCACGTCGGCGAGCCCGGATCGCGTCAGCACCCACCACGCGCGCGCCGCGGCGACCGAGTGCACGTCGTCGTACGCGACGACGGTGTCGCCGCCCCGGATGCCCCAGCGCCGGGCAGCGGCCTCGAGCTGCGCGCGCGGCGGCAGCGGGTGGCGTCCCTCGCGCGGATCGCCGCGGCGCGCCAGTTCGTGGTCGAGGTCGACGTAGACCGCACCGGGCAGGTGCCCGTCGAGGTACGCCGGCCGGCCCTCGGGCTGGTCGAGCCGCCAGCGCACGTCGAGGATCCGCGGCGGGGTGCCGCTGCGGATGAGGTCGGCGAGCTCGGTCGGCGAGATGAGTGGGGAAGGCATGCGGCCATGCTCGCCCGGCCGCAGACCGCGCGGAACGCCGTGACGACACACGCCGCGACACGACGACACGGGGCGTCACACGCAGTCATGTGTCGGCGCCGCGCCGGCCGCCCGCGCGGTGTGTCTCGCGTCGAATCCGGGTCTGATCCCGGGCGCAGCCGTACGATTCCGCCAGAACCGATGGAGGAACGGATGCCGCACCCTCGCGCGACACGTGATTCCCGGGCTCCGCGGCGGTCGCGCGCGGCCCGGCTGCTGGCCGGACTCGCCATCGCGGCGGGGCTCACGCTCCTCGCCGGGTGCGGCAACGGCGGGATCCCCGTTCCGACTGCGCTGCCGACCGGGCTGCCGACGAGCCTGCCGACCCGGACGGCATCGCCGGAGCCGACGGTCGAGCCGACGCCGGAGCCCACGAGGGTGCTGCCGACTCGCTCCCCCGCTCCGACGCCGGAGCCGACCCCGGAGCCGACCCCCGAGCCCACCGTGACGCCGGAGCCCACGGCCGAACCCACGACGCCCGTGCCGGCGCCCACCGTCGTGCCCGAGCCGACGGCGACACCGACTCCCGAGCCGACGGCGACTCCGGTCCCGACTCCGACTCCGACCCCCACCCCGACGGCGACACCGACCCCGTCCGCGACGCCTTCGCCCACGGCCGAGGCAGGTGAGAACGCCGCCGCGCCCATCGACTGGGTGCCCTGGGTCGTCCTGGTGGTGCTGCTCGTCGCGGCGGCCGTGATCTACCTCATCGTGCGGCGACCGCGGCCGAAACCGCCTACCGAGACGTAGGCCCGGGCTCAGCCCCGCAGGGCCAGAGCGAACGGCAGCACGTCGGTGGCGCCCGCGCGGCGGAGCTCGCGGGCGGCGACGGTGAGCGTCCAGCCGCTGTCGACGCGGTCGTCGACGAGGAGCACGGGGCCTGCGGGGATGTCGAGCCCGGCGGAGGAGAACCGGCCCCAGACTCCCGCGACGCGGAAGGCGCTGTTGCCCCCGGGCTGCCCGGTCGGCCCACCGTCGACGAGGTCGAGGGTGCCGAGGAACGGCAGCCGGCCGATCTCGGCGATGCCGCGGGCGAGCGAGTCGACGAGCTGCGGCTTCGTGCGCGACGGCATCGCGACCACCGCGACGGGGCGGGTCTCCCAGCCCCAATCCGCGAGGACGCGCACGCACGCCCCGAGCACGTTCTGCGGCACCGGCGCGTCCGCGGCCCCTGCCGCGAACAGGTCGCGCAGCGTGCCGCCCCAGCCCAGGTCGGTGAGACGCGCGAGCGCGCGCCCTTCCGCGGCCTGCTCGCCCGCGGCGATGCGACCCTTGACCGGCACGCCGAGCCTGTCGGCACCGGTCGGCCACTGCCGCCTCGGCTCGATCGGCACCCCGACGCGGTCGAGTGCGGCGGCCGCGGCATCCGTCGCTCCTGACGCGATCGCCGTCGGGAACCACACGCCGGCGCAGTTGTCGCAGCGCCCGCAGGGCGCCGCCGAGTCGTCGTCGAGGGAGCGCTGCAGAAACTCCATGCGGCAGCCGGCGGTCTCTTCGTACTCGACCATGTGCTGCTGCTCGGCGACGCGCTCGGCCGCGATGCGGCGGTAGCGTTCCTCGTCGTACGTCCAGGGTTCACCGGTGGCGATCCAGCCGCCGCGCACGCGGCCGACCGCGCCATCGACGTCGAGCACCTTCAGCAGCAGTTCGAGCGGTGTGCGGCGGATGTCGACGACGGCCTCGAGGGCGGGCGTCGACATGGGCCCCGTCGCCGCGCCGAGCGCGGCGAGCACGCGCTCGGCGCGCTCGCGGTCGGGCATCGAGGCCGTCGCGAAGTAGTGCCAGATCTCGCGGTCCTCGACCCCCGGCAGCAGCAGCACGTCCGCGGAGTCGGTGGCCCGCCCGGCACGGCCGACCTGCTGGTAGTACGACACCGGCGACGACGGCGCCCCCAGGTGCACGACGAAGCCGAGGTCGGGCTTGTCGAAGCCCATGCCGAGCGCGCTCGTCGCCACGAGCGCCTTGACCCGGTTGTCTTTCAGGAGCGCCTCGGACTCTTCGCGCTCGTCGGTGTCGGTCTGCCCGGTGTACGCGCGCACGTCGTATCCCCGCTCGCGCAGCAGCCGTGCCGTGTCGTTCGCCGCCGCCACCGTGAGCGTGTAGATGATGCCGGATCCGGGCAGGTCGCCGAGGTGGCTGATGAGCCAGGCGAGCCGGCTCGGCGAGTTGGGCAGCCGCAGCACGCCGAGCCGCAGCGACGCCCGCGCGAGCGGACCGCGGATCGTGAGAACGCCGTGCGCCGAGGCATCCGATTCCGCCATACCGGCGTCGAGCTGCTCCGCGACGTCGGCCACCACGCGACTGTTGGCGGTCGCGGTGGTCGCGAGCACCGGCACGCCCGCAGGCATGCGCGCGATGAGGTCGCGCAGGCGCCGGTAGTCGGGGCGGAAGTCATGGCCCCAGTCGCTGATGCAGTGCGCCTCGTCGACGACCAGCAGGCCGATGCGCGCGACGAGCTGCGGCAGCTGCTCGTCGCGGAACGAAGGATTGTTGAGGCGTTCGGGCGACACGAGCAGCATGTCGACCTCGTCGCGGTCGAGCTGTGCGAGCACGTCGCCCCACTCGTGCGCATTCGTCGAGTCGATCTTCACGGCGCGCACCCCGGCGCGCGCGGCCGCGGCGATCTGATCCCGCATGAGGGCCAGCAGGGGCGACACGAGCACGGTCGGTCCCGCCCCGCGCCGGCGGAGCAGCAGCGTCGACACGAAGTACACGGCCGACTTGCCCCACCCGGTCCGCTGCACCACCAGCGCACGGCGGCGCTCGTCGACGAGCGCCTCGATCGCCTCGAACTGCCCGTCGTGGAAGTCGGCGCCGTCGCGTCCGACGAGGGTGCGCAGCACCTCGAGGGCTTCGGTGCGGGTCGTCGTGGTCGCTGTCACCCTCCCACCCTGCCCCATGGCCCTGACACCCGCGCCTCCGTCCCGACCTGGCCTCCCGGCCCCGTGCTCTTCGCCGTCCCCCTCGGCACGAGCCTGGTGAGCGCGATCGCCGCGGGCGCGGCCTCGGCCGCCACCCTCGGGGTGTTCGCGGGAGTGCTCGCTGGTCCGCGACGATGTCGGGAAGCGCGACGCCGACGATGGTGCCGTCCAGGACGATCAGTCGAGACCGATCGAGAGCACGGCCAGCGCGGTCCACTCCCGCCGGGTCGGTGCGAGCGTCGTCTCGGTCGAGGTCACAGGAGGCCCCTCTCTCGTGCGACGGCGACGGCGCGCGAGCGGCTGTCGACGCCGAGCTTGGCGAAGATGTGGACGAGGTGGGTCTTCACGGTCGCCTCGGTGACGAAGAGAGCTTTCGCGATCTGCGGGTTCGACGCACCCGTGTCGAGCAGTCGCAGAACCTCCTGCTCCCGGTCGGTGAGCCGCACGCGCGGGGCACGCAGCACCTGCACCACGCGCTCGCTCAGTTCGGGAGTGAGCGCCAGCCGGCCGGCTGCCGCCTCCCGCACGGCCCGCGCGATCGCGTCGGGTGGGGCATCCTTCAGCACGTACCCGGACGCCCCGGCTTCGATCGCACCGAGGATCTCGGCATCCCGGTCGAACGTGGTCAGGATGATGACGGCGGGTGCCGGAGTGAGGGCGCGCAGCTCGGCGGTCGCCGCCACCCCGTCCATGCCGTCGCCCATCCGCAGGTCGCAGAGCACGACATCGGGCGCGAGGTGCCGGGCCAGCGTGACCGCTTCCTCGCCGGTCGCTGCCTCGCCGACGACGTCGATGTCGGGGTGACCTGCGAACAGCGCCCGCACGCCCGCACGCACGATCGGGTGATCGTCGGCGATCAGCACGCGAAGGCCGGTCACCGTGCCACCCCCGCCACGATCGGGACGGACGCCGACAATGCGGCACCCGCACCGGGTGCGCTCTCGACGTCGAGTCCGCCCCCGAGCTCGCGCAGCCGTTCGCGCATCGCCCGCAGTCCGTACCCGCCGCCCGGTCCGGCGGGAAGACGCTCCCAGCCCGCGGCATCGAACCCGACGCCGTCGTCGACGATGTCGAGCCTCACGCTGTCGCCGCCGTCGACGAGGCTGACGACCACTCGATCCGCCTTCGCGTGGACGCGGGTATTGGCCAGCGCGGACTGCGCGGTGCGCAGCAGCGCGACCTCGACGACGACGGGAAGGGCGGGGACCGTGTCGTCGACGCGCAGCTCGGTGCGGATCCCCGTCTCCTCGGTGAGCCGTTCCAGCATCCGGCGCAGCGCGTCGGCGAGGGCGGAGCCCTCGAGTTCGGCCGGCATGAGGGCGTCGACGATGCGCCGGGTATCGGCCAGTCCCTCGCGGGCGAGATCGCCGATCTGCGTGAAGGTCCGCGCCGACGGCTCCGGTGCGGTCGGCGCGGCACCGGCCGCCAGCATCCCGATCGACGTGAGGCTCTGGGCGATGGTGTCATGGATGTCGCGGGAGAGGCGCGTGCGCTCCGCGACGGCGCCCGCGTCCCGCTGGGCGCGGGCGAGCTCGTCCTGCAGCTGCGCCATCTCGTCGTGCGCGCTCACGAGCGACGAGATGAGCCGGCTCCGCTCGCGGCCGTCGCGAACGAGCTCGAGGTAGCCGCGCGAGATGCCGAGGGCGAAGACGCCGCCCACGAGAGGGCCGATGACATTCGCGTAGGTCGTGGCTCCGCTGTGCACGAGGGGTGCGGCGATGACGACCGCCAGGACGCCGATGCTGAAGGGGATCGCCCAGCGCATGCGGAGCACGAAGCCGGCGAGCAGCCACAGCGGGAACGCCAGCCACACGAACTCGGGCGAGATCGCGACGGCGCCGATCCAGATGAGGGCGAGGCCCACGAGCCAGCCGGCGGCGACTCCGCGATCGCGTGTGCGCTCGCTCAGCAGCAGTCCGCCGAAGTACCACCCCGCGAACACGACCGAGACGGCGACGACCCAGGGAACCGGCGTGCCGTCTCCCGCCGCGCGAACGGCCCCGATGATCAGCAGTGCGGCGGTGATGACGGATTGGCCGACTCTGATCGACCCGACCAGCGCGCGCCAGGATCGCGTGGGTCGCAGCGCCGGGTCGCCATCGGCGTCAGCCGACGGGCTCGCGGAGGGCTGAGACATCCGGCGCCACCCCTTCCTCTGGGTCGCGATCCTCTCGATCGTCCGCGGCCGCCTGCCGGCGGATCCGGCCCGGCCACCACATCCGGTCGCCGACGAGCGAGAACAGCGCGGGCACCACGAGGGTGCGCACGACCAGGGTATCGACCAGCACGCCGACCCCCACGATGAGCCCGAGCTGCCCCAGCGTCACCAGCGGCAGCAGGCCCAGGGCGGCGAAGACGCCCGCAAGCACCAGACCGGCGCTGGTGATCACTCCGCCTGTCGCCGCGATGGCGTTCACCATCCCGGGGCGGGTTCCGACGGCGCCCGCTTCGACGCGCGCGCGATGCACGAGGAAGATCGTGTAGTCGACGCCGAGCGCCACGAGGAAGAGGAAGGCCAGCAGCGGAACCTGCAGGTCCAGCGCCGTCCATCCGAAGAGCGTGCGGCCGAGCCACGCCCCCGCACCGATCGCGGCCACCGCGCTCAGCGTGTTGACCGCCAGCAGCACCAGTGGTGCCACGAGTGCGCGCAGCAGCGCCATCAGCACGATCAGGGTCGTCGCGAGGACCAGCGGCGCGATGAGCAGGAAGTCGCGCATGCTCGCCTCGCGGACATCGAGCGCGGCGCCCGCGGGCCCGCCCACGAGAGCGGACGCGGATGCCTCGTGCGCGGCGTCGCGCACGTCGCGGACCAGCTGCAGGCTCTCCGGCGATCCGGGTTCCGCATCGCCGACCACCAGGAGCTTGTGGAGGGAGGAGTCCGCGCTCTCCTCCACCGGAGTGACCCGTTCGACCCCCGCGACGGCGTCGATCGCGTCGGCGACGGCATCCGCGTCGTCCGCATCCGCGATCACGATCATCGGCTCCGCTTCGCCCGGCGTGAAGTGCTCGCCCAGGACGTCCAGACCGACCGCGGACTCGGACGGCACCCGGAACCGCTCCGACTGCGTGAGCCCCAGCTGCACGCCGACGACTCCTGTGGCGAGCACCCCGAGCAGCACGAGGCCCGCGCCGACCGGCAGGAGCGGGCGTGCCACGACGCGCGCGCCGACGGCCCGCCAGGCCCCCACGCGCCTCGGCTCCTGCCCCGGCCGAGGGATCACGGGCCAGAAGATGCCTCGCCCGCACACGGCGAGCGCGGGCGGCAGCACCAGGAGCACCGCGGCGAGGGCGATCAGCAGTCCGACCGCAGAGGCGATGCCGAGGCCTCGCGTGCCCGGCACGACGGCCAGCAGCAGAGTGAGCAGCGACAGCACGACGGTGGCGTTGGATGCCGCGATCGCGGGCACGCTCGCACGCCACGCGCGAGCGAGCGCCGCACGGTGGTCTTCGTCCCGCGCAAGCTCCTCGCGGTACCTCGAGACGAGGAGGAGCGCATAGTTGGCTCCGGCGCCGAACACGAGCACGCTCACGATGCCGGTGTCGAAGTGCAGCTCCAGAGCCGTCCCGAGCGCGGCGGTGGCCTTGGTCGCGAGCTGATCGGCGAGCGCGACGACGACGAGCGGCACCAGCCAGAGGACCGGCGAGCGGTACGTCGCGATCAGCAGCAGGGCGACGATCCCGATCGTGACCAGGAGGAGGGTGACGTCCGCACCGTCGAAGGCGGCCGCGATGTCCGCCCCGAAGGCGGCGCCTCCTGTGACCACCACGTCGACCCCCGGGATCGGATTCTCCGAGGTCACGGTGCGCACATCGTGGACCGCCTGCTCCGCCGCATCCGTGTCGTCCGTGACCGGGAGCGTCGCGGCGATGACCGCCGCCCGGCTGTCCTCGCTCAACTGGGGGCCGGTCGCCGTTGCGCCCGTCGCACCCTCGAGCTCAGGTATGAGCGATGCGAGCGCATCGAGCTGTGCGGTCGTCAGGTCTCCGCCGTCCGCCCGACTGGCCACCACCAGCAGCGACTGATCCGCGGATCCCGGGAACTCATCGGCGAGCGCTGCGACCTGCCCGGCCTCGGACTGCGGGATGACGGCATCGCCCCCCGCGTCGAGATCCGCGCGTCCGAGCACTCCGAGAAGCGCGGCGAAGGCGACGATCCCCAGCGCCAGTGAGATCCAGGCGCCACGCCGAGTGGTCAGCCGATGAGCGAGCGAGTCGAAGAAGCCATGCACCCCATCAGTCCATCCCCGCGGGGCGCGCCGCGCATCGAGCGGGCCGCCGACCCGAGGATCAACCGATCGATGGATGCCGTCGCGTCAGTCGTCGCGCGCGTGCAGCACGCCGCTCGCCGCGCCCAGCGCGGCCCCCGCCAGGGTGTCGATCACGCGCTCGGTCGCGACCGCCACGGTGTCGACGGCGCCTGTCGCCGCTCCCGTGAGCAGGAGGACGAGCGGCGTGATGAAGACGAGGGCCAGGGCGTAGTTGCGCACCACGAACAGCTCGATCGTGAACTGCAGCACGCCCAGGAGCAGCGCGAGCCACAGCGCCGGAATCGGCAGCGGCGCCAGCAACAGGTACACGCCGGCGCCGAGGATCGTGCCGATCATGCGGTGCAGCCCACGGCTGAAGGCGGCCCGCCGGTCGGCGGCGACGCCGACGACCGCGATGGCGGCGCCCACGATCCAGTAGGCGCGCTCGGGGTCGACGAACAGTCCCACCGCGATCCCGGCCACCGTCACGAGGGCCACGCGGATCACGAGCATCCGCTCCCCCGGCGGCCAGGCCGGCCCGGGCAGCACCTCGCGCAGCGGTCGCGCGGCGAGGCGGCGGCGGCTGGCCAGCACCAGCGGAGCCAGTGACACGACCGAGGCGAACAGGATGCCGCAGGCGACCACGGCGACGTAGGTGGCGGCATCCGCTCCCGACGCCACGATGTGCGCCGACAGACCGTAGACGAGCACGACGAACAGCGGGCCGGGCGGGCCGACGGCGAAGCCGAACATCGCGACGGCCGCGGCGAGCGCGACGACCGCGAGCCCGATCAGCGTCCACACGGACGACGGGCCCGCGAGGGCGCCGAACGCGGCGGCCACGACCAGGCCGCCCGCGACGAAGGGCACGACACGCACCCGCTCACGGACCGGAAGGTGCGTCCCGTACAGCGCGACGAACGCGCCCGTCGCCGCCTGGAAACCGAGATCGGCACGCCCGAGCAGCGTCATCACCGCGATCGGCACGGCCATGGCGATCGCCGCGCGCAGGCCGATCGCCCACCGCGGCGCCGGCGCCGGCGCGAGGCGGAACAGACTCGAGACCGCGTGGCCCAGGTCGGCCGCGAACCGGCGGCCGGCGCTGTGCTGCGGCATCCGTCCTCCCGGCTCAGGCCGTCGGCCGCTCGGCCGGGGCCGGCTCCGAGAGCAGCTGGTCGAGGAGCGCGAGGGCGGCGTCCTGCGGGGCGTCGGGGTCGAGCAGCCACTGGGTCTGCAGGCCGTCGGATGCCGCGATCACGAGCGCGGCGGTGGCCAGCGGGTCGACGTCGGCCCGGATGCGACCCGCCCGCTGGTTGTGGCGCACCCGCTCGGCGATCTCGGTGCGCACGCGCACGAATCGCTCGGTGGCGAACTCCCGCGCGGCGGGGTGCCCTTCTTCGAGAGCCGATGCGACGAGCGAAGAGTAGAGCTGAACGAGCCCCTGCACCTCGTGGTTGGCGTCGCTCCAGCGGCGAAGCAGCTCGGTGGGCGTCACATCCGGAGGAACAGGCTCCCAATCGTCGCCGCGGGACTCCGACTGACGGTAGACCGCGATCAGGAGCTCCTCGAGCGACCCGAAGTAGTGCTTGAGCGCGGCGTGCGTGACACCGACCTCCTCGGCGATGGCGCGCAGGCTGGTGCGGTCGGAACCGCGCTTGGCGAACACCTCGATCGCACGGTCGAGGATCTCCTGGCGACGCGCGACGCCCTTCGCGTACGACCCACGCGGGGTCGGCTGGTGCTCCGCTTCGGCCATGCGGACCATGCTATCGGAGAAAAACCTCCACATGGAGGTTTTCGTGGTACCGTGTGCCGATGACCACGTCTTCCTCCGGAGCCGTCGGCGTCGGCATCATCGGCGCCGGCAACATCAGCGACCAGTACCTGACGCACCTGTCGAGCTTCCCCGACGTGCGCGTCATCGCGATCGGCGACCTCATCGAGGACCGCGCGAAGGCGCAGGCCGAGAAGTACGGCGTGCCCCACGCGGGCGGCATCGACCTCGTGCTGAACGACCCCGATGTCGACATCGTCGTCAACCTCACGATCCCGGCTGTGCACGTCGAGGTCTCGCTGGCGATCATCGCGGCCGGCAAGCACGTCTGGACCGAGAAGCCGATCGGCATCGACCGCGAGGAGTCCCGTCGGCTTCTCACGGCGGCGGATGCTGCGGGCCTGCGCGTCGGCGTCGCGCCCGACACCGTGCTCGGCCCGGGTGTGCAGACGGCCAAGCGTGCGATCGCGCGCGGTGACATCGGCCGTCCGCTGTTCGCGTCGACGTCGTTCCAGTGGCAGGGCCCCGAGATCTTCCACCCGAACCCCGCGTTCCTGTACGCCAAGGGCGGTGGACCGCTCCTCGACATGGGTCCGTACTACGTGTCGGCGCTCGTGCACGTGTTCGGCCCCGTCGCGTCGGTCGCGGCCCTCGGCCTGCAGGGCTCTCCCACCCGCAGGGTGCAGGTCGGCGAGCTCGCCGGTCAGGAGTTCCCCGTCGAGATCCCGTCGACACTGTCGGTGCTGATGGACTTCGAGCAGGGCGGCCAGGCGCAGAGCCTGTACAGCACCGACTCGCCGCTCAAGCGCCACGGCGTCTTCGAGATCAACGGCACTGAGGGCACCATGGTGATCCCCGACCCCAACTACTTCGGCGGGCCGATCACGATCACGCGACCCCTCGCCGACGCATCGGCGAGCGAGCAGGAGATCATCCAGGTGCCGCAGGAGGGTGTGCTCACCGGCCGCGGTCTGGGCCTGCTCGACATGGCCCGCTCGATCCGCGACGGCCGCCCGCACATCGCCACCGGCGAGTTCGGCTACCACGTGCTCGACACCCTGCTCTCGATCGAGGAGGCCGCGGCGTCGCGCACCTACGTCGACGTCGAGAGCACCCTCGGCGAGGTCGGCTCGCTCCCCGCGGACTTCGACCCGCTGGCCGCCACTCTCTGACGCGCCCCGCTTCATCCGAGACCCCCTGCCGCGGCAGGGGTTCTCGTGCATGGGGGGTGAAGGATGCCGCGGCCGCGACATCCTTCGCGGCATCAGGTCAGTCGTGCCAAGCGCCGACCCACTCGTCCCACCGGGGCCCGTCGGCGAGCGGGACTCCCGCCGCTGCCTGGTCGCGCAGCCCGCGCATCACGAGGGAGAGATAGCGGAGGTGGAGCGCGTCCGCCCGCTCCCGGGGATAGGGCAGCGAGGGTCGCAGGTGCTGGAGGAGCTGCATCACGTCGGCGGCGGTGAAGCCCTCGGGAACCAGCCCCTCAGCGCGGTCTTGCTCGACCAGGCGATCCAGACCGGCGCTCAGCTCGTCCGATGCGGCGGCGAGTTCGGCCGGCATCGGCCCGGCGATGCCCGGCGGACGCAGAAGCGGTCCGGCGGCGCGGCGGATCTGCCAGGACAGGAACGTTGCCACCGCCCCGGCATCCGTGCCGTCCGCGTCGCCACCATGACGGGGGTCCCCCTGGGGCGCGCGCGCGTCGATCTCGCCCACGACCTCTGCGACGCGCTCCGCCGCTTCCCGCACCGCGTGCACGTGGAGCGCTGCGACGAGCGCCTCCTTCGTCGGGTACCGGCGATAGATGGAGCCGACGCCGACACCCGCCTGGCGTGCGACATCCGCCATCGACGCACCGGAGCCGCTCATCGAGAAGACCTCGCGAGCCGCGGCGAGCACGGCGGCGTCGTTCACGCGGGCCTCGCGCTGCCTCCCCGGCAGTGGACGGTCGGAATCGGACGGGAGCATCGCTTCACTGTAACGGCGCCGCGTCTGTTAGTGTCTATCGGAACGGAAATTCCGTTCCGATAGACACTCGCTGCTGCCGCATGCTCAGCGTTGTGCCGTGTCGATCCCCTCATCGAGAGCGAGTACGCCCGTGCGCCCCGCCACGCCCACCGCCGGTCCCGACGCCCCCCTCACCATCGACCGCACCGCCCCGGCCGGATCCGATGTCCGTTCGGACAGAGGGCGATCCGCCGTCGAGGCGTCCGCCGTGCGCCGTCCGGGCCGGTTCCTGTTCGCCCTCAGCGCTGCCGTCTTCGCGTTCTCGCTGATGCAGACGCTCGTCGTACCGGCGCTGCCGACGCTCGGACGCGATCTCGGCGCGACGGGACAGGGCACGGGCTGGATCCTCACCGCGTTCCTGCTCGCCGGGGCGGTCCTCGCGCCCGTCGTCGGCAACCTGGGCGACCGGTTCGGGCACCGCCGCGTGCTGCTGGTGGTCGTGTTCGTCTTCGCCGGCGCGACGATGGCGGCCGCGATCGCCCCGAACCTCGAGGTGCTGCTCGTCGCGCGCGTCGTGCAGGGCATCAGCACCGCCACCTTCCCGCTCTCGCTTGCGCTCGCACGGCGGCTGCTGAGCGGACGGCGACTCGCGGCGGCCTTCGGCTGGATCCCGGGGATGATCGGGCTGGGCGCGGGCGTCGCGCTGGTCGTCGGCGGGATCGTCGTCGACCTGCTGTCGTGGCGCTGGCTGTTCGCCATCGGCGCGGCGCTGATCCTGCTCTCCGCGGCGATGGTCTCGGCCTGGGTGCCACGCTCCGCAGCGCCGTCCGTGACGCGCCGGACGGATTGGCCGGGGATCATCCTCCTCGCGGGCGGTCTCGTCGGGGTGCTGCTGGCCGTCTCCCAGGGTGGAGCGTGGGGGTGGACCTCGCCCCTGACACTGGCCATGGGCGCCGCGGGCGTCCTCCTGCTGGCCGGACTGGTGATCGTCGAGTTGCGCACCACCGCCCCCGTCGTCGACGTGCGCACCTTCCGTCATGGCCCGCTCGCGCTCATCAGCCTGCTGACGATCACCGTCGGCTTCGTCCCCTACGTGTGCTACATCGCCTTGCCCCTGCTCATGCAGGCACCGTCGAGCACGGGGTACGGACATGGGATGAGCGTGACCGCGTCCGCCCTCGCCATGCTGCCGAGCGCCGTCACGGTGTTCCTGGGCGGCCGACTCACTCCCGCGCTGGTCGCGCGCTGCGGCGCCGCAGGCACGGCGATCGTGGGGGCTGCGGTCATGGCCGTGGGCGCCATCGGCCTCGCGCTCTGGCCCACGACGCCGTGGGCCGTCATCGCGAGCTTCACCGTCCTCGGCCTGGGGAACGGGATCGGCTACGCGATCTGCGCCCAGCTCGTCATGATCTGGTCGCCGGCTGCGGAGACCGGCGCTGCGACCGGCCTCAACAGCGTGGTGCGCACCATCGGCTCGGCCGCCGCCGCGCCGGTGGTGGCAGCGCTTCTCGCCGCAGGCTCGGGGGCGGTCCCCTACTCGATCGTGTTCTGGGTGGCCGCCGGCGCGAGCATCCTGGGCGTCGCAGCAGCGGTCTCCCTCGTAGGCGGACGCCGATCGGCGGTCACGGTGTCACCCGGCGGATCGAAGTGATGGTCGCGGCTCCCGTCGGGCTTCGGCACGCTCAGCCGAGGAGCGGCTTCTGGTTCACCCGCTGGGCGACGTACTCGTCGCGCGCGCGCTGCGTGCTGCCGAGCGTCGACACTTCAGGCACCGGGACGTCCCACCAGCCGGCGCCGTCGGGCCCGTAGATGAGCGGGTCGCTGTTGATGTGGATGAACGTGGACCGATCGGATGCCTTCGCCTGCGCGACGGCCGCCTTGAGGTCGTCGATGGCCGAGGTGCCCGGTTCGATCTCGATGACGTCGAGACCATAGCTGCGGGCGTTCATGGCGAGGTCGACGGGGAGGATCTTCTCACCCTGGAAGTTGCGGGCCTCACCGTCGTACTCGCGGTACCAGGTACCGAAGCGCTCCGAGCCGATCGTCTCGGACAGGTGGCCGATCGACGCAAAGCCGTGGTTCTGGATGAGCACGACGATGATCTTGATGCCCTCGGCGACCGCGGTGACGAGCTCGGTGTTGAGCATCAGGTACGAGCCGTCGCCGACCATGACGATGACGTCGCGGTCGTCGCCGTCCGCGAGAAGGCCGCGCTTGGCCCCGAGGCCGCCGGCGATCTCGTACCCCATGCACGAGAAGGCGTACTCGACGTGGTAGCCGAGCGGATCGCGCACGCGCCACAGCTTGTGGAGGTCCCCGGGGAGCGAACCGGCGGCCTGCACGATGACGTCTTCGGGCGCGCTGGTGGACTGCACGGCGCCGATGATCTCGGGCTGGCCGGGCAGCGCGAGACCGGAGGGCACGAACGCTGCGTCGACCGCAGCATCCCATTCCGCCTTCTCGTGTGCGATGCGCTCGCTGTACGCGCGGCTGATCTCGAAGCCCTCGAGCTCGAGGGCGAGCTCGCGCAGCGTCTCGCGGGCGTCGGCGATCACGGGCAGCTGCGAGCCGTGCTTGTAAGCGTCGAACGACGCGATGTTGACGTTGACGAACAGCACGTCGGGGTTCTGGAACGCCGTACGCGAGGCCGTGGTGAAGTCGCTGTAGCGCGTGCCGATGCCGATGATGACGTCGGCCTCGGCCGCGAGGCGGTTGGCGGCGAGAGTGCCGGTCGCACCGACGCCGCCGAGGTACTGCGGGTGGTCCCAGGTCAAGACGCCGCCGCCGGCCTGCGATGTGCCGACGGGGATGCCGGTCGCCTCGACGAGCCCGCGGAGCTGGTCCTCGGCGCCGGAGTAGATGACGCCGCCGCCGGCCACGATGAACGGGTTCCTCGCATTCCGGATCGCCGCGACGGCCCGTGCGAGCGGGCCACGCTCGGGCAGCGGGCGGCGGATGTGCCACTCGCGGTCCTGCAGGAACTCGACCGGCACGTCGAGCGCCTCGGCCTGCACGTCCTCGGGGAGGGCGATCGTCACTGCGCCGGTCTCGGCGGGGTCGGTGAGCACGCGCATCGCGGCCAGGGCGATCGAGTACAGCTGCTCGGGCCGCTGCACCCGGTCGAAGAACTTCGACAGCGGACGGAACGCATCGGTGACCTGGATGCCGGTGTCCCACGGCTGCTCGAGCTGCTGCAGCACCGGGTCGGCGACGCGCGTCGCGAAGGTGTCGCTCGGCAGCAGCAGCGCCGGCAGCCGGTTCGTGGTCGCGAGGGCGGCGGCGGTGAGCATGTTGGCCGCACCCGGACCCACCGATGCGGCCGACGCGTAGGTACCGCGACGGCGGTGCATGCGCGCGTAGCCGACGGCCTGATGCACCATCGCCTGCTCGTTGCGGGCCTGGTAGTACGGCATCAGGTCGGCGCTCTCGACGTTGTACTGCTTGAGCGCCTGGCCGATGCCGGCCACGTTGCCGTGGCCGAAGATGCCGAACATGCCGGGGATCGTCCGCTCGCGGATGTCGCCGTCCACGGTCCACTGGTGGGCCAGGAACTCCACGAGCGCCTGGCTGACCGTCATCCGTCTCGTCGCGCCCATCAGCGGTCGCCTTCCTTGTCGTTCGTGTACGGCAGTCGTTCGTCGAAGGCCTGCCCGGTCCAGGTGTCGCGCACCCACGCGTGCGCGGGATCGTCGCTGATCAGCCACTCCCGCTCGGGATCGGGGCCGGCCATGACGTTGAGGTAGTAGAGGTCGTACCCCGGAGCGGCGACGGCGGGGCCGTGATACCCGTAAGGCACGAGCGCGATGTCGCCGGTGCGCACCATCGCGTTGATGTCGATCTCGCCCGCAGGGGACGAGTACGTGCTGAACATGCCGAACGAGGTCTCGGCCGCAGCATCCGATCCGGCCACCGGCGCGGTCTCGAAGTAGTAGATCTCCTCGAGACGCGACTCGTGACCGGGCACGTGCTCGTCGTGCTTGTGCGGCGGGTACGACGACCAGTTCTCCGCCGGCGTGATGACCTCGCAGACGATGAGGCGGGCGGCGTCGAGCGCCTGGGGCGTGCCGAAGTTGTGCACCTGCCGGCTCGAGCGGCCCGCGCCGCGCAGCTCGACAGGCGTGCCGGATGCCGGGATGTGCACGCTCGGTTTCACCACCTCGGTCGGCGACGTCGCGATCGCCACCCGCCCGACGCCGGTGAGCACCGCCGTCGCGGCGGACGAGAGGTAGAGCACGTCGGTCGGCCCGTCGAACACCGACGCGCGGCCTTTGAGTCGCGTCGTCGTGGTGTCGGCACCCTCGAAGCGGGCGACGGTGAACGACCCGGAGAGAGGGACAACGATCCGCTCGACGCCCGCCGGCGCGAGCGCGAGCGAGTCGTTCGCGTTCAGTTCGGCGACCCGGATGCCGGTGTGGGCCCACCCGGGGGTGTTCTCGTCGACGACGCTCTCCCACCCGTCACGGGCGAGGTCGCCCCGGCGGTGGAACCAGCGCTGGTCCGAAGTGCTCATGAGTGCTCTCGTAGGTCGATTGTCGGTGACGGATGCCGCGGCCGCGAGTCCCCCCGGATTCGCGGCCGCGAGTCTGGTCCCGGCCCCTGAGCCTGTCGAAGGGGCGCTTCGACAGGGTCAGCGACCAGAGGGTCAGTTGTTCTGGGGGAAGCCGAGGTTGATGCCGCCGTGGGTGGCGGGGTCGAGCCAGCGGCTGGTGATGGCCTTCTCGCGGGTGAAGAAGTCGAAGCCGTGGACGCCGTAGGCTTTCGCGTCGCCGAAGAGGGACTTCTTCCAGCCGCCGAAGGAGTGGTAGGCGACGGGGACGGGGATGGGCACGTTGATGCCGATCATGCCGACCTGCACCTCGTTCTGGAACCGGCGGGCAGCTCCGCCGTCGTTGGTGAAGATCGCGGTGCCGTTGCCGAACTCGCCGGAGTTGATCAGCTCCAGTCCCTCGTCGTACGACTGCACCCGGACGATGGAGAGGACGGGTCCGAAGATCTCCTCCTGGTAGGCCTTGCTGGTGGTGGGGATGTCGTCGATCAGCGTGGGCCCGAAGAAGAACCCGTCCTCGTGCCCTTCGACGGTGAATCCGCGACCGTCGACGACGATGGTCGCGCCGTCGGCCTCGGCGATGTCGACATAGCTCGAGACCTTGTCACGGTGGATGTCGGTGATCAGCGGTCCCATGTCGGGCTCGATGCCGTCCTGGCCGGCCCCGTTGCCGATCTTCAACTTCGCGATGCGGTCGGAGATCTTCGCGATGAGGTCGTCGGCGACCGGCTCCACCGCGAGGACCACGCTGATGGCCATGCAACGCTCGCCGGCGGCGCCGTAGCCGGCGTTCACGGCCTGGTCGGCGACGAGGTCCAGGTCCGCGTCGGGCAGCACCAGCATGTGGTTCTTCGCACCGCCGAGGGCCTGCACCCGCTTGCCGTGCCTGCTGGCGGTCTCGTAGATGTACTGCGCGATCGGGGTGGACCCGACGAAGCTGATCGACTGCACCACCGGGGAGGTGAGGAGGCCGTCCACGGCGAGCTTGTCGCCCTGCAGCACCGTGAAGACGCCGTCCGGCAGCCCGGCTTCCTTCCACAGTTCGGCGAGCCACAGCGCCGCGGACGGGTCCTTCTCCGACGGCTTCAGGATCACGGCGTTGCCGGCGGCGATCGCGATCGGGAAGAACCACATCGGCACCATCGCCGGGAAATTGAAGGGCGAGATGATGCCGACCACCCCGAGCGGCTGCTTGAGTGAATAGACGTCGATCCCGGTGGAGGCGTTCTCACTGAACGCGCCCTTGATCAGATGCGGGAACCCGGTGGCCAGCTCCACGACCTCCTGACCCCGCAGGATCTCGCCCATCGCGTCCGAGACGACCTTGCCGTGCTCGGCGGTGATGATCTCGGCGAGCTCGCGCTTGCGGGCGTTCAGGATCTCCCGGAACGCGAACAGCACGCTCTGACGCTTCGCGATCGAGAACTGGCTCCACACCTGGAAGCCGCGCTCGGCCGACCCGATCGCCGCGTCGATCTCGGCCTGATCCGCCAACGCCACATGTGCGCTCACGACACCGGTCGCCGGGTTGTACACCGGGGCGGTGCGACCCGAGCTCGACGCACGCTCCGCCCCATCGATCCAATGCGAAATCACCCGGACGTCGGCGTCGACACCTGTCTGCACGGTGGTGGTCTCAATGATGCTCATCGGGGTTGTTCCTTCTCGGGGGTGAGGTTCAGAGGTGGGTGTGGACGAGTCCGGCCGCGATGTCCACGGCGGCGGCGACGTCGTCGTCGGGCGGGTACAGGAGGGTGCGACCCACGGTGAGCCCGCGCACCCCGGGGAGCGACAGCGCCTCCTCCCAGGAGGCGAAGGTCTCGTCGGGATCGACGCCGGCGTCGCCGCCGAGCAGGAGGGTCGGCATCGTGGTGGCGGCCATCACCCGTTCCATGTCGTCGACCACGGGCAGCTTCATCCAGGTATAGGCGCTCGAGGCGCCGAGACCGGAGGCGATCGCGATCGACAGGATGACCGCATCCGTCGACAGGTCGTTGACGATGCGGCCGTCGACGCGATTGCTGAGGAACGGCTCGAGCATGATCGGCAGGCCTGCGGCGGAGGCCTGGGTGACCGCATCGGTGATCGCGGTCAGAGTCGTGACGGTGCCGGGGTCGTCGAGGTCGACGCGGACGAGGGTCTTGGCGAAATCGATGCCGGACGCGACCATGGTGGGCACGTCGTAAGCGGTCATGCGGTCGTCCATCTCGAAGGACGCGCCGCGAAGACCGCCGCGATTCATGGACCCGACGATGATCTTGTCATCGAGCAGGCCGAGCCCCGCGAGGTCGTCGATGATGTCGGGCGATCCGAGCACTCCGTCCACCCCGGGGCGGCTGAGCGCCGTCGCCAGGCGGTCGAGGAGCTCGTACCGGTCGGCCATCGCCATCGGGTTCGACCCGACCCCGAGAGCGCCGCGGGCGGGGTGGTCGGCGGCGACGATGAAGAGGCGCCCGTCGCCCCGGAGCACCTCGCGCCGGCGGCGGTCCGCGAGTGCCGCGCCGATGATGGCCGGCTGTGTGGCGCGGATGTCGCGGAGGCGTGCGAAGTCCTCCGCGGTGAGGAACTGCGTCATCGGGAGACTCCCGTCTCGAGGATGACGGAGACCTCGGCTTCGGTGGGCATCGCGGTCGAGCACTCCAGGCGCGACGCGACGATCGCACCGGCGATGTTCGCGAAGCGGAGGATGCGTTCGAGGTCCCACCCCGCGAGGAGCCCGTGGCACAGGGCGCCGCCGAAGGCGTCGCCCGCGCCCAGTCCGTTCACCACGTCGACCCAGTACGGGGGCACGACGACCGCCTCGTCGCGGGTCTTGGCGAGCACGCCCTTCGGCCCTTGCTTCACGATCGCGAGCTCGACGCCACGCTCCAGCAGGGCGTCTGCGGCGCGCTCCGGATCGGTCTCACCCACGGCGACCTCGCACTCCTCGCGGTTGCCGACGGCCACCGTCGCGTGCTCGAGCGCTCGTGCCATCTGGACCCCCGCCTCGGCCGGATCCGCCCAGAACATGGGCCGGTAGTCGAGGTCGAACACGGTGTGGCCGGCCGTGCGCGCCTGCAGCGCGGCGTGATGCGCCGCCCGGCTGGGCTCCTGGCTGAGACCGGTCGCTGTGAACCAGAAGATGTGCGCCGAGCGGACGGCCCCCAGGTCGATGTCGCCGGGCGCGACATCGAGATCGGGCGCCTTCGGCTCGCGGTAGAAGTACAGCGGGAAGTCGTCGGGCGGGAAGATCTCGCAGAACGTCACCGGAGTCTTCAGCGTCGGGTTCACGCCCACATAGCGGTTGTCGACGCCCAGGCGCTCCAGTTCCGCGAGGAGGTAGCGGCCGAACGGGTCGTCGCCGACGCCGGCGATGAGCGCGACGCGGCGGCCGTGCCGCGCGGCGGCCACGCTGACGTTCGCAGCGCTGCCACCGAGGAACTTGCCGAACGTCTGCACCTCTTCGAGCCCGACTCCGGACTGGAGCGGGTAGATGTCCACGCCGAGCCGCCCGAAGGCCAGCACGTCGAAAGGAGAAGTGTTCTCGGTCATACTCCGCTGTACAACTCTCTGTGCGTCCTGGGACAGCACGTCGCCGAATTATTGTCCTGACAATAGCACAAGCTGCGATGTCGCACAGGACGCGCGCCGCGCGCGTCGTCGAATGACAAAGTGCGACCGATGTATCATTGTCGGGACAATATGCTGTCGGGACTTGGAGTGAGTGATGGCGGACGACGTGGTCAAGATCGACGATCTGCTCTCAGGCCTGGACCGCACCGGCCCCGTGCCGCTGTACTACCAGGTGTCCACCGCCATCGAGCGGGCGATCCGATCCGGCGAGATCCCCGCCGGCGCACGGCTCGAGAACGAGATCGCCATCGGCCAGCGGGCAGGCCTCTCACGGCCCACGATCCGCCGCGCGATGGAGGAGCTCGTCGACAAAGGACTCCTCGTGCGGCGCCGCGGCATCGGCACGCAGGTCGTCCAGGGGCAGGTGACCCGCCAGGTCGAGCTCACCAGCCTCTACGAGGATCTCAAGAGCTCGCAGCACGAACCGGGCACGCTCGTGCTCGAGCACGACACCCGGCCGGCTGATCCCGACACCGCCGAGGCTCTGCGCGTTCCGGTCGGCTCCGACATCGTCTTCCTGCGCCGGCAGCGCTCGACCGACGGAGTGCCGGTCGCCGTGCTCACGAACTATCTCCCGATCGAGTTCTCCGACATCACCACCGAGCAGCTGCAGCAGAAGGGTCTCTACGAGATCATGCGCGCGCGGGGTGTCACCATCCGCGTCGCCAACCAGAAGATCGGCGCCCGTCGCGCCCACGGCGACGAGCCCGGGCTGCTCGACATCGACAAGGGCGGTCCGGTCCTCACGATGGAGCGCGTCGCGTTCGACGCATCCGGCCGCGCCGTCGAGTTCGGCCACCACTGCTACCGCCCGGACATGTACAGCTTCCAGACGACCCTCGTCGCCAAGTGACGAGCGGGATGGATGCCGCGGGCCGCGGCATCCATCCCCCCGTCGTCAGCGCAGCGCGCGGTCGCCCTTGAACGCCGGCGACCACTTGCCGAGCGCCTTGCCCTTGGCGGTGCCGATCCGGAGCCGCAGACCCGCGGTGCCCACGAGCGCCGCACCGCGGCCGCGGATCAGCCGCCGAAGATGTCGCGAAGCCCGGGGATCTCGAAGTTCGACAGCTGCTCGCCGAAGCCGGAGGCCGTCTCGCCGACGCCCGAGACGAACTCGCCCGCACCGCCGAGATCGACGCCGCCCGCGATCGCGTCGAGGTCGATCCCGCCGGCGATCGCATCGAAGTCGATCCCGGTCGCGACGGCCTGCGCGAGCAGCGGCGCGGCGACGGCGCTGACCACGGCGCCGCCCGCGACGGCACCCAAAAGGCCGCCTGCGCCGACGAGCGCGGCGCCCCGGG
>NZ_JBDGJU010000044.1:0-23005 GCF_057656735.1 Microbacterium sp. Soil_C_42
GCCCGCAGCCCCGCCGTTCCGCAGTCACTTCGTGCGGGTCACCACGCGTCGCACCCACCAAAACCGACTGCGGAACACGCACGCCGACGCACACGGACGCACACGGACGGCCCCGGCAGCCCGACGGCCCGCAGCCCCGCCGTTCCGCAGTCACTTCGTGCGGGTCACCACGCGTCGCACCCACCAAAACCGACTGCGGAACATCGAGGGGGGCGCACCGGCGACGACACGGAGCACCGCCGGGGGCGGGGCGGGGTGCGCCTCCGGTTCTCCGAAACAGCGAGAAGGGCCGCCGGTAGGCTGGAACGCGTGAAGATCCTGGTTCTCGGCTCGGGCGCGCGGGAGCACGCCATCATCCTGGCGCTGCGGTCGGAGGAGGCGGAGCACGAGATCTTCGCGGCCCCCGGCAACGCCGGGATCGGGCAGGACGCACAGCTGGTCGCCCTCGATCAGAACGACCCCGTGGCCGTCAGCCAGTTCGCGATCGACAACGACATCGCCCTCGTCATCATCGGCCCGGAGGCCCCGCTGGTGGCGGGTGTCGCCGATGCGCTGCGCACGCGCGGCATTCCGGCGTTCGGGCCCGGCCAGGCGGCCGCGCAGCTCGAGGGATCGAAGACGTTCGCCAAGCGGATCATGGACGCCGCCGGTGTTCCGACGGGCCGCGCCGTGCGCGCGCACACGCACGCCGAGGTCGAGGCCGCGTTCGACGATCTCGGCGCCCCGCACGTCGTCAAGGCCGACGGACTCGCCGCCGGCAAGGGCGTCATCGTGACGAGCGACCGCGAGGCCGCCCTCGCGCACGCCGACGAGTACCTGCCGTCGGGCGCGGTGCTCGTCGAGGAGTTCCTCTCGGGACCCGAAGTGTCGCTCTTCTTCCTCAGCGACGGCGACCACGTGCTGCCGCTCAGCCCCGCCCAGGACTACAAGCGCCTGCTCGACGGCGACGAAGGCCCCAACACCGGCGGCATGGGCGCGTACTCCCCGCTCCCCTGGCTCGACGGCAGGTTCGGCAGCGAGCGCGAGTTCGTGGAGCTCGTCACGCGCGACATCGCCGAGCCCGTGATCCGCCAATTGGATGCTGAGGGCACCCCGTTCATCGGACTCCTCTACGCCGGACTCATCCTGACCGACGACGGCGTGAAGGTCATCGAGTTCAACGCCCGCTTCGGCGACCCCGAAACCCAGGTCGTGCTGCCCCGGCTCGTCGACCCGCTGTCGGAGCTGCTGCTGGCCGCGGCATCCGGTCATCTCGAGGATCTCCCCCTGCCGGCCTTCGCCAACGACGTCGCCGTGACCGTCGTCCTCGCGAGCGAGGGCTACCCGGCATCGCCGGTCACCGGTCGGGCACTGACGAACCTGCGCGAGGCGGAGTCGGTCGAAGGCGTGCACCTCGCTCACGCCGCCACCGCAGAGACCGACGGCGGCCTCGTCGCCACCGGCGGACGCGTGCTCAACGTGGTCGGCGTCGCCACCACCTTCGTCGAGGCCCGCGACCGCGCCTACCGGGCGCTCGGCGCGATCGGCCTCGAAGGCGGCCAGCACCGCACCGACATCGCCGCGCGCGTCGCCGAAGGGCTCTGACGCATGGGTCGGCGCGCGGCTGGGCCCACGCGCCCGGAGGCTCCGCGCGCCGCGCCAGCGGCGGCTCGGGTGGGCGTGGGATCCGTGCTCTCCATCACCCTGTTGCTCGTCAGCGCGGCCGTGACCGGGTGCTCGGGAACCGTCGACATCGACGCCCCCGGCACGGAGTTGATGGACCAGGCGCACCAGGTCGCGAACGAGGCCCTCGTGGCCGCGGCCACGACCGGGCTGCAGGCGCTGCAGGCGACCGGTGCGGTCACCGAGGATGCGGTGCGCGACGCGCTCGAGAAGGCCGGAGCGGCCGAGGTCGAGACCCGTGTCGTGGGCGACAGCCTGCTGTTCGGTGCGGAGGTCTCGGGCGGGTGCGTGTACGGCTCGGTCGGCACCTCGGGCAGCGTCTCGATCGACCTCGGCGGCGTGAACGCCGACGGCGGGTGCCTGCGCGAGCCGTGACCAGCCTCGGCAGCGCGACGGATGCACGTCCGCTGCGACCCTCCCGGGCCCTTCCCGGCGGACGCCTGCTGACCGATCCGAAATTCGGAGGTACGCCCGGTTTCCGGAGCAACGGCGCCTAAGACTTCCGGGAACGCCCGCTATCGTCCGAACTCCGGACCGGGAGGTCGGGCGCCGCGGGATCCTCGGCCGATCCGGAATTCGGAGGTGCGCCCGGTTTCCGGAGCCGTAGCCCCCCACAAACTCTGGACAATCGGCGAGAGTCCGAATTCCGGACCCGGCAGGTGGGGAACCCATGCCTCCGCCCGGGGACTGGCCCGCACGCCGCAACGACCTCAGACGTCGGCGCGGGAGCGTGAGCAGTCGGCAACCAAGGCTTGCGTGATCGGTGGGTCGTGTGCGTTGCCGGACCCGCGGCGCGCGGCGAAGCTGGGAGGAGCCTCCCGCGCCATGCTCGGTGTCCGTCGGCGAGGCGTCTGGAGGAACCCGTGAGCACCACCGTCAGTCCCAACCTCGTGAAGGGCCGCTTCTCGACCGAGGGGTCGGGCGAGCCCATCGAGGTCCGCGATCCCGCGACCGGCGCGACGAGGTGTTCGGACCCGTGCTCGGCATGATCGAGGTCGACACGCTCGACGAGGCGATCGAGGCGGTCAGCGACTCGCCGTACGCCCTGTCGAGTGCCGTGTACACGCGCAGCCTCGACGCAGCGTTCCGCTTCGTCGACGAGGTCGACACCGGACAGGTCTCGGTGAACCAGCCGACGAGCGGGTGGGACATCCACCAGGCGTTCGGCGGCTTCAAGGAGTCGGGTTCGCCGTTCACGGAGCAGGGGGCCGAGGCGATCCGCTTCTACACTCGGGTGAAGACGGCGGCGGTGAGGACGCACGGATGAGGAAGACAGGGATCATCGGTGGCGGCATCGTGGGGGTGGCGTTGGCGCGGGCGCTGAGCGCGCGCGGCGACGAGGTCATCGTCCTCGAGAAGGAGGGCCGGCTGTCGCAGCATCAGACCGGACACAACTCCGGGGTGGTGCACGCGGGCCTGTACTACAAGCCGGGGTCGCTGAAGGCGACGCTGTGCGCGGCCGGGCGGGTGTCGATCCGCGAGTTCTGCGAGGCGAAGGGCCTGCCGTACCGGGAGGTCGGCAAGCTGGTGGTCGCGGTGGACGAGTCGGAGCTTCCCGCGCTGGCCGAGATCGAGCGGCGCTCGCTGGAGAACGGGGTGCCCGACCTGACACGCATCGACGATCTCGAACAGCTGCGGGAGATCGAGCCGCACGTCGCCGGGGTCGCTGCGGTGCATTCGCCGCACACCGCCGTGGTGGACTACGCCAGCATCACCGAGGCGATGGCGCAGGACGTCCGCGCCGGCGGCGGCGAGGTGCGGCTCGGCCACGAGGTCACCGCGATGACACTCGAGAACGGCCGGGTGCGGGTGGTGACGCCGGTGTCGGAGGACGTGTTCGACCGGGTGATCGTGTGCGCCGGGCTGCAGTCCGACGTGGTGGCCCGGTTCGTGGGCGCCGACCCGTCGCCGAAGATCCTGCCGTTCCGCGGCGAGTACTGGGAGCTCGCGCCGGAGCGCACCGACCTCGTCAAGGGGATGATTTACCCGGTCCCCGACCCGCGATTCCCGTTCCTCGGGGTGCACTTCACCCGCGGGGTGTACGACAACGTGCACGTCGGCCCGAACGCCGTGCCGGCCCTCGCCCGCGAGGGGTACAACTGGCTGCAGTGGTCGGTGAAGGACACGATCGAGTCGCTGCGGTGGCCGGGCGCGTGGCCGCTCGCGAAGCAGCACTGGCGGATGGGTGTGGACGAGATCTCGGGGTCGCTGATCAAGCCGCTGTACTTCCAGAAGGCGCGCCGGTTCGTCCCCGAGCTGCGCTCGTCGGACCTGTCCCACAAGCACGGCGCCGGGGTGCGCGCGCAGGCGTGGAGCCGCGAGGGTGAGCTGCTCGACGACTTCGCGGTCGACCAGGTCGGCCCGGTCACGCTGCTGCGCAACGCCCCCTCGCCCGCCGCGACCAGCTCCATCGCGATCGCCGAGTACGTCATCGCCCACTACCTCGACGCACCGCGCGCTGCTGCTCCCACGGCGAAGACGGCAGCGACGGATGCTGCGCCGCCGGCCATGCCCGCCCCTTAGCGTCCACTGAACCAAGGCCCCGCAACCGCGGCGCTCATCGCCGACGCAGTCGCCATCGATCGGCCGATCGGACGAGGCGATTCGAGCCGAGCGGCCGAAGCGGGCGAGCCCCGGCCACGGCGACCATGGCGGCATGACAACCGCCACCGTCCGCCCGCGAGCCGCGCGGCGCCGGCCCGAATGGCTCGCGCCCGCCGGCCTCATCGCCCTGAGTCTCGTGCCGATCGTGGCCGGCTCCGCCCGTCTCGCCCAGCTCACCACGGGAGCCACGGTCACCGCCGAGAACGCCCGGTTCTTCGACTCGCCCATCCCCGTCGTGGCGCACATCATCGGGTCGAGCGTGTTCCTCGTGCTCGGCGCTCTGCAGTTCGCACCGTCGCTGCGCCGCCGGCGCTGGCACCGCTTCGCCGGGCGCGTCGTCGCGCCCGCGGGGCTGGTCTCGGCGCTGTCGGCACTGTGGATGACCGTGTTCTACGACATCCCCTCCACCGTCACGGGGCCCGGTCTGCCGGCGATCCGCATCGTGCTCGGCACGACCATGGCCGCCGCCATCGTCGTCGCGCTCGTCGCGATCCGGCGGGGCGACGTGCGCACGCACAGCGCGTGGATGACCCGCGCCTACGCGATCGGCATGGGCGCCGGCACGCAAGTGCTCGTGTTCATGCCGTACACGCTGGTGATCGGCACGCCTGCCCCGTTCACCCACACGCTGCTGATGACGGCCGGCTGGGTGATCAATCTCGTCATCGCCGAGGTCGTGATCCGGCGGCGCGCCCGCGCCGGACGCGGCCGCCGCGGCGCCCCGATGGCGGCGACCGGTGCCCGCCTATCATGAGGGCATGACGAGCCCGGCCCGCGCGCTCTGGGACGCGCCCGCGGCCGTTCCGGCGCCGCCGAGGCGGGTCTGGCGGGACTGGGCGCTCGTCGGCGTGATCCCGGTGCTCGCGGTGTTCGAGGCATCCGTCCGCGTCGACGTGCCGTGGCGCTGGCTGTGGGCCGCCGTGCTCACCGTGCTCGCTCCCACGCTGCTGTGGCGCCGGTCGCGCCCGTTCACGATGCTCGCGATCGCGTTCGCGGTCGGCACCACGGTGGGCCTCGCGACAGCGGGCGACCCGCAGCTGTACACGACGGCGTACTTCCTGATCCTGCTTTACGCGGTGTTCCGTTGGGGCTCCGGGCGGGCGATGATCGGCGGCGGCGCGGTGGTCGTGATCGGGATGCTGCTCACCTTCCTCGCGACACCGCCCCAGGTCGCCGACGTCATCGGCGGCGTGGCCGTCGCGGTCATGACGTCCACCCTCGGCCTGGCCGTGCGGTGGAGGCGCCGCGCGCGCAGCCGCGAGCTCGAACAGGTGCGGCTGCTCGAGCGCGAGCAGCTCGCCCGCGACCTGCACGACACGGTCGCGCACCACGTGTCGGCGATCGCGATCCAGGCCCAGGCGGGCAGCGCCGTGGCCGCGACCGATCCCGGCGCGACGGTGCAGGTGCTGCGGGCGATCGAGGCCGAGGCGACGCGCACGCTCCGCGAGATGCGCGCCATGGTGGGCGTGCTGCGTGGGCCGGGCGACGCGCTCGCGCCCACCCCCGGGCTCGCCGAGATCCGCACACTGGAGACGACGGATGCTGCGACCCCGGCGGTCGCCGTGAGGCTCGGCGGTGACCTCGACAGCGTGCCGCAGGCGGTCGCCGCCGCGGTGTTCCGGATCGCGCAGGAGGCTGTGACCAACGCCCGCCGCCATGCCCGCGGCGCCACCCGGATCGAGGTGGGTGTCGAGGTCGGCGCGGAGGGCGTGCGGCTCGAGGTGCACGACGACGGCGGGGCTGCAGGTGGGCCCGCGCGCCCGGAGGCTCCGCGCAGCGCGCCGGCGCTGCGTGGAGGGGGCGTGGGGATCGCTCCCTCGTTCGGCTACGGGCTCACCGGCATGCGCGAGCGCGCCGCGCTGCTGGGTGGCACGTGCGAGGCCGGACCGGCGCCCGGCGGAGGCTGGGTCGTCGCCGCGATGCTTCCGCGGGCAGGATGGACCGCATGAGCGTGCGCGTGCTCGTCGCCGACGACCAGGACCTCGTGCGGACAGGGCTGCGGATGATCCTGGACGCGCAGCCCGACATCGAGGTGGTCGGCGAGGCCGCCGACGGCGCCGAGGCGGTCGCGCTCGCGCGGAGCCGCCGCCCCGACGTGTGCCTGCTCGACATCCGCATGCCGGTGATGGACGGGCTCGCGGCGACCCGGGCCCTCGCCGGCCCGGACGTCGCCGACCCGATCCCGGTCGTCGTCATCACGACCTTCGACCTCGACGAGTACGTGTACGAGGCGCTGCGGTCGGGGGCTCGCGGGTTCCTGCTCAAGGACGCCGGCGCCGTGTTGCTCGCCGAGGCCGTGCGCGCGGCGGCCCGCGGCGATGCGCTCATCGATCCGAACGTGACCGTGCGGCTCATCGAGGCATTCGCGGGCGGGACTGCCCAACCGGCGGTACAGCCCTCCAGCCCTCTCACCGACCGGGAGGAAGCCGTGCTCGCGGGCGTCGCCCGCGGGCTCGGCAACAGCGAGATCGGCGACGAGCTGCACGTCTCGCTCAGCACGGTGAAGACGCACCTCGCGAGCATCATGACGAAGCTCAACGCCCGCAACCGCGTCGAGCTCGCGATCTGGGCGCACGAGCGCGGCCGCGCCCGGCGCTGAACCACGGGAAGACAAAAGAAGGACGCCGGCGCCGCGTGCTGGGGGACATGCGGGCCGGCGTCCTGACGACGTCCGGGATCTGGGGAGGACCCTGCGGGCGCCGCGCGACCTGAGCTGGGGAAATCAGGTCTGACGACGGATGAAGCGCATCAGCCACGCGATCACGGCGATGACGATGATCACGAGGCCGATCCAGAGCAGGAACTTGGCAGCCTCGATGAAGACGCCCAGCAGCAGCAGGACGATTCCGACGATGAGCAGGATCACTGCGAGTCCGGTCATGTGACCATGGTGGGCGGCTGAGCCGCCGCCGACCAAGCTCTTGACAAGCTCCCCGAACGGCGTTAGTCGGATGCGGCAGCCGCGTTCGCGGCCTGCCATTCCTCGGTTGACGTCGTCTTCGGCCGACGAAGGAACAGGACGACGACGACACCGACGAGCATGACCGCGGCCGGCAGCAGAATCGCCTGCGCCATCGCCTGCGAGAAGCCGTCGATCACGAACGGAGGCAGCGTTCCTTCGCCGAACCCGCCCGAGGCGTCGGACGCGCCAGGAAGGTTCGCCTCGAGCCGGGCCTGCATGAAGGCCGCGATCGAGGCCGAACCGATCACCGAGCCGATCGTGCGGGTGGTGTTGTAGATGCCCGCGCCGGCACCGGCCTGTCGCGGAGGCAGGTTGCGGGTGGCGGTGGTCGCGAGCGGCCCCCACATGCCGGCATTGCCGATGCCCATGAGCGCCGACGGCAGGAGGAACATCCAGATCGGGGTGTCGACGTTCATGAGCGACGAGTACCAGAACAGCGCACCCGCGACCATGAGCAGTCCCGGCACCAGGAGGAAACGCGGGTCGGTGCGGTCGAGGAGGCGGCCGGCGAACGGCGCGCCGACGCCCGAGAGGACGGCCATCGGGATGAGCAGCAGCGCCGACTGTGTGGGGGTGAGCCCCCGGGCGAGCTGGATGAAGAACATCAGCGGCAGCGACATGCTCGTCACCGTGAACCCGACGATCGCGATGCCGAGGTTCGACACCGAGAAGTTGCGGTCGCGGAAGAGCGGCAGCGGCACGAGCGGCTCGTTCTTGGTGCGCGCCTGCGTCCAGATGAACAGTGCCATCACCGCCACACCGCCGGCGATCATCGCCCACACCCACGGCGCCCAGTCGTACTTCTCGCCCTCCTGCAGGCCGAAGACGATCAGGAAGAGGCCGATGGCGCTCAGCACGACGCCGACGATGTCGAAGCGGTGCGCGTGCGTCTCGAGCTGGGGCACGAGAATCCACGCGAGCACGAACGCGATGACACCGACCGGGATGTTGATGAAGAAGATCCACTCCCACCCGAAGCCGTCGACCAGCAGGCCTCCGGCCAGTGGCCCGACGAGGGTCGCGACACCGGCGGTCGCGCCCCACAGGCCCATCGCCGCGCCGCGGCGGTCCGGTGGAAAGGTGCGCGTGATGACGGCCATCGTCTGGGGAGTCATCAGCGCGGCGCCGAGGCCCTGCACCGCACGGGCGATGATGAGCATCTCGAGCGTGCCCGACAGGCCGCACCACAGCGAGGCGAGCGTGAAGACCGTCAGTCCGATCAGGTAGATGTTCTTCGGCCCGAACCGGTCGCCGAGGCGGCCGGTGATCAGGAGCGGCACCGCGTACGCGAGCAGATAGGCCGAGGTCACCCACACGACGTTGTCGAGGTTGTTGGTGTCGGGGTCGAGCGCCGCCTTGATGGCGGGGTTCGCGACCGAGACGATCGTCGTGTCGACGAGGATCATGAAGAAGCCGATGACCAGCGCCCAGAGGGCGGGCCAGGGGCTGCGCGGCTCGTGCCCGACGGCGTAGGCACCGGTGGCCGGGCCGTCGACCCGAGCGGTGGCGGATGCCGCGCCCGCCGTGGGGCGGGACTCCGGCGTATCAGGGGTGGTCACTGTCGTGCTGCCTTTCTCTGGGCGAGATAGCGTTCCGAGGGGATGGGGGTGGGACCCCAGGCGAAGTCGGGATCGGCGATGCGCGGGAGCACTGCGTCCATCCACACGAGCTCCGCGCGCAGGAGCGCGAGCTCGCGGTCGATCTCGATGAGGTACTGCGGGGGCACGCCCTTCTCCAGGGCCTGACGCTGGCCCTCCTCGAGGGCCCCGAGGGAGACTGCGAGCGCGTCGCGTCGAACGTCGAGCAGCTCGATCGCCTCGTCGCGATCCAGTCCGTGCACCTCGGCGAGCGCGACGCGGAACTCCGCCGGCCGGTCCACCCGCGGCAGCTCGCGGCGCACCCATTCGAGCACCGCGGCGGCGCCGGCATCCGTCTGCGTATAGGTGGTGCGCTCCGGGCGGTTGCCGTCGCGGTCGACGCCGACCTCGGCGATCAGTCCCGCCCGCTCGAGCCGCCCGACGGTGTGGTAGACCGTGCCGTTCGTGATCGTGACGAGCCGGTCGTCCCGGCGGAGGTGCATCAGCCGGATCATCTCGTACGGGTGCATGTCGCCCTCGCTCAGCAGCGCGAGCACGGCCACCCCGAGCGGGGTGAGGCGGGCGACGGGGTCTGACACGATGATCACTCCAGTTCGATTAGTCCACGTGGACTATACGCTTCTTCGTCGCGGCATGCACCCTCGCGCTCTGACGGTGGGGCGCCCCCGATGCGACCCCGCCCCGAAACCCGCCGGAGTCACCCGGGATAATGGACGGGTGACGGCTATCCCCACCCCCACGACCGAGCTCCCCGGCTGGCGCCACGCCTACTCCGGCAAGGTCCGCGACCTCTACGTCCCGGCGGGCACGCCCGAGGGGGCGACGCCCGAGCGCATGCTGGTCGTCGCGAGCGACCGCGTCAGCGCGTTCGACCACGTGCTCTCGCCGGGCATTCCGGGCAAGGGCGAGCTGCTCACGACCCTGAGCCTCTGGTGGTTCGACCGGCTCGCGGGTGCGGACGGGGGGCGCAGCATCCCGAACCATCTCGCCGCCTCGCACCAGCTCACGCTCGGGGCCGACGGCGAGGCCAACACCGCCGACGACCTCAAGAGCCTGATCCCGGATGCCGTCACCGGCCGCGCGATGGTCGTGAAGAGCCTCGACATGCTGCCGATCGAGTGCGTCGTGCGCGGGTATCTCACCGGCTCGGGCTGGGCGGAGTACCGCGAGAACGGCACGGTGTGCGGCATCGCCCTGCCCGAAGGGCTCTCGAACGGCGACCGGCTGCCCGAGCCGATCTACACCCCCGCCTACAAGGCCCCGCTCGGCGAGCACGACGAGAACATCTCGTACGAGCGCACCGTCGAACTCGTCGGCGCCGAGCGCGCGGCGGAGCTCCGCGACCTCTCGCTCGAGATCTACGCGCGTGCGGCCGCGACGGCCGAGGCGCACGGCGTGATCCTGGCCGACACGAAGTTCGAGTTCGGCCTCGACGGCAGCGGCGTGCTGACGATCGCCGACGAGGTGCTCACCAGCGACTCGTCACGATACTGGGATGCCGCGGCCTGGGCGTCCGGCACGACCCCCGACGAGCGCATGGCGAGCTTCGACAAGCAGATCGTGCGCGACTGGCTGGCCGCGAACTGGGCGGCGCCGCGCGAGGGGGAGCCGCCGGCACTCCCGGCGGACATCATCGACCGCACCACCGCCCGCTACCGCGAGCTGCTCGAGCGCCTCACCGCCGCCTGACGCCGCGGCGCGGCATCCGCCTCACGCGTTCTTCATCGCCTTCAGCCGGGCCAGCAGCACCGGCCCGGTGCTGTCGAGCATCCTGCCGCCGATCAGGATGCCGGCGACGAGCACCGCGGTGCCGCCCACGATCCCGATGGCGAACGCGATCCAGCTGAAGGTCGGGTTCTGCATGAAGTACCCGATGACCCCGACGATGATCGCGGGGGCCGAGAGCGCGAGGGCCACGAGCCAGATGCCGAAGAACGCCATGCCCTGCAGGAACGTCGTGCCGGGGACGCGCTTGAACGGGTTGTCGCCCGAGCCCGGAACGGGCACCACGAGCTGGGCCGAGGTGACGGCGCAGACGCCGTAGCAGGTGAAGAGGATGCCGAGCGCCATGCCGAGGATGCCGGGGAACTGCGTCCAGTCGCCCGCGAACGCGAAGGGCAGCGCCGCGGCCAGCAGCACCAGCGGCACCGCGACCGCGGCGGCGGCGAGGATGCGCCCGAGCCGGTCGGCGCGACCGCGCGCCCCCGTCGCGACCTCGGTGCCGAACGCCGTGCCGTCGTACGAGATGTCGGCGTACACCACGATGCCGATGATGAACGCGATGATCGGCGCCGAGAACGCCAGCGCCACGAACGGGTCGCCGTCGCGGGCGTAGAACCACAGCAGCACCGGCACGAGCGGCACGGCGATGAGCTGGCGCAGATACCGCGGGTCGCGCGTCCAGTACGTCAGCGACCGCGCGAAGACCGCGCCCGCGGCACCGCTCGGCACCCGGCCGAACCATCCGATCGACCCGGACCGCGCGGCGGCGGCCGACGTGAGCCGGGGCCGCACGAGCGAGCGCGTGAGCGAGGCGCGCCAGAGCAGCCACAGCGCCGCGAGGGTGGCGAGTGCGATGAGCAGCTTCGCCGCTGCGGCGGGCAGGTCGCCGGCGGCCGCGTCGGCGGGCACGGCCCATGCGGCGCCGAGCGGCGTCCAGCCGAGGAGCGGCACGAGCTCGGCGATGGTGTCCGCGTTCACGGTGACCCCGTTGGCGAGCCCCACGATGATGGGCCCCGCCAGGATGAGCGGGATGAAGACGAGGATGCCCGCGACCTCGCGGAAGCGTCGGCCTCCCCCGAAGCCGGAGGCGACCGTCGCGACGGCACGTGAGGCGACCACCGCCGTGAGCACCGCCAGCGGCGTGCTCACCAGCCAGGCGACAAGCGCCGCAGGCCAGTGCGCCCAGGTGGCGATCGTCGCGATCGCGGCCGCAGACGTGATGATGCCCGGGATGCCGCAGACCGCGGCGAGCGTGAGCGCGACCATCATCCGCGAGGTCGTCAGAGGGAACACGACGAGGCGGTCGGGGTCGAGCGTCGTGTCGACGCCGAAGGCCACGAGGGGGATGAGGGCCCACCCCAGCGTCACCAGCGACCCGGCGCCCACGATGACGATGCCCGCGAGCCGGACGTCGGCGAAGCCCAGCAGGACGAGGCCCGCGACGATGCCCACGAGGATCAGGGCGCCGTAGAGGGCACCGAGGATGAACCCGACCAGCTGCCACGGACTGCGCGCGAGCTGGTTGCCGAGCACCCGGAACCGCAGCCTCAGGAGCGTCGCAACCATTCCGGCCCCTCCGTGTGACGGCGGCCGCCGACGAGCTCGACGAAGCGGTCCTGCAGGGACTCCCCGGCCCGCACGTCGTCGACGGTGCCCGCGACGAGCAGCCGGCCCGCCGCGACGATCGCGACGTGGTCGCACATGCGCTGGACGAGGTCCATCGAGTGGCTCGAGACGATGACGGTGCCGGCGCCGGCCACGTAGCCGGCGAGGATGTCCTCGATGTTCGCCGCCGACACCGGATCGACCGACTCGAAGGGCTCGTCGAGCACGAGCAGGCGTGGGGCGTGGACCAGGGCGCACGCCAGTGCGATCTTCTTGGTCATGCCCGCCGAGTAGTCGACGACCATCGTGCCCGCGGCATCCGTCATGTCCATGAGGGAGAGCAGATCAGCCGTGCGCTGGGCGATCTCGTCGTGCGGCAGACCGAACAGCAGCCCGTTGTAGGTGACGAGCTGCTCGCCGGTGAGGCGGTCGAACAGCTTGACGCCGTCGGCGAGGTTGCCGACCATCGCCTTCGCCTTCACGGGCTCGCGCCATACGTCGACGCCGTGCACGAGCGCCTGACCCGCGTCCGGCATGAGGAGCCCGGTCGCCATGGACAGCGTCGTGGTCTTGCCGGCGCCGTTCGGGCCGACCAGCCCGTAGAACGATCCCGCGGGCACGCGCAGGCTGACGTCGGCCACGGCCACCTTCTCGCCGAAGCGCTTGTGGAGTCCCCGGAACTCGAGGGCGGGCGGTGTCGCCAGGGTCGCTGGGTCGGTCACGTCTCTCCGTCGGTTCGGCATCGAAGGCCCGGGTGCGAGCCGGAATCCGTCCAGCCTCTCGGATGCCGCGTGGCCGAGCAACTCGCGCGCACCCGCTCGCTAGGGTGATCCTCGCACCATCACCCGAGCGCAAGGAGCGCGCATGCCTTTGTGGACCATTCACGGCAACGGCCGGACCGTCGAACCCGGGAAGGTGGTGAAGCCCGACGAGCGGCTGAACTGGCCCGCGACGGTCGCGATCGGCGCGCAGCACGTCATCGCGATGTTCGGCGCGACGTTCCTGGTGCCGGTGCTGACGGGTTTCCCGGTCTCGACGACGCTCCTCTTCTCCGGCATCGGAACACTGCTGTTCCTCCTCATCACGAAGAACCGCCTCCCCAGCTACCTCGGCTCGTCGTTCGCGTTCATCGCACCGGTCACCGCCGCGACGGCGTCGCAGGGCATGGGCTCGGCCCTCGCCGGCATCGTCGCCGTCGGCGTGCTGCTGGCCGCGGTCGGCTTCATCGTCCAGTTCGCGGGGCTCGGCTGGATCGAGAAGCTCATGCCGCCGGTCGTCGCCGGCGCCATCGTCGCGCTCATCGGCTTCAACCTCGCCCCGGTCGCGTGGCAGAACTTCCAGCGGGCGCCGATCACCGCGACCATCACGCTCGCGGCGGTGATCCTCGGCAGCGTGCTGTTCCGCGGATTCCTCGGGCGCATCTCGATCTTCCTCGGTGTGATCGTCGGCTACATCGTGGCGCTGCTGCGCGACGAGGTGGACTTCACGCAGGTGAACGAGCTCGTCGCGAACGGGCAGTGGGTGGGCCTGCCGACCTTCCAGTTCCCGGCGTTCGGCAACCCCGGCACCTGGAGCGTCATCGCGATGTTCCTGCCGGTCGTGCTCGTGCTCATCGCCGAGAACGTCGGCCACGTGCGCGGCGTCGCGACCATGACCGAGTCATCCGTCAACCAGTACACGGGCCGTGCGCTCATCGCCGACGGCGCCGCCACCGTGCTCGCGGGAACCTTCGGCGGATCGGGCACGACGACGTACGGCGAGAACATCGGCGTCATGGCGGCCACCCGCGTGTACTCGACGGCCGCGTACTGGGTCGCGGGCGTCTTCGCGATCCTGCTGTCGCTGTCGCCGGTGGTCGGCGCGGTGTTCAACTCGATCCCCGCCGGCGTGCTCGGCGGCGTGACGACCGCCCTGTACGGCCTCATCGGCATCATCGGCATCAAGATCTGGGTCGACAACCGCGTGGACTTCTCGCGCCCGGTGAACCAGTACACCGCGGCCGTCTCGCTCGTCATCGCGATCGCGGGCTTCACCATGGTGTGGGGCGACTTCCAGCTCGGCGCGATCGTCATCGGCGCCGCCGCGGCCCTGCTGATCTACCACCTCGGCAACGCGATCGCCCGATGGCGCAAGACCGGCGCGGACGACGGCGGCCCGCTCCCCGCCGTCGGCCAGCTCGGCGGCGACCCGCAGGACTCGCAGGTCAGGTAGGCCGCTGGCCGCAGCATCCGTCCCTGTCCTGTTTCTGGGGGTTGGGGCGCATTCTGTCCGTCGGGGCGCGATCTGTGCGCCCCAACGGAGGAATCGCGCCCCGAACCCAGAGGATCGGAGAGATGAAGCGGGAATGGATGCTGCGCGCAAATGGTTGTAGCTACACGTGAATGAGATCGCGCCCCACGACCGCCTCGCCGCCGCCACCTCGATGGGCGCAGTGACACTCCTCGTCGGCGACCTCGACGGCATGACCGCGTTCTACCGCGACGTCATCACCCTCCAGGTGCTGTCGGCCGAGGGGGACGAGGTCGTGCTCGGGCGCGCGGGCCGGCCGATCGTCATCCTGCGGCACGAGCCCGCGCTGCACCACGCGAGCCCCGGCGCGGCCGGGCTCTTCCATACGGCGATCCTCTTCGAGACGCAGGAGGCCCTCGCCGCCGCGCTCTACAGCGTCGCGCAGCGCGCGCCGCAGACCTTCACCGGCTCGGCCGACCACCTCGTGAGCCAGGCCTTCTACCTCACCGATCCCGAGGGCAACGGCGTCGAGCTGTACTGGGATCGCGCCCGCACCGAGTGGTCGTGGACCCATGGCAGTGTCGAGATGGCGACGATGTACCTCGACCCCAACGGCTTCCTCCGCGAGCACCTGACGGAGCG
Organism: Microbacterium sp. Soil_C_42; assembly: GCF_057656735.1. Classification (NCBI taxonomy): domain Bacteria; kingdom Bacillati; phylum Actinomycetota; class Actinomycetes; order Micrococcales; family Microbacteriaceae; genus Microbacterium; species Microbacterium sp. Soil_C_42. The sequence continues at coordinate 15,025 of NZ_JBDGJU010000044.1, forward strand.
GGCCGCGAGCGGCGGGACCGGGCAGGACGCAGCATCCGTCGGTCATGTGCACCTGTCGGTCGGCGACGTCGCGAGTGCCCGCGCCTTCTACGTCGACGCGCTCGGCTTCGACCAGACCGCCGAGCTCGGCAACCAGGCGCTGTTCGTGAGCGCCGGCGGGTACCACCACCACATGGCGATGAACGTCTGGAACTCGCGCGGCGCCGGCCCGCGGATGCCCGCGCTCGGCCTCGGCCGCGTCGACCTGGCCCTCCCCGATGCCGACTCGCTGGGCGAACTCGCCGAGCGCCTGCGCCATCACGGCTTCGAGGTGCGCGACGACGGCCGCACGGTGGCCTTCGACGACCCCTGGCGCAACCTCCTGCACGCGACGGTTCCCGGCCGCGGCTGACCCCCCCACCACTTCACCTTCCGCAGTCACATCGTGCGGCTTCGCGGCCCCCGGTCCCACCGAAACCGACTGCGGAGCGAAGGTCTTCGGTGTTCCGCAGTCGCATGGTGCGGGTGCCGCCGCCCCGCGGCCGCGAAAAGTGACTGCGGAACGAGGGGGCGGGGAGGGGGGGGGGGGGGGGGGGGGGGGGGGGGTGGGGAGCAGGGGTGGGTCAGACGGATTCGCGGACGACGAGCTCGGTCTCGAGGATCGTGACGTGACGCGGATGCCGCCCCGCGAGGAGGTCGACGAGCACCGTGGCCATGCGCTCGCCCTGTGCGAACGACGGCTGGCGCATCGTCGTCAGCTGCGGGGTGACGGAGGTGGCGACCGGGGAGTCGTCGAAGCCGATGATCGCGACGTCCTCGGGGACGCGCAGTCCCGCGGCCGTCAGCACCGTCAGCACGCCGCGCGCCATGAGGTCGCTGGCGACGAACACCGCGTCGGGCTGGGCGCCGGTCGCAAGGATGCGGCGCATCGCGTCGGCACCGCCGTCGGCGGTGAAGTTGCCGTCCTCGACCGCGATCTCGTCGAGGTCCCACGCGGCGAGCGCGTCGCGATACCCCTGCAGCCGGTCGACGCCGGCGGGCATGTCGCGCGGGCCGGTGACCGTCGCGATGCGGCGGCGGCCGCTCTCGATCAGGTACACCGTGGCGTCGTAGGCCCCACGGACGTTGTCGACGTCGACGTAGTAGTCACGGTCGCGCTCGCGCACCGGGCGGCCGCCGTAGACGACGGGCACGACGCTCGCGATGCGGTCGATGAAGGTGTCGCTGGTGTGGTGGGAGACCACGATCGCGCCGTCCACCGCACCAGAGCGCACATAGCTCGTCGTCTTGTCGCCCGGGTCGTCGCTCGCGATGAAGAGGTTGAGCACGTAGTCCGAGCGGCTGAGGCGCGAGTTGATGCCCGACACGATCGCCGCGAAGAACGGGTCGCCGAAGAACCGGGTGGTGTCCTCGGGAACGATCAGAGCGATCGCGTGCGTCTTCTGGCTCGCCAGTGACCGGGCGGCGCGGTTGGGGACGTAGTTGAGCTCGCTGATCGCGCGGGTCACCGACTCCAGGGCTTCGGGGCTCACGGCGGTCGAGCCGTTCACCACGCGGGAGACCGTCGAACGGGAGACCCCCGCCGCGGCGGCGACCTCTTCGATCGTCACGGCGTGTGCGCTGCCGGCTCCCCGCTGGGTAGGCCGCATGGCGTCGGTGCTCATTCCTGTCCCCTCCTTCCCGGATGCTACTGCGCCACGACTCCGCGCGGCGCAGTGCTACGACGCGACCGTCGCCGCGCGCGCGGACTCCAGGTCGATCGCGCGAGCGCCGATGATGCGGCTGTACTCGAGCGCGCTGTCCTTGGGCGTGCGCTCCTGGGTGTCGTAGTCCACCCGCACGATCCCGAAGCGCTTCTCATAGCCCCACGCCCACTCGAAGTTGTCCAGCAGCGACCAGTAGAAGTATCCGCGCACGTCGACGCCGGCCTCGGCCGCGTCGAGGATCGCCCCGAGGTGTCCACGCAGGAACTCGACGCGATCGGCGTCGTGGACGTGCTTCACGTCACCCTCGACGACGAGCTCGTCGTCGTACGCGGCGCCGTTCTCGGTCACGTAGAGCACGGTGCCGGCCTGCTGCGCGTACTCGTCCCACACCCGCTCGAGGAGCGTGGTGAGGCCCTCGGGCTGCACCTCCCACTGCATCGGCGTGCGGGGAAGGCCGCGCTCGTGCCAGTAGATGCCCTCGTACGAGGGGTACGGCGAGCGGGCGGGGCGGTCGGTCGGCGCGTCGCCGCCGATCGGCGGGTCCACCGGCTCATGGCCGCCCACGTACTCGCCGTGGTAGTAGTTCACACCGAGCGTGTCGATGGGCGTCGCGATGATCTCGAGGTCACCCGGGCGCACGGCGGTCTCCCACGCGGCGACGGCCGCAGCATCCACCTTCCGGATGTCCTCCACGATGTCGGCGGGGTACTGCGCACGGAAGATCGGGTCGAGGAACCATCGGTTGAACTGGCCGTCGATCCGACGTGCCGCGTCGACGTCGGCGGGGTCGCTGTCGTCGACCGGCTCGGCGACCGTGAGGTTCAGCGTGATGCCGAGCTTGAGCGACTCGTCGCGAGAGCGCAGCTCGCGCACGGCCTGGCCGTGGCCGAGCAGCAGGTGGTGCGCGGCGAGCACGCCCTCCTCGACGCTGTAGTGGCCCGGCGCGTGGATGCCCGCGGTGTAGCTGAGGAACGACGAGCACCACGGCTCGTTGAGCGTGGTCCACACATCGACCCGGTCGCCCAGGGCGTCGTGCATCGTCAGCGCGTACTCGGTGAAGAGGTCCGCGGTGTCGCGGTTGGCCCAGCCGCCCTTCTCCTGCAGAGCCTGCGGCAGGTCCCAGTGGTAGAGCGTCAGCCACGGGAGGATGTCGGCCCCGAGCAGCTCGTCGACCAGTCGCTTGTAGAAGTCCAGGCCCTGGAGGTTGACCGCCCCGCCGTCGGGCCGCACGCGCGACCACGACGTCGAGAAGCGGTACGTCTGCAGGCCCAGCTCCTTCATGAGCGCCACGTCATCGCCGTAGCGGTGATAGTGGTCGCACGCCACATCGCCGTTGTCGGCGTTGATGACGGCGCCCGGCACGCGGCAGAACGCATCCCAGATGGAGTCGCGGCGGCCGTCTTCGTGGGCGGCGCCCTCGATCTGGAAGGCGGCGGTCGCGGCGCCGAACAGGAAGTCCTGGGGGAAGGCGCGAGGGATCGCGGTCGTCATGAGGTCAATGATCCTCTCGGGGAACGTCGGTGTCAGGATGCCGAAGGCTGTGGGGAACGGGAAGGGTCTAGCCCTTGACGGCGCCGGCCATGATGCCGCTGACCAGCTGCCGGCCCGTGAAGGCGAAGACGATGAGGAGCGGAATGGTGGCCAGGAGCACGCCAGCGAGCACGACGGAGTAGTCGACGAAGTAGTTCGACTGCAGGAGCGAGAGCGCCACCGGGAGCGTGGGGCTCTGCCTGTCGAGCACGATGAAGGGCCAGAAGAACTGGTTCCACGCGCCCACGAAGGTGAAGAGGAACAGCATCGCGGCGGCGGGCCGTGCGGCGGGCACGCCGACCGTCCAGAACGTGCGGAGCATGTTCGCCCCGTCCACGCGCGCCGCCTCGATCAGCTCGTCCGGCACGGTCTGCGACAGGTACTGCGTCATCCAGAACACCCCGAACGCGCTGGTGAGCGCGGGGATGATGATGGCACCGATCTGCCCGGTCCAGCCCAGGTCGGAGAAGAGCAGGTAGAGGGGCACGACGCCGAGCTGCATCGGCACCGCCATGGTGGCGACCACGAAGGCGAGCAGCCCCTTGCCGCCGGGGAAGCGGAGCTTCGCGAACGCCCAGCCGGCGAGGGTCGAGAACAGGACGACGGATGCCGCGATCACGGTCGAGCTGAAGATCGAGTTCCAGAGGGCCTGCCAGAAGTTCACGGCAGGGTCGTTGATGACCTTCAGGGCGTTGTCGATGAAGTTGCCGCCCGGCAGCCACGACATGTTCGGGTTGTTGATGGTCGAGGCGTCGCCCGAGCCGATCAGGAACGACCAGTAGTAGGGGAAGAGCGCCGAGACCACGACGACTCCGAGACCGACGTACACCCAGACCCCGGCGCGCACGCCGCGGATCTTCGTGGTCCGCCGGCTCCGGCGCGCGTTGGGCAGGTTCTCCTCGACGACCGCGAGGGGCGGGGTGCTGATGGCGCTCACTGCTGGGCTCCCTTCCGGCCGCGGCGGCGGCGCTGGATGACCCCGCGTCCGCCCTCGTCGCGTACGAGGGCACGGGTGATGGCGAGGTTGATGAGGCCGATCGCCAGGATGATGATGAAGAGGATCCACGCCAGGGCGGCGGCGCGGCCGAAGTTGAACTCGCCCCAGCCGATGTTGTACAGGTACAGCGTGATCGTGAGCCACTGGCCGGCGGCACCGCCGCGGCCGGTCTGGTCGAACATGCGGGGCTCGTCGAAGATCTGCAGGCCGCCGATCGTCGAGGTGATGATGACGAAGATCAGGGTGGGCTTGAGCGAGGGGAGCGTGATGCTCCAGAACTGGCGGAAGGCGTTGGCGCCGTCGACGGTCGCCGCCTCGTAGTACTCGCGCGGCACGGCCTGCATGGCGGCGAGGAGGATGAGGGCGTTGTAGCCGGTCCAGCGGAAGTTGACCATCGTGGCGATGGCGATGTGGCTCCAGAACGGGTCCTTGTGCCACGCGATCGGGTCCAGCCCGAGGTTCGTGAGCACGTTGTTCACGAGTCCGTGGTTGTCGCCGAAGAGGTTGCTGAAGATCAGCGCGACGGCGACCGGGGCCATGACGTACGGGAGCAGGACGCTCATCCGCCAGAAGGTCTTGGCCCGGATGTTCTTGTCGAGCATCGCCGCGATGAACAGCGCCAGGATGAGCTGCGGCACCGACGAGAGCAGGAAGATGCTGAAGGTGTTCCGCAGGGCGATCCAGAAGTCGGCCTGGGAGAGGATCCAGACGTACTGGTCCAATCCGACGAAGGTGCCGGAGTTGCGGACGAGGTCCCACTCCTGGAACGAGATCACCGCCGTGTAGACGATCGGGAAGAGCCCCACGATCGCGAACAGGATGAAGAACGGTGAGATGTAGAGGTACGGGGAGAGCTTCAGGTCCCAGCGGCTGAGGCGGTGGGAGAAGGAGAGGACGCGCGGCTGGCGCTCCGGATCGGGCCGATCGGCCGGCCCGGATGCCGTCGTACGGGTGGCGGTCGTGGTCACCGGTGGCTCCGATTCGGGTGTCGAGGGGTGGGCGTGGAGGCGGAGTGCGCGCGGGCCGGGGGGAACCCGCACGCACTCCGCTTCTGCTGTCAGACCTGGCCCGCGGAAGCGGGCCGGATCGTCAGTGTCGGCCTATCAGAAGGCCTCGACCTCGGCGACGTACGCGTCCCACGACGCCTGGGCGTCCTGGGTGCCGTCGAAGACGCGGGTGATGGCGTCCTGGAGCGCGGTGTTGTACTTGAAGTAGTCCGCGCTCTTGTACGGGGTGACGGTGATCGCCGCGGAGCGGTCCGCGAAGATCGTGCCGGTCGGCGCGTCGGCGAAGTACTCGTTCGTCGATTCGGTGATCGACGAAGCGCTCTGCGCGTCGAGGGCGCTCGGGTAGGCGCCGACGTTGACGAACGTCTTCTCCTGCTGCTCCGGAGCGGTCAGCCAGTCGGCGAGCTTCAGGGCCTCGTCGACGTTCTTGCCGTTGGCCGGAACGGTCAGGTACGAGCCGCCCCAGTTGCCGCCGCCGTTCGGGAACGCGTTCGCGATCTCCCAGCCGGTGACCTCGGGCGCGTTGCCCGAGATGATGCCGAGCATCCACGGCGGGCACAGCATCGCGGCGAACTCACCGTTGGCCATCGACGCGTTCCAGTCGTCCGACCACTGGCCCGAGTAGGCCGAGTTCGGGATGCCGCGCTCGACGACGAGGTTGTACGCAGCCTCGAGGTCGGGGTTGTCGGTCGCGACGACGGTGCCGTCGGGCTCGTCGTACGGGAACTCGATCTGGTTGACGATGCCCTGGAACGCGGAGTTCGCGGAGTCGAGCATCGGCTTGCCGGTCGCAGCCTTGTACTGGTCGGCCAGGTCGAAGAACGTGTTCCAGTCGCCGTCGATCGCCGAGGCGACCTCGTCGGGCGTCGAGGGCAGGCCGGCGGCCGAGAACAGGTCGGCGCGGTAGCAGACGGCCTGCGGGCCGATGTCGGTGCCGAAGCCGACGAGACGGCCGTCGGCGTCGGTCGCCGCCGCTTCCTTCCACTCGACCCAGCGGCCCTTGGCGCTGTCGGGCACCTCGGCGAGCAGGTCGGAGTACTGCATGGCCTCGGCGAACCAGTCGACCTCGACCGCCTCGATGTCGGCGAGGCCCTCCTTGCCGAGCTTCGCGAAGAAGTTCGTGCGGGCGTCGTCGGTGATGGCGGCCTTGTTGTGGACGATCTTGATGTTCGGGTTCTCGTCCATGTACTCCTGGAGGAGTTCGTCGTCGTACCCGAAGTCGTTGAACGTGGCCAGGGTCAGCGTGATCTCGCCGTCTTCGCCACCGGCATCGTCTCCGCTGCCACCGGCGCAGCCGGCGAGGACGATGGCCGAAGCCGAGAATGCGGCGATTGCCACGGCGCTTCTGCGGAAGGCGCGTGCGTTCACTGTCACTCCTTTGTGTTGTCAGGGTCGTGTGTGTTGCAGGACCGGCGCGGAGGGAACCGTGCCGTGGTGGTCGTGGGAGCGTTCCCATCGATCGAGACGCAACGCTATGGGATCGCTCCCACGAAGTCAAGGGAGCGCTCCCATGGATTGATCACGGTTGTGTCACGGGGTTCGGGCGACGCTTCGGGCGGGGCTCAGGGGCGGCCGCAGAAACGCCGCGCGCACGGCCCGTAGACTGGAGGGGACCTTTGCCCGCGACATCCGGCGTCTCGATTCCTCGCTGCGCTCGTCGCTCAACGACCGATAGCTGCGGCCTCCGGCCGCCAGGAGGATCCCGATGCCCACCATCGTCGTCGACGTCATGCCCAAGGCCGAGCTTCTGGACCCGCAGGGGAAGGCCGTCTCGGGCGCCTTCGCCCGTCTCGGCGTCTCCGACTTCAGCGCGGTGCGCATCGGCAAGCGGTTCGAGCTCACCGTCGACGGCGAGGTCACCGACGAGGTGCTCGCCGAGGCCCGGCGCATCGCCGACGAGATCCTCTCCAACTCCGTGATCGAGGACGTCGTCGGCATCGAGGTCGTCGAATGACCGCCCGCATCGGCGTCATCACCTTCCCGGGCTCGCTCGACGACCGCGACGCGCAGCGCGCGATCGAGATCGCCGGCGGCGAGGCCGTCGCCCTGTGGCACGGCTCGCACGACCTCGACGGCGTCGACGCGCTCGTCCTGCCGGGCGGCTTCAGCTACGGCGACTACCTGCGCGCCGGTGCCATCGCGGCGCTCGCGCCGATCATGGCGGAGGTGAAGGATGCCGCGGCCAAGGGCATGCCGATCCTCGGCATCTGCAACGGCTTCCAGATGCTCGTCGAGGCGCACCTGCTGCCGGGCGGCCTGATCCGCAACGCGCACCAGCAGTTCGTCCGCCGCGACCAGAAGCTTCGCGTCGAGAACAACGACACCGCGTGGACCAGCGATTTCGCCTCCGGCCAGGAGATCGTGATCCCGCTCAAGAACGCCGACGGCGGCTACATCGCCTCGGAGTCCGAACTCGACCGCCTCGAGGGCGAGGGCCTCGTCGCCTTCCGCTACCTCGGCGTGAACCCGAACGGGTCGCTGCGCGACATCGCCGGCCTCACGAACGAGCGGGGCAACGTGGTCGGCCTCATGCCGCACCCCGAGCACGCCGTCGAGCCGGGCTTCGGTCCCGACACCGCCGCCGCGATGCGCTCGGGCGTCGACGGCCTGTCGTTCTTCACGTCGGCCATCGCCGCCGTGGTGGGCGCCGCGGCCTGAGCCGCAGCATCCACGGTCCGGTCTAGATGTGATGTCCAGGGACGTTGTTGCGTGAATCGCGTGTGATCTGCTGACGGGCGAAGGCCTCCCGTTGCGAGAGTGGA
>NZ_JBDGJU010000045.1:0-22071 GCF_057656735.1 Microbacterium sp. Soil_C_42
TAGCCGGCGGGGGGCGCGGGCGGCGGTGTGTACCCGGCGGGCGGCTGGTAGCCGGCGGGGGCACCGTAGCCGGGAGCGGTCGCCGGGTTCGGCGGGTAGCCGCCGGCCGGTGCCTGCGCGGGGATGCCCGACCACACGGTGTTGTCGGCGAGGAAGTTGCCCGCCCACGGGGCTGCGGGGATCGCCGTGTTCCAGCGCGAGCGGTCGAACGCGTTGATGCCGAGCCACACGATCGCGAGGAAGAAATAGAGGATGAGCCAGACGGCTTCCTTCTGCAGCTTCAGGCCCACGCGCCAGGCGGCGAGGAGCGTGTAGACGAAGGCGGCGATCCCGATGAGGGTGCCGAGCACCGGAACCCACCCGAGGACGACGGCGCCGCCCCAGAGGATCAGCAGCCACCACGGGTTGAGATCGCCGAGCTTGACGAAGATCAGCGTGTTGTAGACCGGCACCCATGCACGCCAGCGGCCCTGCACGCCGGCCTTGTCGAAGACCTTCATGAGGAACCACGAGCCGATGACGTATCCGGCGATCGCGAGCAGGAAAAGGAAGGGGGCGAGCACGAGCCAGGCGATGAGCGCCCCGGCCCCGCTGCCGTCGTTGTAATCCATGTGGAGCGACCTCCGAGAGAGTCGGTTCGGGGAACGTCCAAGCGCGCCCACGGAGCCCCTGCTCCGCTCGACACATGCTAGCGACGCTCTCAGCTGCCTGTCAGCATTGGCGCCCCAGATCAAGGGGATGGCCCGCTGACGCGGCGGTGGATACCCTGAGCAGAACTCCCGACCGAAGGGCTGCCATGACCGACCAGAATCCGTCCGCTTCGACTCCTCCCCCGCTGCCTCCGCAGTCCGCAGCCGACGCCGCGCGCGCGGCCGATCCTGACGACACCGGTGTCCCGACGGTCCGCGGCGAGGTCAACGAGGTCGGCCGGGGGTTCTTCTCGGCGCTGTTCGACCTGTCGTTCCGCACCTTCATCACGCGGCGACTGGCGAGCGTGTTCTACTTCGTCGGCCTGATCGCGATCGCGATCGGCTTCATCGTGTACTTCGTGGGCGGCATCATGAGTGCGATCTCGGTGATGTGGCTGAACGTCGGCGCCGGCATCACCGGGCTCGTCGCGACCATCATCGTGGTGCCGGTGGTGACGTTCCTTGCGATCATCCTGCTCAGGTTCATCATCGAGGCGGTCGTCGCCCTCATCGCCATCGCCGAGAACACCGAGCGCACCGCCGAGCACACCGAGCGCTGACCGGGCGGCGTCGCCGCACGTGTTGCGTGCGGTGACGCCGGGCATTTGCGGCGACGGGTCCGCAGGCGCAGAGTGGGCGGGTGTCCGATGCCTCCCTCGCTCGCGTCCTCGATGCCCCGCACGCCGACGCCACGGTGCTCGACAACGCCCCGTGGCACTCGCTCACCGGTCCGCACGCCTCGTTCGCGATCGGCGACGACCTCGTGCGCCGCTACCCGCAAGACGTGGCGCCGTTCGTCGCGGTGCGCTCGTGGGACGAGCCGACGGTGTGGCAGGCGCTCGTCGACCTCGTAGGCCCCGGTGCCGAGATCGGGCTGTCGGGCTACGAGGGCGAAGTGCCGGCGGGATGGGAGGTGGTCGGCCAGGGCGAGGGGGTGCAGCTCGTCGAGACCGACGCACTGCGACCGCAGCCATATCCTGAAGCCGTCCTGCTGGGCGCCGACGACGTTCCGGAGATGCTCGCGATCGTCGAGCGGAATCAGCCCGGTCCGTTCCGGCCGCGCACTTACGAACTCGGACGCTACATCGGCGTCCGCCGCGACGGCCGCCTGGTCGCAATGGCGGGCGAGCGCCTGCATCCCGAGGGGTGGACCGAGATCAGCGCCGTCGCCGTCGACGCCGACCACCGCCGTCAGGGGCTCGCGTCCCGCCTCGTGCTCGACGTAGCCTTCCACATCCAGGAGCGCGGCGACCGCGCTCTGCTGCACGCGGCGGCGTCGAACGTCGGGGCGATCGCGGCGTACGAGCGTCTCGGCTTCGCGCTGCGCCGCCGCAATCGCTTCTCGGCGGTGCGCACGCCGACCGCGTAGCGACTCAGGCGAAGAGCTCGAGTTCGCCGGCTTCGCTCTCGCGCACGCGCATGCCCGCGGCATCCGCCCATGTCAGGAAGGCCGCGGCAGACCCGATTCGCGGGCGATCCTCTGCGAGCCGGCGCACGAGCGCGCCCTTCGCATGCTTGTTGAAGTGGTTGAGGGCGCGCACGGCGCCGTCGGCGCCCTCGCTCACGACCCGCACGTACCGTGAGGCGACGCCGGCCGGTACGGGGCCGAGGCCGACGTAGGCCTCGGAGCGGAGATCGAGCACGAACCGCGGGGCGAGCGCAGCCAGGGCGGCGGTCACATCGGCGCTCCACAGCCTCCGCAGCGGCGGCACGCCGGGAAGAGAAGTGGCGGCGCCGAGACGGTACGCCGGGATCGGATCCAGCGCGCCCACCGGCCCGAACGGGGCCGAGTGCACGAGGACATGGGCTCCCAGCCAGCGACGTCCGGCGGCGGAGACGGATGCTGCATCCAGCGCGTCGAAGAGGACACCGGTGTAGCGGTCGATCGCCGCTATGGTCGGGGCTTCGCGCAGCGCCGCGTTCACGGCGACCTCACCGCGCTGCTGAGGGCCGAGCTTGAGGACGCGTGCGGCGTGCTCCTCATCGGCCGAGAGGGCGACCAGCGCGCTCACGACGGCCTCGCGCTGCGGCGCGAGCTCCGGCAGCGCGAGTCCTGCGGCATCCAGCGGCGCGCGTCTGCCGCCGGTCCGCTTCGTCTCGGACGGGGGCAGCAGGATCAGCATGGCTCTCCGTGGCGGGGCTCGGGGCGGCGTCGCCGGATGAAACAACTCGGCCGATCCCCGAGGGGACCGGCCGAGTGCGAATGATGGTCGATCAGGAGATCAGAGCCGCGTTTCCGGCCACGATCGTGAGGTCGTCGCCCTCCATCGAGAGGAACCCGTCCTGCGCGTTGGCGATGATCTTCGTGCCGGACGTCTCGGTGATGCGCACCTGACCCTCGGCGAGGATCGCGAGCACCGGCTCGTGGCCGGTCATGAACCCGATCTCGCCCTCGACGGTCTTGGCGACGACGAGCGACGCCTCCCCCGACCAGACCTCCGCGTCCGCGGAGACGAGGCTCACCTTGAGCGGCATGTCAGCCGTTCTCCTTCTGGATGCGCGCCCACTGCTCTTCGACGTCGGAGATGCCGCCGACGTTGAAGAACGCCTGCTCGGCGACGTGGTCGAAATCGCCCTTGACGATGGCGTCGAACGACTCGATGGTCTCCTTGATCGGAACCGTCGAACCCTCGACACCGGTGAACTTCTTCGCCATGTAGGTGTTCTGCGAGAGGAACTGCTGGATGCGGCGCGCGCGGGAGACGACGATCTTGTCCTCTTCCGAGAGCTCGTCGACACCGAGGATCGCGATGATCTCCTGCAGCTCCTTGTTCTTCTGGAGGATCTGCTTGACGGCGGTGGCCACCCGGTAGTGGTCCTCGCCGATGTAGCGCGGGTCGAGGATGCGGCTCGTCGACGTCAGCGGGTCGATGGCGGGGTACAGACCCTTCGACGCGATCTCGCGCGACAGCTCGGTGGTCGCGTCGAGGTGCGCGAACGTCGTGGCCGGCGCCGGGTCGGTGTAGTCGTCGGCGGGGACGTAGATCGCCTGGAGCGACGTGATCGAGTGACCGCGCGTCGAGGTGATGCGCTCCTGGAGGACGCCCATCTCGTCGGCGAGGTTCGGCTGGTAGCCCACCGCGGACGGCATGCGGCCGAGCAGCGTGGAGACCTCGGAACCGGCCTGCGTGAAGCGGAAGATGTTGTCGATGAACAGCAGCACGTCCTGCTTCTGCACGTCGCGGAAGTACTCCGCCATCGTCAGGGCCGACAGGGCGACGCGCAGACGAGTCCCCGGCGGCTCGTCCATCTGGCCGAAGACGAGCGCGGTCTTGTCGAAGACGCCCGCCTCCTCCATCTCGCCGATGAGGTCGTTGCCCTCACGGGTGCGCTCGCCGACACCGGCGAACACCGACACACCGCCGTGGTCCTGCGCGACGCGCTGGATCATCTCCTGGATGAGGACGGTCTTGCCGACGCCGGCACCGCCGAACAGGCCGATCTTTCCACCCTGGACGTACGGGGTGAGCAGGTCGATGCTCTTGATGCCGGTCTCGAACATCTCGGTCTTGGACTCGAGCTGGTCGAACGACGGCGCCTTGCGGTGGATGCCCCAGCGCTCGGTGATCTCGATCGTCTCGCCCGGCACGCCGTTCAGGACGTCGCCGGTGACGTTGAACACCTTGCCCTTGGTGACGTCACCGACGGGAACCGTGATGGGGCCGCCGGTGTCGCGCACCTCCTGGCCGCGGACCATGCCGTCCGTCGGCTTCAGCGAGATGGCGCGGACGAGGTCGTCACCGAGGTGCTGAGCGACCTCGAGCGTGATCTCGGACGCGTCGTCGCCGATCACGATCGTCGTCTTCAGCGCGTTGTAGATGTCGGGGATCGAGTCGTGCGGGAACTCGATGTCGACGACGGGGCCGGTGACGCGGGCGACGCGCCCGACGACCGCCGTCTCGGTCTTGTCAGCGGTGAGGCTCATGGCTTCTTCTCTTTCGTGTGGTCTGTCTGCGCAGGAGCGTTACTTGCCCGAGGAAAGGGCGTCGGCTCCGCCGACGATCTCGGCGATCTGCTGCGTGATCTCGGCCTGGCGCGCGTTGTTGCGCAGGCGCGTGTAGTCGGTGATGAGCTTGTCGGCGTTGTCGCTGGCGGACTTCATCGCCTTCTGCGTCGCGGCGTGCTTCGCGGCCGACGACTGCAGGAGGGCGTTGAAGACGCGGCTCTGGATGTACACCGGCAGGAGCGCGTCGAGCACGGTCTCGGCGTCCGGCTCGAACTCGTACAGCGGGTACACCGCTGCCGAGGACGACTCCTCCGCCTCGACGACCTCGAGCGGGAGCAGTCGCACCGTCTCGGGCGACTGCGTCATCATGCTGACGAAGCGGTTGTAGACGAGGTGGATCTCGTCGACGCCGTTCTCCTCGCCACCGCGGTCGTACGCGTCGAGCAGAGTCGCCGCGATCTCCTCCGCCGTGGTGAAGTGCGGGGTGTCGGTGTCGCCCGTCCACTCGGCAGCGCTCTCCATGCGACGGAACTGGAAGTACCCGACGGCCTTGCGGCCGACAAGGTAGAACACCGGCTCCCGGCCCTCCTCGCGCAGCAGCTGCGCGAGCTCGAGGCCCTCTCGGAGGATCTGCGAGTTGAACGCGCCCGCGAGACCGCGGTCGGACGAGAAGATCACGACCGCGGAGCGGCGGATCGTCTCTCGTTCGACGGTCAGCGGGTGGTCGACGTTGGAGTGCGTCGCCACGGCGGAGACGGCACGTGTCACGGCCCGCGCGAAGGGCGACGACGCGCGCACACGCGCCATCGCCTTCTGGATGCGCGAAGCCGCGATGAGTTCCATCGCCTTCGTGATCTTCTTGGTCGTCTGAGCAGAAGAGATCTTCTGCTTGTAGACCCGGAGTTGTGCGCCCATGTCTGCTAGCCCAGGCCCGCCTTAGCGGCGGCCCTTGACGATCTTCTCCTGGTTCACGTCGTCGGCCTGAGCCGCCGCGACCTCTTCGTGGCCGGGCTTGCCGATGGCCTGGCCCTTGCCGGCCTGGAACTCGAGGATGAACTCGTCGGTCTTCTTCGTCAGCTCGGCCACGGTGTCGTCGTCGAGGACGTTGGTGCCGCGCAGCGTGTCGAGGATCGTGGTGTTGCGACGCAGGTAGTCGAGCAGCTCGCGCTCGAATGCCAGCACGTCCTCGACCTCGATCGAGTCGAGCTTGCCGTTGGTGCCGGCCCAGATCGAGACGACCTGCTCCTCCACCGGGTACGGCGAGTACTGCGGCTGCTTGAGCAGCTCGGTCAGACGCGCGCCGCGGGCGAGCTGGCGACGCGAGGCGGCGTCCAGGTCGGAGGCGAACATCGCGAACGCCTCGAGCGAGCGGTACTGGGCGAGCTCGAGCTTGAGCGTGCCGGAGACCTTCTTGATCGACTTGACCTGGGCGTCACCGCCGACTCGCGAGACCGAGATGCCGACGTCGACAGCGGGGCGCTGGTTGGCGTTGAACAGGTCGGACTGGAGGAAGATCTGGCCGTCGGTGATCGAGATCACGTTGGTCGGGATGTACGCCGAGACGTCGTTGGCCTTGGTCTCGATGATCGGAAGACCGGTCATGGAGCCTGCGCCGAGCTCGTCGGACAGCTTCGCGCAACGCTCGAGCAGACGCGAGTGCAGGTAGAAGACGTCACCCGGGTAGGCCTCGCGGCCCGGCGGGCGGCGCAGGAGCAGCGACACGGCGCGGTAGGCCTCGGCCTGCTTCGACAGGTCGTCGAAGATGACGAGGACGTGCTTGCCCTCGTACATCCAGTGCTGGCCGATGGCCGAGCCGGTGTACGGCGCGAGGTACTTGAAGCCGGCCGGGTCCGAGGCGGGGGCCGCGACGATCGTCGTGTACTCCAGCGCGCCGGCGTCCTCGAGGGCGCCCTTCACGGCCGCGATGGTGGAGCCCTTCTGGCCGATCGCGACGTAGATGCAGCGCACCTGCTTGTTGACGTCGCCCGACTCCCAGTTGGCCTTCTGGTTGATGATCGTGTCGATCGCGATGGCCGTCTTGCCGGTCTGGCGGTCGCCGATGATGAGCTGGCGCTGGCCGCGGCCGACCGGGATCATCGCGTCGATGGCCTTGATGCCGGTCTGCAGCGGCTCGTGCACAGACTTGCGCTGCATGACGCCCGGCGCCTGCAGCTCCAGGGCGCGGCGGCCGACGGTGGCGATCTCGCCCAGGCCGTCGATCGGGTTGCCGAGCGGGTCGACGACGCGACCGAGGTAGCCGTCGCCGACGGCCACCGAGAGCACCTCGCCGGTGCGGGTGACCTGCTGGCCGGCCTCGACGCCGGAGAAGTCGCCGAGGACGACGACACCGATCTCGTGCTCGTCGAGGTTGAGGGCGAGGCCCTGCGTGCCGTCGCCGAACGTCACGAGCTCGTTCGCCATGACGCCGGGCAGGCCCTCGACGTGGGCGATGCCGTCCGCGGCGTCGACGACGGTGCCGACCTCGGTGGCCGCAGCCCCGGTGGGCTCGTAAGCGGCGACGAAGTCCTTCAGCGCGTCACGGATGACATCAGGGCTGATAGTGAGATCTGCCATTGTTTTCCTTCGTTCAAGGGGCCTCGGCCCCGAAATCTCCGCGTGAGCGGGAAGTCTGTGTCAGCCGGCGAGCCGCTGACGGAGGTCGGCCAGGCGCGACGACACGCTCGCGTCGATCACGTCGTCCGCGATCTGCACGCGCACACCGCCGACGACGGTCGGGTCCACGATGGTGTTCAGCGAGACCGGCGTCCCGTAGCGCTTGGTGAGCGCGGCCGTGAGGCGCTCGCTCTGCGCGGCGCTGAGCGGGGCCGCCGCCACGACGGTCGCGACCGCGCGGTTGCGCTGGTCGGCGACGAGACGCGTGGCGCGCGCCAGCAGCTGACGCACGCGGCGCTCGCGGGGCTGGCGGATCAGGGAGGACGCGATCAGCGTCGCGCCCGCACTCGCGCGGCCCGCGAGGAGCTTCTCGACGAGCGTGCCTTTCGCGGCGGAGTCACCGAGCCGGCTCCCCAGTGCGAGCTCGAGCTGGGGGTTGTCGGCGACTGCCCGCGAGAACGCGAACAGTTCGGCCTCGACGTCGGCGTTCGCGTCGGCGACAGCGGCAGCACGCACGGCGAGCTCCTCGATGCCGTCGACGAGATCGTCGGACGAGGACCACCGCTCAGCGACGGCGGCCGTCAGCAGCGACGCCGTCGTGGGCTTCACAGCCGTGCCGAACACGTCGGCGACGACCTTGCGGCGGGCCTCGGCCGGCGCGGCGGAGTCGGCGAGCGCGCCGCTCAGCTGCGACGAGTCGCCCACGGCGCGCGCCGCGGCGAACAGCTCGCCGGCCACGTCGAGGTCGACGCCCGACGCGGCGCGCAGCGCCGCGTTCGTCGCCGCCAGGGCCTGAGTGGTCGCGCTGCCCATTACGCCTTGGCCCCTTCGGACTCTTCGAGCTCGGCGAGGAAGCGGTCGACGACGGCCTGGGCCTTCTTGTCGTCGGACAGCGTCTCACCGATCACACCGCCGGCGAGGTCGAGGGCGAGCGTGCCCACCTCGCTGCGCAGCGACACCAGAGCCGTCTGGCGCTCGGCCTCGATCTGCGCGTGCGCGGTCGCGGTCAGGCGCGCGGCCTCCGCCGAAGCGGTCTCCTTGGCCTCGGCGACGATCTTCTTGCCGTCCTCGCGGGCGGCGTCGCGGATCTCACCGGCCTCCTTGCGGGCGTCGGCGAGCTGCGCCGTGTACTCCTCGAGGGCGGCCTCGGCCTTGCGCTGGGCCTCGTCGGCCTTCGCGATGTTGCCCTCGATGGCGGCGGAACGCTCGTCGAGCAGCTTCTTCATCCGGGGAAGGGCGACCTTCCAGAAGATGATGAGGATGACGATGAAGCAGACCGCCGACCAGATGATGTCGTACCACGCGGGCAGCAGAGGATTGTGGGTCTCCCCCTCTTCCGCGGCGTACGCGACAAGAGCGTTCAGCATCCTGTCTCCTTAGGACTGTGTATCGACGATCAGACGAAGATGAAGTAGGTCGCGATGCCGATGAAGGCGAGCGCCTCGGTGAAGGCGATACCGATCCACATGAGCACCTGGAGGCGACCGGCGAGCTCGGGCTGGCGGGCGACGCCCTCGATCGTCTTGCCGACGACGATGCCCACGCCGATGGCCGGGCCGATTGCGGCGAGGCCGTAGCCCATCGTCGCGACGTTGCCGCTGACCTCTGCGAGAACCGTAGTTGCGTCCACGGGGGTGTTTCCTTTCGGTTGTGGGCGGCCTTGCGGCCGTCCCGCTTTCAGTGCTCTTCGGCGACCGCGAGCTGGATGTAGACCGCGGTGAGAAGGGCGAAGACGTAAGCCTGGAGGACGGCCACCAGGATTTCGAACAAGGTGAAGACGAAGCCGAACGCGAGGCTTCCCGCGCCGAGGATGGTCCACCATCCGCCGAGCTCGACCACGAAGAACTGCGTCGCCGCGAAGAACAGGACCAGCAGCAGGTGGCCGACCATCATGTTCATCAGCAGTCGGAGCGTGAGCGTGACCGGACGGATGATGAAGGTCGAGATCAACTCGATCGGCGTCACGATGATGTAGATCGGCCACGGCACGCCCGACGGGAAGAGCGAGTTCTTGAAGAAGTTGCCGGGACTCTTCTTGATGCCGGCGTAGATGAACGTGACGTAGCTCACGATCGCGAGCAGCAGCGGGACCGCGATGATGCTCGTGCCGGCGATGTTCAGGAACGGGATGACTCCCGTGATGTTCATGAACAGCACCATGAAGAAGATCGTGGTGAGGATCGGCAGGAAGCGCTGGGCGTCCTTCTTGCCGAGCAGGTCCTCGCCGATGTTGACGCGGACGAAGTCCAGCCCCATCTCGGTCAGGCTCTGGAAACGACCGGGGACCACGCGCATGCGGCGGGTACCGAGCCAGAAGATGAGCACCACGGCGATCGTCGCGAGGAACTGGATCAGGTGGATGCGCGTGACGGGGATCACCCCGAACGCATTGAAGAGGACCTCGGGGAAGAATTCGTCGATCGACGGCCCGTGGAACACGGGCGGTTCATCCGCGGCAAAGGGGGCGATCAGGGTCGCAGCATGAATAGACAGCGCTGGCTCCAGCTTCGGGGCACCGGTAAGGACCGTTGCGACGATGGTCGGTGAGCGTCACTCCGCAAGTACTCGCTGAGCGAGTTGGGCGGGCGCTCGTTCAGCCTATCAAACTTGTGAGCCCGCTGAATCCGCGCGGTCGCGTCAGGACGCGGTGGACTCGCCGTCCCTGCGGTCGCCCGCATCCGGATCCGTCGGAAGCTCCACATCGCTCACGTGCGGCACCCGCATCCGCATCAGCACGACGACGTCGATCAGAAGCGAAGCCAGGACACTCGCCACCAGCGCGAGGAAGAAGACCGGGCCCACGATCCACGGCTGATCGCGCAGGACGAAGAGCGCGACGAGGAAGACGACGAACTTGAGGATCCAACCGCCCAGCACGATGCCGAAGAAGATCGGCACGTAGAGAGCGTCGCCGTACCACCGGTTCGCGATGAGGATGCTGGCGGCCGTGATCGCGAGGAAGACGGCTGCGATGAGCACGCCGGCCAGCGCGCTCCACAAGCCGTCGGTGCCTGCGACGAGGAAGCCGACGAGCGCGCCCACGACGGCGAGGATCGCGGTGACGGAGCCCGACCACACCAGGACGGTGCGCAGGATCGGGGTGCTGGAGATCGGGGTGCGGGGGTTCGGGGTGGTGCTCATCGGGCGTCCTCCTGTGCGGGCGCGGGATCGGGCTGCGGCTCGGGTTCGGGAGCCGAGGGGGCGGTCGGCGCGGAGACGGGCCGGCGGCGTGAGGGAAGAAGGGTGACGACGAGGCAGGCGGCGACGCCGACGATGCCGTAGAAGACGCCGAAGAGGTAGTCCCCCGGCCACTGCAGGGTCGTGCCGATGTACATCAGCAGCACCGACAGGCTCACCAGCGCCGTCCACGCGTAGAAGATGAGCACGGCGCCGCGATCCGTGTGGCCCATGTCGAGCATGCGGTGGTGCAGGTGCTTGCGGTCGGGTGAGAACGGCGACTTGCCCCTGCTCATGCGTCGCACGACGGCGAGGCCGAAGTCCAGCAGCGGCAGCAGGACGACGACGACCGGCAAGAGGATCGGGATGAACGCACCGAGGAGCTGCGAGCGGCCGAACGCGTCGTTGTCGGCGATCATCGCAGGGTCGAAGTTGCCGGTGATCGAGATCGCCGAGCACGCCATCAGAAGGCCCAGCATGAGCGCGCCGGCATCTCCCATGAACAGGCGCGCGGGGCTCCAGTTCAGCGGGAGGAAGCCGATGCACGCGCCGATGAGGACGGCGGCGATGAGCGAGGACAGCGTGAAGTACGTGCTCGAGCCGATGTCGCGGAACACCATGTAGGAGTAGGCGAAGAAGACGCCGTTCGCGATGAGGCACACGCCCGCGACGAGGCCGTCGAGGCCGTCGATGAAGTTCACCGCGTTCATGACGACGACGATCGAGAACACCGTGAGGGTGAAGCTCGCCCAGCTCGAGAAGATCGTCATGCCGCCCAGCGGCAGCGTGTAGATCTGGAGCTGCCCGAACCACGCGATCACGCCGGCGGCGAGGAACTGCGCGCCGAGCTTGATCATCCAGTCGAGATCCCACAGGTCGTCGAGCACGCCGACGACGACGATGAGCGCGGTCGCGCCGAGCAGTGCGTACATCTGCTGGGGCTGCGCCCAGACGATGGAGAAATAGGGATGCTGCGACGACACCGCGAACGCCGCCAGCACGCCGAGGAACATCGCGATGCCGCCGAGGCGCGGTGTGGGGGTCTTGTGGACGTCGCGCTCCCGGATGCCGGGGTACAGCTTGTATCTGAGGCTGATCCGCCACACCGCCCACGACAGGACGAAGGTGACGGCCGCCGTGAGGAGGATCGTGAAGACGTACTGCTTCACGAGCGGTCGGGTTCCGCCGCCTCGTGCGCCGCAGCCTCGTCGGTCGGAGCATCCGCGGCGGCGGCGTCGGGCTCGGCGCCCGGGTCGGGCTCGAGGAGGTCGCCCAGCACGTCGCGCAGCTGCTCGCGGCTGACCGCGCCCTCACGCAGCACGCGCACCTGCGGCTCGTCGCCGACGACGAGGCTGGTCGCATCGATGATCGTCGAGGGGATGCCGGTCTTGGACGGTCCGTCGCCGAGGTAGACGGCGACGCTGTCCTTCAGCATCCCTTCGGCGTCCTCGGCGGTGATGCCGGCCGCCATGCCGGTGAGGTTGGCGCTCGAGACAGCGAGCGGACCGGTCTCTTCGAGGAGCTCGAGGGCGATGCGGTGTGCCGGCATGCGCACGGCGACGGTGCCGCGGGTCTCGCCGAGATCCCACGACAGCGACGGCTGCGACGGCAGCACGATGGTCAGGCCACCCGGCCAGTACGCCTCCACGAGGCGTTCGACCGGCTCGGGGACCTCCGCCACGAGCGCGCGCAGCGTCGTGAGTCCTGCGACGAGAACGGGCGGCGGGGACTGGCGTCCGCGCCCCTTGGCCGCCAGCAGGCGCGCGACGGCGGCGTGGTCGAAGGCGTCGGCGGCGACGCCGTAGACGGTGTCGGTGGGGATGACGACGAGCTCGCCGCGGCCGATGGCCTGGCGCGCCTGGCGCATGCCGGTGAGCAGCTGCGCCTCGTCTCGGCAGTCGTAGATGGGGGACATGTCAGAGGAAGTCTAGTTGCGCGGTCCCGGACGAACGCTCCGAGCCCGGGACGGTGATCAGGGATGCAGGGCGGTGGTCGCGCGGTCGCGCATCGTGAGGTCGGGGTGGGTCGCGGCGGCACGCCAGCCGTCGGCCTCGAGGATCCCGCGGATCGCCTCGCCCTGCCACTCGCCGTGCTCGATCACGATCATCCCGCCGGGGTGCGCGAGACGCAGGCCCACCCCGCTCAGCACGCGGACGACGTCGAGGCCGTCCTCTCCCCCGTACAGCGCCGCGGGCGGGTCGAAGAAGCGGACTTCCGGATCGCGCGGGATCGCGGCATCCGGAACATACGGAGGATTGGATGCCACCACCGAGACGGTGCCGTCGAGCTCACCGAAGGCGTGGGCGAGGTCGATGAAGGCGAGCGTCGCGTTGTCGGCGCCGACGTGCGCGAAGTTCTCCTTCGTCCACACGAAGGCATCGACCGAGTTCTCGGCGGCGTAGACGCGCGCGTGCGGCACCTCGGTCGCCATGGCGAGGGCGATCGCGCCGCTGCCGGTGCCGAGATCCACCGCGATGGGAGACGCGGATGCTGCGGCCCGCAGCGCGTCGATCGCCAGCTGCGCGACGACCTCTGTCTCTGGACGCGGCACGAACACGCCGGGGCCGACCCGCAGCTCCAGGTGGCGGAAAGGCGCCGTCCCGACGATGTGCTGCAGCGGCTCGCGGGTGGCGCGGCGGGCGACCAGCTCGTCGAGGCGGGAGGCGTCGGCGGCGGTGAGGCGATCGCCGCGGATCGCGGCCGCCTGCACTCCCCCGCGCCCGGAGCCGAGCAGGAAGGCGGCGAGCAGCTCGGTGTCGACGGACGGATCGGCGATGCCGACCTCGGCCAGACGCGCGGCGGCGCGGCGGAGGGCATCGGAGAGCAGGGGGGATTCGTCGGGAGAGGCCATGACCGCATCCACTTTAGGCCCGGCTCCGTGCGAGGCGCGCAGGAGGGTACCGCGTGCGCGCCACCCTTTCGTCACAGAAGGACTCATGGAAAACACCGCCCCCTAGGCTGGTGCTCGATTCAGCCGAGAACCCGCGAAAGGTCCCGACATGACCGGCATCCATCCCGACATCACGTCCGCATTCGGCAACACGCCGCTGGTGCGCCTGAACCGCGTCACGAACGGCGCCGGCGCAAACATCCTGGCGAAGCTCGAGTTCTACAACCCCGCCTCGAGCGTGAAGGACCGCCTGGGAATCGCGATCGTCGATGCTGCGGAGGCCTCGGGCGAGTTGAAGCCGGGCGGCACGATCGTCGAGGCGACCAGTGGCAACACCGGCATCGCACTGGCGATGGTCGGTGCGGCGCGCGGCTACCGCGTGGTCCTCGCAATGCCCTCGTCGATGTCGATCGAGCGCCGCCTCCTGCTGAAGGCCTACGGCGCAGAGCTCGAGCTCACCGACCCCGCCGGCGGCATGAAGGGTGCGATCGCGAAGGCCGAGGAGCTCGTCGCCGCCATTCCCGGCGCGATCCTCGCCCGCCAGTTCGAGAACCAGGCGAACGTGGAGATCCACCGCAAGACCACCGCGGAGGAGATCATCCGCGACACCGACGGCCAGATCGACTACTTCGTCGCCGGCATCGGCACAGGCGGCACGATCACCGGCGTCGGCCAGGTGCTCAAGGAGCGCGTGCCCGGCGCCAAGGTCGTCGCCGTGGAGCCGGCCGACTCGCCGCTGCTCACGAAGGGCACGCCCGGACCCCACAAGATCCAGGGCATCGGGCCGAACTTCATCCCGGCCATCCTCGACCAGGGCGTCATCGACGAGGTCATCGACGTCGAGTTCCCCGACGCGATCTCGACGGCACGCGCCGTCGGCGCGCAGGACGGCATCCTGGTCGGCATCTCGTCGGGTGCGGCGATCTGGGCGGCGCTGCAGGTGGCTGCACGCCCCGAGGCCGCCGGCAAGAACATCGTCGTCATCGTGCCTTCGTTCGGCGAGCGGTACCTGTCGACCGCGCTCTACGAGGATCTGCGCGAAGATTGAGTCGTCACGACGGCGCGCCGGCCACCCCGCCTCCGATCGGGCGCCGGCGCGCCGTCGACGTCTTCGTGCACCGCTGATCCGAGGGAGTTCCACGTGCCCGGCATCCATTCCGACATCACCGCCGCCTTCGGCGAGACGCCGCTCGTGCGGCTCAACGCGCTCACGCAGGGCCTGGGCGCGGAGGTGCTCGCGAAGCTCGAGTTCTACAACCCGGGCTCCTCGGTCAAGGACCGCCTCGGCTACGCGCTCGTCGAAGCCGCCGAGGCCGCGGGAGAGCTGCTCCCCGGCGGCACGATCGTGGAGTCCACGAGCGGCAACACCGGCATCTCGCTCGCGCTGATCGGCGCCGCGCGCGGCTACCGCGTCATCCTGACGATGCCCGCCTCGATGTCGAAGGAGCGCCGCACCCTCTTGAAGGCCTTCGGCGCCGAGCTCGTGCTCACCGACCCGTACAAGGGCATGACCGAGGCCGTCGAGACGGCCCGGCGGATCGTCGCCGAGACTCCCGGGGCCATCCTCGCGCGCCAGTTCGAGCACGAGGCGAATGCGGCGATCCACCGCAAGACCACCGCCGAGGAGATCTGGCGCGACACCGAGGGCCGCGTGGACTGGTTCGTCGCAGGTTCGGGCACGGGCGGCACGATCACCGGCGTCGGTCAGGTGCTCAAGGAGCGCAACCCGGACGTCAAGATCGTCCTCGTCGAGCCGAAGGACTCCCCCGTTCTGACGGAGGGCCGCGCCGGCGGGCACCGCATCCAGGGCATCGGACCGAACTTCGTCCCCGAGGTTCTCGACCGCTCGGTCGTCGACGAGATCTTCGACGTGGAGTTCGATGACGCGATCACGGTCGCGCGCGAACTCGCCACGCGCGAGGGCATCCTCGCCGGGATGTCGGCCGGTGCCGCCGTGTGGGCGGCGCTCCAGATCGCGGCGCGCCCCGAGGCCGCCGGGCAGCGCATCGTCGTGATCGTGCCCGACTCCGGCGAGCGATACCTGTCGACCGCTCTGTACGAGCACCTGCGCGAGCCGGAGGCCCAGACCAAATGACCGACGAACGCATCGGATTCTTCGCCCGCGCCCGAGAGGACGTCGCCGCGGCGAAGCTGCGTGACCCCGCGGCGCGCGGCGGCCTCGAGATCGCCGTGCTGTACCCCGGTCTGCACGCGATCTGGGCGCACCGCGTGTGGCACGCCCTGTGGACGCGGGACTTCCGCTTCATCGCGCGCGCCGGCTCGCAGATCACCCGGTGGCTCACCGGGATCGAGATCCACCCCGGTGCCACGATCGGCCGTCGCTTCTTCATCGACCACGGCATGGGCGTCGTGGTCGGAGAGACCGCCGAGGTCGGCGACGACGTCATGCTCTACCACGGCGTCACGCTCGGCGGCCGCCAGCGCGAGGGCGGCAAGCGCCACCCCACGATCGAGGACGGCGTCGCCGTCGGCGCGGGCGCCAAGATCCTCGGCCCGATCACGATCGGCGCCGGATCCGTCGTCGGCGCGAACGCGGTCGTCACCAAGGACGCGCCCGCCGACAGCGTGCTGGTCGGCGTGCCCGCGAAGCCGCGCGCCCGCCGCGTCGGCGACGACACCCGTGCCCTGCTGACGACGCCCGAGTACCACATCTGACGCCGGATCGAGGCTGAGCAGGCGAGGAGCGAGCCGTATCGGAACCCGGCCACGCAGGATGACGGATGCCGCGGCGCACGGCTTCCCGAAGAGCACCGGGTCCGGCCGGCTCTACGCGGCGCTGCGACGGTAGATCGCGGCCGCTGCCGTGCGGGACGACGCATCGAGCTTGCGCAGGATCGCCGACACGTGCACCGAGACCGTCTTGACGCTGATGTAGAGCCGTTGCGCGATCTGCCCGTTGCTGAGCCCTTCGGCGACCAGCGCGAGCACCTGCTCCTCGCGGGCGGTCAACAGTGAGCGCGACGCGTCGCCCGTGAGTCCGGCATCCGTCAGCAGCGCGTTCGCGCGCGGCGAGGCCGTCCGCACCGAGTTCCCCGGCGTACGACACCGCCGCGGTGAGCGCCTCGCGGGCGCCGGCGCGGTCGCCCTCCGCCAGCAGCGCCTCGCCGTGCCGCACGCGCGCGTACGCGCGGACATAGGCGGGTGCGATCGCGTCGATCGCGGCGGTCCACGGTCCTTCGCCGAGCTCGGCGGCGAAGACCGCCGCCCACAGCGGGGTCACCGGCCAGGCGTCGAATCCGGCGAGCACCGCTCGGTACGGCTCGATGTCGGCATCCTCACCGCCTGCGCGGAGCATCGCGACCGCCCTGGCCGCGATCGCGGTCAGCGGCAGCGCGAGCACGCCGCCGGCGGGCGTCTCCCACGCCAGGCGCGCGTGCGAGAGCGCTTCGTGCGCGTCTCCGCGGGCGAGCGCCAGCTCGCCGAGGTCGTACGCCATGCCGAAGCGGGTCTGGAACTCGTACGCGCCGAACGTGTCGAGCTCCAGACGGGCGGCGTCCAGGGCCGCCTCGGCGCCGTCGATACGCCCGCGCCAGATCGCCAGGCACACCAGCCGCTCGCGCAGGAAGGCGGAGTAGAGGCCCGGCTCGAGCATCGGGAGCAGACCGCCGAGCTCCTCGGCCTCCCGCAGCCGGCCCGCGTAGATGTGCGCCTCGATCATGTTGGCCTCGATCATCACGAGCGGGCCGAGGTCGGCCACGTGGGTGCGGCCGTACTCCTGCCCCTCCCGCGCCAGGGCGACGGCGTCCTCGTAGCGGCCGATCAGCATGAGGGTGTTCGAGTAGTTGATGTAGAACCGCATCATCGCGCGGACGAAGCCTTCCGCGTGCGCACGCGCCTCCTCGAAGAGGCTCACGCCGTCCGGGTCGCCGACGCTGGCGCGACACGTCGCGGCGATGAGCAGCGCCTGCGCGAGGATCTCGCGTGCGGCGGGGTCTCCCGCGGCAGCGGCAGCCTCGGCGGTCGCCCGCGCCTGCGCGGCGACCTCCGCGCCGAGTCCCTGGCGCCCGTTGAGCATGTGCACGCGCGCGGAGCTGAGCAGGAGACCCGCGCGCTGCATCTCGTGCCGCGGGTCGTCGCCCAGGATCGACAGCGCCTGCTCGATGCTCTCGACCCCGTCCGACACCCCCGCCTGGAACTCGATCGTCGCGAGGTCGCCGAGCATCTCGGCGCGCCCCACCACGTCGCCCTCGGGCCACAGGGCGACTGCTTCCTGTGCGAACGCAAGGGCTCGGTCGTTCCGGTTCGCCGACACGAGGGCGGCAGAGGTGCGTCGCAGCACCTCGGCGCGCGGCATCCCGCAGATCCCCTCGGGATCGGGGACCGATTCCCACAGCTCGAGCACCCGCTCCCCCGCCTCTGCCGCCGTCGACCACGCCGAGGCGGCGCTCGCGGCACGCTGCGCCGCCACCCCCGCGGCCAGCGCGCGGTCGGGCACGCGCGCCGCGCGCCAGTGGTGGGCGATGTCCGCGAGGACCCGGGCCGTGGGCGCCGCGTTCTCGAGTGCCACCGCGTAGGCGGTGTGCAGACGCGTCCGCTCGGTCGGGAGGAGCTCCGCGTAGACCGCCTCCTGCATGAGCGCGTGACGGAACGCGTACGCGTCGTCGCGGATCACGACGACCTGCGCGTCGACGGCGCTGCGCACGGCGTCCTCGAGGGCGGCCTCGTCCCCGTCGAAGACGTCGCGGAGCACGGGATGCGCCACCTCGACCCCTCCGGTCGCCAGCACGCGCGTGAAACGGCGCGCCTCGGCATCCAATCGCTCGTAGCGCAGGAGGAGGACGTCGCGCAGTGATACCGGCAGGCGCGCGCCCGAGAAGCTCGCGAGCTCTTCGACGTAGAACGGGATGCCGTCGCTGCGGGCGGCGATGTCGTTCAGCACGCCGGCCGCGAGCGTGTCGCCGTGCACCGCGTTGGCGAGCGCGCCGACCTCCGCGGGGCTGAGGCGAGCGAGTGGCCGGTGCGTCAGCAGGCGCGCCCGGTCGAGCTCGGCGAGCACCGGACGCAGTGGATGGGCCCGCCCGACGTCGTCGGTGCGGTACGACAGCAGCACGAACAGCGGCAGCGCGGCCGCGCGGCGGACCAGCCGCGCCGCGATGTCGCACGTCGTGCTGTCGGCCCAGTGGAGGTCCTCGATGATGACGACCAGCCGGTGCGTGCGCGCCAGCTGCGAGAACAGCTCGACGACGACATCGGCCAGACGCTCGGCGTCGCCGGCGCGGTCGGCGAGCGCCGGCACGAGCACGCCGAGCGCGTCGGCGCCGGGACCGGCGGCCTCGCGCACCGCCTGCACGCCCAGCGCGTCGACGAGGTCGCGCAGGAGGTCGGAGATCGCGGTCAGCGGTGCGGGGCCGGAGCCGGAGTCGACGCAGGCTCCCCGGACGACGACCACGTCGGTGAGGCTGTCGGCGAAGTCCCGGAGCAGGCGCGTCTTGCCCATCCCGGCGTCACCGGACACGACGACGGCGCGGCCCTGCGCACCCACGGCGTCGACCTCTTCGCGCAACGCGTCGAGGTCCGCCTGGCGGCCGACGAGAGGCACCCGGCCGATCTGCATACCGCCCATCATCCCACCAGACGCGTGGCTGAAACGGCCCCGCGGGATCGGGAGGAATCCCCGTCTGCGGGCGTCAGCCGCGGCGGTCCTGCACGTTCTTCTTGATGAACAGCGGCGGCAGCAGCCAGGTCGCGAGCGCGGTCACCAGCCACACGACGAGCGTTCCGATGATCCAGGCGACCGGGCCGTCGATGCCGATGCCCGCCGCGGGGATGAGCACCGCGATGAGCAGGGCCACGAACGTCGAGAGCAGTCCGATGCCCCCGATCAGCGCGTTGGCGTGACGCCGCGTGATCTTGAGCAGCCACGGCGCGAGCACGCTCTGCAGCACGGCGAAGATCACGACGGCGAGGAGGATCCCCCACCAGTCGTCCCAGTGCAGGGAGAAGCCCGGCAGGACGAGGTCGGCCACGATGAGGCCGAGCGCCGCCGACACCAGGAAGATGAGAGCGCGGAGGAGCAGCGTGAGCACGCTCGAAGCCTAGCGGCGCAGCATCCGGGGTCCGCCGACCGCCACGGATGCCGAGACCGGGGATCCGCGCCGAGACCGAGGACTGGGCGCGCACGCCCTGTCACAGCGCGCACGCCCTGTCACAGCGCGGAGGGTCAGTCGTCGGAGCCGAGGGCCGCGAGACGGGCCTCCTCGTCGGCGGTGATCGCCGACTCGATGAGGGGCTCGAGAGCGCCGTCCATCACCTGGTCGAGGTTGTAGGCCTTGTAGCCGGTGCGGTGGTCGGCGATGCGGTTCTCGGGGAAGTTGTACGTGCGGATGCGCTCGGACCGGTCCATGCCGCGGATCTGCGACTTGCGGGCGTCGGATGCCGCGGCCTCGAGCTCCTCCTGCTGCTTGGCGAGCAGGCGCGCCCGGAGCACGCGCATGCCCGCCTCACGGTTCTGCAGCTGCGACTTCTCGTTCTGCATCGACACCACGATCCCCGTGGGCAGGTGGGTGATGCGCACCGCGGAGTCCGTCGTGTTCACCGACTGGCCGCCAGGACCCGACGAACGGAAGACGTCGATCTTCAGGTCGTTCGGGTCGATGTGGATCTCTTCGGGCTCGTCGACCTCGGGGAACACCAGCACACCGGTCGTCGACGTGTGGATGCGCCCCTGCGACTCGGTCGCCGGCACACGCTGCACGCGGTGCACGCCGCCCTCGTACTTGAGGTGCGCCCACACGCCCTGCGCCGGATCGGAGGAGGAGCCCTTGATCGCGATCTGGACGTCCTTGTACCCGCCGAGGTCGGACTCGTTGCGCTCGAGCAGCTCGGTCTTCCAGCCCTTCGACGCCGCGTACTGCAGGTACATGCGCAGGAGGTCGGCCGCGAACAGCGCCGATTCGGCACCGCCCTCGCCCTGCTTGATCTCCATGATCACGTCGCGCGCGTCGTCGGGGTCGCGCGGGATCAGCAGGCGTCGCAGGCGCTCCTGCGCCTCGGCCAGCCCGGCCTCGAGGACCGGCACCTCCTCCGCGAACGCGTCGTCCTCGCGGGCGAGCTCGCGGGCGGCATCCAGATCATCGGATGCCGCCACCCAGTCCTCGTGGGCCTTCACGATGCGCGACAGCTCGGCGTAGCGCCGGTTCACCCGCTTGGCGCGCGCAGCATCGGCGTGCACCGCGGGGTCGGAGAGCTCCTCCTGGACCGCGCGGTGCTCGTCGATCAGTCCCTTGACGGACTCGAACACGGCTCAGCGGATGCTGTTGTCGTGATCGTGGCTGCGGCCGCCGCCGTGCCCGTTGGCGGGCGCCGGGATCGACTTCTGCATCTGCACCAGGAACTCGACGTTCGACTGCGTCTCCTTGAGCTTGCCGAGCACGACCTCGAGGGCCTGCTGGGGCTCGAGGCCGGCCAGCGCGCGGCGGAGCTTCCAGGTGATCTTGACCTCGTCGGGCGAGAGCAGCATCTCTTCGCGGCGCGTGGACGACGCGTTGACGTCGACCGCCGGGAAGATGCGCTTGTCGGCGAGCTGGCGGTTCAGGCGCAGCTCGCTGTTGCCGGTGCCCTTGAACTCCTCGAAGATCACGTCGTCCATCTTGGAGCCGGTCTCGACGAGGGCCGTCGCGAGGATCGTGAGCGATCCGCCGTTCTCGATGTTGCGCGCGGCGCCGAAGAAGCGCTTGGGCGGGTACAGCGCCGACGCGTCGACGCCACCGGTGAGCACGCGGCCCGAGGTCGGCGCCGAGATGTTGTAGGCGCGGCCGAGGCGCGTGATCGAGTCGAGCAGCACCACGACGTCGCGGCCGAGCTCCACGAGGCGCTTGGCCCGCTCGATGGCGAGCTCGGCGACCGTGGTGTGGTCCTCGGCAGGGCGGTCGAAGGTCGAGGCGATGACCTCGCCCTTCACCGTGCGCTGCATGTCGGTGACCTCTTCGGGGCGCTCGTCGACGAGGACGACCATGAGGTGCACCTCGGGGTTGTTGATCGAGATCGCGTTGGCGATCTGCTGCAGCACGATGGTCTTGCCCGCCTTCGGGGGCGCGACGATGAGGCCGCGCTGGCCCTTGCCGATGGGCGCGACGAGGTCGATGATGCGCTGCGTCAGCTTCTCGGGCGCGGTCTCGAGGCGCAGGCGCTCCTGCGGGTAGAGCGGCGTCAGCTTGCCGAACTCGACACGCGCGGCAGCGTCGTCCACCGACAGGCCGTTGATCGCGTCGACCTTGACCAGCGCGTTGTACTTCTGGCGGCTGGACTGCTCGCCCTCGCGCGGCTGCTTGATCGAGCCGACGACCGCGTCGCCCTTGCGCAGGTTGTACTTCTTGACCTGACCGAGCGACACGTAGACGTCGCTCGGGCCGGGCAGGTAGCCGGAGGTGCGCACGAACGCGTAGTTGTCGAGCACGTCGAGGATGCCCGCGATCGGGATGAGGACGTCGTCCTCGCCGATCTCGGTCTCGAACTCATCGCCGCCGGCGGCGACCTGCGTGCCACGGCGCTTGTTGCGCTGGCGGCCGCGGCCGTTGCCCTGGGCCGGCTGCTCGTCGTCCTGCGGGTCGGCCTTCGCCGGCTCCGCGACGGGCTGGGCGTTCTGGTTCTGGCCGCCCTGCGCGTTCTGGCCCTGCGCGTTCTGGCCCTGTGCGGCCTGGCCGGCCTGGGCGTTCTGGTTCTGCGCGTTGCGGTTGCGGCTGCGGCTGCGGCTGCGGCTGCGGCTGCGCGACGGCGCCTCGGCGCCCTCGCCCTCG
>NZ_JBDGJU010000046.1:0-21432 GCF_057656735.1 Microbacterium sp. Soil_C_42
CGGAACTGACCGCGGCATAATCAAACAAGCTGACCCGCACGGTGTCGAGAAACTCCACCAACAAGCGGGACGTCACCGTCGAGTCCCGCCCTAACTGACTGCGGAACGCCGTGCGCGGGCGCCGCGCACGGCGGCGTTCGCGCGCCTTCGTTCCCCGGCGTTCGGGCGCCTTCGTTCCGCAGTCGCTTTTGGCGCGTCCTGGGCCTTGAGTCCCGCCTTTACTGACTGCGGAACGCCGTGGGCGGGGCTCCGTACCCCGCGTTCGGGCGCTCCGTTCCGCAGTCACTTTTGGCGCGTCCTGGGCCTTGAGTCCCGCCCTAACTGACTGCGGAGCGGCGGGTGGTGGTTCCTCCCCAAGGAGGAGCGGCGGTGCCGTCGTCCACAGAAGGCTGAACCGAGCGCCACCGCGAGCGACGGTGCGGTCAGGATCGGGCGCCATGCGTACAACGCCGCTGCCACATGGTCTCGGGAGCGTCTTCACGGTCGCGGAGGCGAGGAGCGCCGGTGTCCCGAGATCGAGGCTGCGGGCTCTCGACCTCGACAGCCCCTTCCGTGGGCTCCGCGTGGTGTGCGGCGCAGACCCCGCATCGCCGGGGACGCGGTCCAAGGCGGAGGCGGCCACCGCAGCCATTCGCGAACGTGCCCTCCTCTACGCGCGGGTGATGCCCGCGAATCAGTTCTTTTCGCACGTGACCGCTGCAGTGTTGTGGGAGCTGCCACTCCCGTCTCGCGTCCTGACCGATGCGTTCGGTCGTCCCCGGATGCTCGACGTCGCGGTGCGGGCTCCGCTGCGGCATCCGCGGCACGACGGAGTTCTCGGCCACCAGGTGAAGCAGCGAAGCGTTGCGGTCGTCGATCACGCGACCCACGGCGTTCCGCTGACCAGTCCCGCATTCACGTGGGTGATGCTGGCGGCGGTCGTGCGCGACGAGTACGACCTCGTGGCGCTCGCCGACGGGGTCGTCCGCGAGCAGATGTTCTCGGGGGACGCGCAGCCGCTCGGCACTCTCTCCGAGCTCGAATCGGCGGTGCGGTCTGGCCGGAGGGTGGGTGTCAGCGCGTTGAGGCAGGCACTGCCTCGTGTGCGCACCCGTTCGGCATCACGGATGGAGTCCCGGTGCAGGCTGATCATCGTCGACGCGGGTCTGCCCGAGCCGCGCCTGAATCATGCGGTATTCGACTCGATCGGGGGACTCATCGGAGTCGTCGACCTCGCCTACCCCGAGCTGAGGATCGCCATCGAGTACGAGGGCGAACACCACCTTCGCGATCCCGAGCAATGGGCGAAGGACATCGCTCGCTACGAGGCGCTGGCCAGCGCCGGCTGGTTCGTGATCCGCGTCACGAAGAACGACGTGTTCGACGGGCAGGCGGGCCTCGTCCGCCGCGTGCGGTCGGCAATCCGCTCCCGTCGCTGACGGCGACCTCCGCCACCGCCTCTCCGCAGTCACTTCGGGTCGATCGCTGCACCGTCAGGTGACCGAAAGTGACTGCGGAGCGGACGGGACGGGGCACGGGGCAGGACGGGCGACGGGACGGATGCTGCGGCCGCAGCATCCGGAATCCTCAATCCGCCCGCACGAGCAGGTCGCCGATCTCGCAATCGAGGGCCCGGCAGATCGCCGAAAGGGTCGAGTAGCGGATCGCTCGCGCGCGATCGTTCTTGAGGATCGACAGGTTCACGACTGAGACCCCGACCAGCTCTGAGAGCCGCGTGAGCGTCATGCCGCGGTCCTCGAGCAACTCGTCGAGCCGGCAGTGCACCCCGGCAGGCCCCTCGTCGTCGGCCGGGCTCACACCAGCGCCTCGGTGTCCTTCTGCATGCGGACGCCGATCTGGAAGGCCGCCGCGACGAGCAGCAGCCCGAACGCCCAGCCGACGGGTGAGAGGTCGAGGCTTACCCAGAAGGCCGCGAACGACTCGGTTGCCGGTGCGGTGCTGTTGTCTTTCACGAGTCGATCGGCGCCGAGGTACGCGATGACCGACGATCGCGCGAGCGCGCCGGCGAACTGCGAGCCGAGCCCGCCGATCATGACGGCGATCGACGCGACGCCGATCGCGATCGGGAACGCGCGCGCGAACGGGCGCTCCCGCACCACGGTGAACGACAGCCAAGCGACGACGATGCTGATCGTGAGCGACGCGGCGAGCGGGAGCGCCTCCTCGATGTAGAAGAGCCATCGCGTGCCGTCGGGCAGTCCCATCACGTCGATCCAGACGGATTGGTAGCCCGCGGCGGCGACGTGGTCGACGCCCTCGAGGGATTCCGGCGTGGTGACTCCGGAGTAGTGCAGACCGTCGACGCGGAAGGGTTCGACGGTGAACATCCAGGAGGCGTTGCCCCACAGCGCCAGCGCGCACAGCAGGGCATTCATCATCGCTCCCGCACCGATGAGCGACGCGATCCACGACTCCGCGCGATTCAGGCCTCCGCTCGCACCGGCTCGCTTGCGGCGGACCATGAACAGCGATGCGGCGCCGACCACCGCGACCACGGGGATCGCGATCGTCAGCAGGTTCGCCGAGAGTGGATCCATGTCGCTCGCTCCATATCGATAAACGTTGTTATCGAAAAACGATAAGGCCGACGGATGCTGCGGCGCAAGGCATCCGTTCCGTTTCACGCGCGCTATGCCCACGGCGAACACGGCCGTGCGCTCCCGAGCCGCTGGCTACCCTCGATGTAAGGCGAGATGGGCTCAGCAGACCCACACCGCCCTGGAGGAGTGAACGATGTTCGAGAGATTCACCGACCGTGCCCGTCGTGTGGTCGTCCTCGCCCAGGAAGAGGCGAAGATGCTCAACCACAACTACATCGGCACCGAGCACATCCTGCTCGGTCTCATCCACGAGGGCGAAGGGGTCGCCGCCAAGGCGCTCGAGAGCCTGGGCATCTCGCTCGACGCCGTGCGCGAGCAGGTGCAGGACATCATCGGCCAGGGCCAGCAGCAGCCGACCGGCCACATCCCCTTCACGCCGCGCGCCAAGAAGGTGCTCGAGCTCAGCCTCCGCGAGGCGCTGCAGCTGGGCCACAACTACATCGGCACCGAGCACATCCTCCTCGGCCTCATCCGCGAGGGCGAGGGCGTCGCCGCCCAGGTGCTCGTGAAGCTCGGCGCCGACCTCAACAAGGTGCGTCAGCAGGTCATCCAGCTGCTCTCGGGCTACCAGGGCAAGGAGCCCGCGGGTGTCGCGAGCGGCGCCGGCGAGCAGACCCAGGGCACCACGCAGGGCGGCTCGCAGGTGCTCGACCAGTTCGGCCGCAACCTCACGCAGGCCGCGCGCGACAACAAGCTCGACCCGGTCATCGGGCGCGAGAAGGAGATCGAGCGCGTGATGCAGATCCTGTCGCGCCGCTCCAAGAACAACCCCGTCCTCATCGGCGAGCCCGGTGTCGGAAAGACGGCGGTCGTCGAGGGCCTCGCGCAGGCCATCGTCAAGGGCGACGTGCCCGAGACGCTCAAGGACAAGCAGCTCTACTCGCTCGACCTCGGCTCGCTCATCGCCGGTTCCCGCTACCGCGGCGACTTCGAGGAGCGCCTGAAGAAGGTCACCAAGGAGATCCGCACGCGCGGCGACATCATCGTCTTCATCGACGAGATCCACACGCTCGTGGGTGCCGGTGCCGCCGAGGGCGCGATCGACGCGGCATCGATCCTTAAGCCGCTCCTCGCGCGCGGCGAGCTCCAGACGATCGGCGCGACCACGCTCGACGAGTACCGCAAGCACTTCGAGAAGGATGCTGCGCTCGAGCGTCGCTTCCAGCCGATCCAGGTCGCCGAGCCGAGCCTGCCCCACGCGATCAACATCCTGAAGGGGCTGCGCGACCGCTACGAGGCGCACCACAAGGTGCAGATCACCGACGGCGCGATCGTCGCGGCGGCGAACCTCGCCGACCGCTACATCTCGGACCGGTTCCTCCCCGACAAGGCCATC
Organism: Microbacterium sp. Soil_C_42; assembly: GCF_057656735.1. NCBI lineage: Bacteria > Bacillati > Actinomycetota > Actinomycetes > Micrococcales > Microbacteriaceae > Microbacterium > Microbacterium sp. Soil_C_42. The sequence goes on from NZ_JBDGJU010000046.1 coordinate 3,937, forward strand.
GACCTGATCGACGAGGCCGGCGCCCGCCTGCGTCTGTCGATCCTGTCCAGCCCGCCGGAGCTGCGCGAGTTCGACGAGAAGATCGCCAAGGTGCGCGAAGACAAGGAGCGCGCCTCCGAAGACCAGGACTTCGAGAAGGCCGCGTCGCTGCGCGATGAGGAGAAGTCCCTGCTCGCCGAGCGCCTGCGCCTCGAGAAGCAGTGGCGCTCGGGTGACGTCGCCAGCCACGCCGTCGTCGACGAGGGCCTGATCGCCGAGGTGCTCGCCCAGGCGACCGGCATCCCGGTGTTCAAGCTCACCGAGGAGGAGTCGAGCCGTCTCGTCTTCATGGAGAAGGCGCTGCACCAGCGCGTCATCGGCCAGGAGGAGGCGATCGCCGCACTCTCGAAGACGATCCGCCGTCAGCGCGCGGGCCTCAAGGACCCGAAGCGTCCGTCGGGCTCGTTCATCTTCGCCGGCCCCACGGGCGTCGGAAAGACCGAGCTGGCCAAGGCGCTCGCCGAGTTCCTCTTCGACGACGAGCACGCACTCATCTCGCTCGACATGTCGGAGTTCGGTGAGAAGCACACCGTCTCGCGTCTGTTCGGTGCCCCTCCCGGATTCGTCGGGTTCGAAGAGGGCGGCCAGCTCACCGAGAAGGTGCGCCGCAAGCCCTTCTCGGTCGTGCTCTTCGACGAGATCGAGAAGGCCCACCCCGACATCTTCAACTCGCTCCTGCAGATCCTCGAAGAGGGTCGCCTGACCGACGGTCAGGGCCGCGTCATCGACTTCAAGAACACGGTGATCATCATGACGACGAACCTCGGTTCGTCGGCGATCGCCGGTGGCCCGGTGGGCTTCCAGGTCGAGGGCAACAGCGGCACGACCTACGAGCGGATGAAGGGCAAGGTCAACGAGGAGCTGAAGCGCAACTTCAAGCCCGAGTTCCTCAACCGCGTCGACGACATCATCGTCTTCCCGCAGCTCGACAAGGACGAGCTGCGCCAGATCGTGGGCCTGTTCACCAAGCGTCTCGGTGAGCGTCTGCTGGATCGTGACATGACGATCGAGCTGACGGATGCCGCGAAGGACAAGCTCATCGAGATCGGCTTCGACCCCGCGCTCGGCGCCCGTCCCCTCCGCCGCGCCATGCAGCGCGAGGTCGAAGACCGTCTGTCGGAGAAGATCCTGCACGGCGAGCTCGACGCGGGCGACCACGTGAAGGTCGACGCGCAGAACGGCGAGTTCGTCTTCGAGCACGGCCCGCGCGGCGACAAGGTCGCCGTCGGCGTCGTCCACAACGGCGAGATCACCGCGACGCCGGATCTCGCTGCGAACGCGTAGACCCTGATCGGAACGAAGAGCGGATGCTGCGGCATCCGCTCTTCGTCGTTCGCGGGTGCGTTCGTCGGCGAGCGGGGGGTCTTACGCTGGACGGGTGGCAGAGTTCACAGTCAGGCCGGCGCGCACCAGCGACGTCCGCCGCATCCAGGCGCTCCTCGAGCCGTTCGTGCAGCGGCGGATCCTCCTCGGCAAGGACCTCGTCGTGCTGTACGAGGCGACGCAGCAGTTCCTCGTCGCCGAGGATGCGAACGGCGACCTGATCGGCTGCGGCGCGCTGCACGTCATGTGGGAGGACCTCGGCGAGGTCCGCACCCTCATCGTCGCCGACGGCTGGCTGCACCACGGTGTGGGTCGCGCGATCGTCGAGGGCCTCGAGGCGAACGCCCGCACGCTCGGCCTCTCGCGCCTGTTCTGCCTGACGTTCGAGGTCGACTTCTTCACGCGCCGCGGGTTCGAGCAGATCGGCGAGCAGGTCGTCGACCCCGACGTGTACTCGCAGCTCATCCGCTCTCCGGACGAGGGCGTCGCGGAGTTCCTCGACCTCGCGCACGTGAAGCCGAACACCCTCGGAAACACCCGCATGATCAAGCGCCTCTGACGCTCGCGCGGCGCCGGGTCGCGGCATCCGGGGCGCGCCGACAGGAGAAGGCGACGCCCGCCGTTAGCCTGTTGAGCATGACCGGCACCAGCCCCCGACGTCGCCCCTCCCCGGCGGTCTACCGTCGCCGGCGGCTCGTACTCATCGTCGGGCTGCTGGTCATCGCGGCGGTGGTCTGGCTGCTCATCGCGCAGCCGTGGGCGGGTGCGGCGACGACCTCGTCCGACGAGAAGCCCGCGGCGAAGAACACGGCCGAGTCTCTGCCGGTGCCGTCGTCGCAGGCGACGACCGGGGGAACCGCCACCGGGGCCGTCGAAGGCGCTGTCGTCGAAGGGCAGGCCCCGACGCCCGGCGCCACTCCCACAGCACAGCCCTGTGTCGCGAGCGAGATCACGGTCGAGCCGGTCACCAGCGCCGACACCTATGCAGGCGACCAGCAGCCGCAGTTCACCATCAAGCTCACCAACAACGGCCCCGACTGCACGATGAACGTCGGCACGAGCGCCCAGTCGTTCACGGTCACCAGCGGCGACGACATCTGGTGGCGCTCGACCGACTGCCAGAGCGAGCCCAGCGACATGATCGTACTGATCGCCGGCGGGCAGACGGTGTCGAGTGCGACGGCCCTCTCGTGGGATCGCACGCGCTCCGCGGTCGGCACCTGCGCCGACGGCAACCGTCCGATGGCTCCCGGCGGCGGCGCCTCGTACCACCTGTCGGTCGAGATCGGCGGCATCCCCTCCACCGATCCGAAGCAGTTCCTGCTCTACTGACCCACACCTCGGACCGATGACGGATGCCGCGGGGCGCAGCATCCGTGTCCGCGCCGTCCGCGTGACGCGACGGAGCGGGGCGTCCCCCAGGTCGCCCCGCTCCGTCTCCCCTGCACAGGTGTCTTGGCCGAACACCTAGGACTTGTCGTCGAAGACCTCTTTCTCCATCGCGTCGTAGCCCTCCGACTGCGGGTCGCCGTGCGTGCCGCCGGAGAGCGCGTACTCCTCCTCCGGCGAGAGCACGAGGCGATGGCGGAAGTACAGCGCGAAGCCGATGAGGATCACCACGTAGACGATGGCGATCGCGACGATCGCGGGACGGGCGGGCTCGTTGATGAAGAAGCCGAAGAAGATGAGCACCGACACCGCGCCCGCGATGACCGCGCCGGGGATGCCCCACGGGCTCCGGTACGGACGGTTCGCGTTCGGGAACTTCTTGCGGAGGATCACGTACGACACCATCTGCAGCGTGTAGGCGATCACCGCACCCCAGATCGCGATGTTGAGCACGATCGCCCCGGCCACGCCGGCGGCACCGCCGAGGGAGTCGACGAGCACGAGCGCGATGAAGCCGATCACCGCACCGACCACGAGCGCCACCCACGGTGTCGCCCGCTTGCCGGTGAGCGACAGGAACTTGGGGTAGTAGCCGGCGCGGGAGAGGGAGTACATGTTCCGGCCGTAGGCGAACATGATGCCCTGCAGCGAGGCGAGCAGGCCGATGAGGGCGAACAGCGCGAGGACGGCGGCGAGCTCGTCGCCGACGATCGCGCGGAATCCGTCGAGCAGCGGCTCGCTCGCGACGCCGGTGGCGGCCGCGCCGACGACGCCCGTGTTGAGGAACAGCACCAGCAGGCCCGTGATGATGAGTGTGGTGCGGGCGATGAACCCGGCGCGCGGGATGTCGCGGACCGGGTTGTGCGACTCCTCCGCGGCGAGCGGGAGCTCCTCGATGCCGAGGAAGAACCACATCGCGTACGGGAGGGCGAACAGGATCGGGATGACGCCGTGCGGGAGGAACGCCGACTGCCCGGGATCCGGCGCGATGTCGAAGAGCTTGTCCCAGCTGAACTGTCCGGAGAAGATCGCCATCACCGAGAACACCAGGATGATCGCGATCGAGATGATCGACACGACGATGGCGAATGTGAACGAGATCGCGGCGCCGGCGGCGTTCAGCACGATGAACGCCGTGTAGAGGATGATCCACCACACCCACGTCGGCATCGAGAAGTTCAGCAGTTCGCTCGTGATCGCGTCGGCGTAGGACGCCGAGAAATACACGATGACCGCGGTCGTCGCGACGTACTCGATCGTCTCGGCGGCGCCGGTGACGAGCCCGCCCCACGGCCCCATGGCCGAACGGGCGAAGGAGTAGGCGCCGCCGGTGTGCGGCATGGCGGCGGCCATCTCGCCGATCGAGAAGATCATGCCGTAGTACATGACGACGAGGATGGCGAAGGCGATGAGCATGCCGCCGAAGCCGGCGAAGTCGATGCCGAAGTTCCATCCCGAGAAGTCGCCCGAGATGACGGCGGCGACCGCGAGGCCCCACAGGCCCCACACGCCGGCGCTGCGTTTCAGGCCGCGCTTCTGGAAGTACTCCTGACCGGCTCGCGTATAGGTCGCTCCTGCGACCTTGGCGGCGCGGTCGCTGGACGGTGCCGGAGGTTCCGGCTGCGGTGCACTGCTCGCTTGGGACATCGGTCCTCCAGGGGATCGCGAAGGAAGGTGCGCTCGGGTCGCGCTCACGCGCTTTGCGCCGATTGTGGCGCCTATTGGTCGGCTGTGTCTACCTTTGAACCGGATTTTGGTTAGAGTGTGCGGGTGATCGCGGTTCGGGGGGAGCGTGCTCACGAGCCTCGTCGCCTGTCGACTCAGAAGGAGAACGGATGCCGGGCAACCTCACCGTCGAGCAGCTGAACGCCGGGATCGCCGCAGGCGACATCGACACCGTCATCGTCGCCTTCGCCGACGCGCAGGGCCGCCTGGTCGGCAAGCGGGTGTCGGCGCGGCTCTTCCAGGAGGAGGTGCTGCCTCACGGCGCGGAGGCGTGCAACTACCTGCTGTCGGTGGACGTCGATATGAACACCGTCGACGGCTACGCGATGTCGAGCTGGGAGACCGGCTACGGCGACATGATGCTGCGGCCCGACGTCGCGACCCTCCGCCGCATCCCGTGGCTCGAGGGCTCCGCGCTCGTCATGGCCGATCTCACGTGGGAGAACGGCGACCCCGTCGTGCAGTCGCCGCGCGACATCCTCAACCGCCAGCGCGATCGGCTCGCCGACCGCGGTCTCGTGGCCTTCTCCGGGACGGAGCTCGAGTTCATCGTCTTCGACGACACATATCGGGATGCCTGGGCCAAGGGCTATCGCGGTCTCACCCCGTCCACCGATTACAACGTCGACTACGACCTGCTCGCCTCGGGCCGTCTCGAACCTCTGCTGCGTGACATCCGCCTGTCGATGGACGGGGCCGGCCTCTACACCGAGGGCGTCAAGGGCGAGTGCAACCTGGGTCAGCAGGAGATCGCGTTCCGGTTCGCCGAGGTGCAGCAGACGGCCGACCAGCACGCGATCTACAAGAACGGCGCGAAGGCGATCGCGGGGCATCACGGCAAGTCGATCACGTTCATGGCGAAGTTCAACGAGCGGGAGGGCAACAGCTGCCACATCCACCTGTCGGTGCGCTCGGCGAAGGGCGACCCCGTGATGGCCGGCGACGGCGCCTACGGCTTCAGCCCTCTCATGGAGCACTGGATCGCCGGCGTCCTGGCGACTCTCCGGGAGTTCACGCTGCTCTACGCGCCCAACATCAACTCGTACAAGCGTTTCGCGAAGGGCTCGTTCGCCCCGACCGGCGTCGCATGGGGCGTCGACAACCGCACCTGCGCGCTGCGCGTGGTCGGCCACGGCTCGTCGCTGCGCGTCGAGAACCGAGTGCCGGGCGGCGACGTCAACCCGTACCTGGGCATCGCCGCCATCATCGCGGGGGGCCTCCACGGCATCGAGCACGAGCTGCCGCTGCCCGAACGGCTGGAGGGCAATGCCTACACGGCCGGCGTCGACCACATGCCGACCACGTTGCGCGAGGCGGCGCAGCTCTTCGACGAGTCGGCCATCGCCCGGGCCGCGTTCGGCGACGACGTGGTCGACCACTACCTCAACCAGGCGCGCATCGAGGTCGAGGCCTACGACGCCGCCGTGACCGACTGGGAGAGGGTCCGTGGCTTCGAACGCCTCTGAGAAGCCGGTGATCGGTCTGACGACCTACCTCGAGCAGGCGAAGCAGGGCGTGTGGGACGTCCGCGCGGCGTTCCTCCCGCAGGTCTACTTCGACTCGGTGACGGCGTCGGGTGGTGTGGCCGTGCTGCTGCCGCCGCAGCCGGATCCCGAGATCGCCGCCGAAGCGGTGCTGAACGGACTCGACGGCCTGATCCTCACCGGGGGGATCGACGTGCAGCCGGAGCTCTATGGGGCACAGCGGCATCCGCGCACCGACGCGCCGCGTCCGGATCGCGACGCGTGGGAGCTCGCGCTGTTCCGCGGCGCGGAGCGGCGCCGGCTCCCGGTGCTCGCGATCTGCCGCGGCCTGCAGCTCGTGAACGTGGCGCGCGGCGGCACACTGCATCAGCATCTGCCCGAGGCGCTCGGCACCGAGCGGTTCCGGGTCGGCGGCGGCGTGTTCGCGACCAACGACGTCATCGTCCACGAGGGGTCGCGTCTGGCGGAGCTCGTCGGGCCCGGTGCCCTCGAGGTGCACAGCTACCACCACCAGGGCATCGACCGCCTCGGCGAAGGACTCGTCGCGACCGCCCACACCGACGGGCTCGTGCAGGCGTTCGAGTCGGACGGCGAGGGCTACGTGCTCGGCGTGCAGTGGCATCCCGAGCAGAACCAGGAGGACCGTCGGCTGTTCGCGGGGCTCGTGGCCGAGGCATCCGTCTATGCATCACGAGGAGTGCCGACCGCATGAGCATGTTCACCGTCATCAACCCGGCGACCGCGCTGCCGATCCGTGAGGTCGCTCGCGCGAGCGTGGACGAGACGGATGCGGCGATCTCGCGCGCCGTCGTCGCTCAGCGTGCGTGGTCGTCGCTGCCGCCGGTGGCGCGCGCCGACGCGCTGCGGTCGTTCGCGCGCGCGGTCGAGGCGCACATCGAGGAGCTGGCGCAGCTGGAGGTGCTGAACTCGGGTCACCCGATCGGCTCGGCGCGCTGGGAGGCCTCGCACGTCGCACAGGTGCTGAACTTCTACGCCGGCGCGCCCGAGCGGCTGTCGGGGCAGCAGATCCCGGTCGCCGGCGGGCTCGACGTGACGTTCCACGAGCCGTACGGGGTCGTGGGCATCATCGTGCCGTGGAACTTCCCGATGACGATCGCGTCGTGGGGGTTCGCGCCGGCGCTCGCCGCGGGCAACGCCGTCGTGCTGAAGCCCGCCGAGCTCACTCCGCTCACGGCGATCCGGCTGGGAGAGCTCGCGCTTCTCGCCGGACTGCCCGAGGGGCTGTTCGAGGTCGTCACCGGGTCGGGCTCGGTCGTCGGGCAGCGGTTCGTCTCGCACCCGGATGTGCGCAAGGTCGTCTTCACCGGCTCGACCTCGGTGGGCACGGATGTCGCGGCCGGGTGCGCGCGCGAGCTCAAGCCCGTCACCCTGGAGCTCGGCGGCAAGAGCGCCAACATCGTGTTCGCCGACGCCGACCTCGAGAAGGCCGCCGCATCGGCACCGGGTGCGGTGTTCGACAACGCCGGGCAGGACTGCTGCGCCCGCAGCCGCATCCTCGTCGAGCGATCGGTGTACGACCGGTTCCTCGAGCTGCTCGAGCCCGCGGTGCAGGCCTGGCGCGTCGGCGACCCCGCAGACGAGGCGACAGAGATGGGGCCGCTGATCTCGGCATCCCATCGCTCGACCGTCGAGGGGTTCCTCGACGGCGCGAACGTCGCGTTCCAGGGCGCGGCGCCGTCCGGTGACGGGTTCTGGTTCGCGCCGACCGTCGTGCTCGCCGACCGCACCGACCGCGTCGCGCGGGAAGAGGTGTTCGGACCCGTCGTGGCGGTCCTGCCGTTCGACGACGAGGCCGATGCGATCCACCTGGCGAACGACACGGTCTACGGTCTCGCCGGCTCGATCTGGACGGAGAACCTCGGCCGTGCCGTGCGCGTCTCGCGGGGTGTGAAGAGCGGCGTGCTGTCGGTCAACTCGCACTCCTCGGTGCGGTACTGGACCCCGTTCGGCGGCATGAAGGCCTCGGGCCTCGGCCGCGAGCTCGGCCCCGACGCCGCCGAGCACTTCACCGAGACCAAGAACGTCTTCTTCGCGACGGACGCCTCGTGATCGGCATCCACCACCGTTGCGATGTCCGGACTTCGCGGCCTGCGGGGCGCGGAATCCTGCAAAGTCCGGAGTTCGCACGGCCGAAATGGAAGGGAACACCATGGATCTGACCCAGCGGCTCAAGGATCGGGTGGCCGTCATCACGGGCGGGGCATCCGGCATCGGTCTCGCGACCGCACGGCGGTTCGCCGCCGAGGGCGCACGCGTCGTGATCGCCGACCTCGACCCCGCGACGGGCGAGCGTGCCGCCAGCGAGGTGGACGGCCTGTTCCGGCTCGTGGACGTCGCGGACGAGGCCTCCGTCAACATGCTCTTCGACTCGGTCGCGGGCGACCTCGGGCGCCTCGACATCGCCTTCAACAACGCCGGCATCTCACCCGCCGACGACGACTCGATCGAGACGACCGAGCTGCCGGCCTGGGACCGCGTGCAGGACGTCAACCTCAAGAGCGTGTACCTGTGCTCGCGCGCGGCGCTGCGGCACATGGTGCCCGCGGGCAAGGGGTCGATCATCAACACCGCGTCGTTCGTCGCGCTGCTCGGCTCGGCGACGTCGCAGATCTCGTACACCGCGTCCAAGGGCGGCGTGCTCGCCATGACCCGCGAGCTCGGCGTGCAGTTCGCGCGGCAAGGCGTGCGGGTGAACGCGCTGTGCCCAGGTCCGGTGAACACCCCGCTGCTGCAGGAGCTCTTCGCGAAGGACCCCGAGCGCGCGCAGCGCCGGCTCGTGCACGTGCCGATGGGCCGCTTCGCCGAACCCGAGGAGCTCGCGGCGGCGGTCGCCTTCCTTGCGTCGGACGACGCGTCGTTCATCACCGCGAGCACGTTCGTCGTCGACGGCGGCATCACGAACGCCTATGTCACGCCGCTGTAAGGTCTCGCCATGACCGATACCCCGCTGCGGGAGGTGCACAAGGCCGTCTACCGGCCGGTGCGCGAGGGCAACGCGCTCGAAGACACCGTCGCGCGTCTGGTGCAGACGATCCGGCTGGGCGTCGTCGCTCCGGGCGAGTCGCTTCCTTCCGAGCGCGAGCTCGCCGTGCTCTACGCCGTGAGCCGCGACACCGTGCGCGAGGCGATCCGCGAACTGGCCGACACCGGTTATCTCGTGCGCCGGCGGGGCCGCTACGGCGGCACGTTCGTCGCCGATCCGCTGCCGCAGCCGCCGCACCCCCGCGACGTCACGGCCGCCGAGCTCGAGGACGTCCTCGGCCTTCGCCGCGTGCTCGAGGCGGGCGCGGCGCGCGCCGCCGCCGGACGCACGCTCGACGCCGCCGCCCGCGACGAGCTGTGGGCCCGTTACGAGGTCGTGGCCGAGGCATCCGAAGCCGACTATCGCCGACTCGACACCCTGCTCCACCTGACGATCGCCGAGCTCGCCGCCATCCCGTCGCTCGTCGCGCTCGCCGCCGAGAACCGGGCGCGCGTGAACGAGTGGCTCGACACCTTCCCGCTGCTGCCGCGCAACATCGAGCACTCCAACGTGCAGCACGAACGCATCGTGACGGCGATCCTCGCGGGGCGACCGGATGCTGCGGAAGCCGCGATCCTCGAACACCTCGCCGGCTCGGAGGCCCTGTTGCGCGGCTTCCTCGCCTGACTGACCGCCGCGTCACCGCCGCGTCGGCGCGATTACGCTGGACGGGTGGCAGGAAAGAAGCGCGTGAAGAAGGCCGCAGCGGCGGACTTCCGCAATCCTCAGCTCGGCGACGCGCTCCAGACGCAGGACATGGCAGCGGTCGCCTTCGCGCTGCGTCACGGACCCACCGTCGTGCCGCTGATGCGGCCCGGTCATCGTGACAACCCGCTCGATGTCGGCGAGGTGTGGACCTACCGCGACGCGAAGACCGGCGACGTCGCGCTGCTGCTGTTCAGCGACGCCGCCCACAAGCCCGAGACGCTGCCGCCGGGCGTCGCGCTGCAATCGCCGGCGTGGCTGCGCGCCTTCCTCGGCGCGCACGAGGACGAGATCACCACGGTGTTCTTCGACATCGCGGGGCCCCACGCGCTGCAGGCCTCGCCCGCCGACCTCATCGCCGCGCTCGACGCCTGAGCTTCGGGCGCAGGTTTGCGTCGCCGGGGACGACGGGGCAGACTCGCCGGGTGGAATTCCTGCTCGTCGGACTCGTATGCGCGGCCGGACTCGTGATCCCCATCGTGCTCGGATACGTCGACCCTGGGCGTCGGCGCCGGCCTCGCGGACGCTGAGTCGGCCGGCCGAGATCAGAACTCGGGGATGTCTTCCCCGGGTCGTCCTTTGGACCGCGCTCGCACGTCGCTGACGGCGCCGCCCAGCGATCCCGAGCGGTGGTCGATGACATCGCGGTAGCCGAGGCGCGCGCCTTCGCTGCGACGCTGCGCGGCCTGGGTGACCGGCCGCACCTCACCGGCGAGGCTCAGCTCGCCGACCGCGGCGATGTGCCGGGGGATCGTCCAGCCCTCGACCGCGCTCGCGACCGCCAACGCGATGGCGAGATCCGCCGCGGGTTCGGCGAACCTCACACCGCCGACGGTCGAGACGTAGACGTCCTGGTCGGAGGTCTTGATCCTCATCCGCTTCTCGAGCACTGCGAGCACCGTCGCGACGCGCGCCGCATCGACGCCGTTCACGATCCGGCGCGGGTTGCCGGACTTGCTGTCGATGGTGAGCGCCTGCACCTCGACCGGCAGCGCCCGGCGACCCTCGAGAGCGATCGACACGCACGTGCCGGGCTCGGTGCTGCCGTGGCCGAGGAACAGCGCGCTGGGGTCGGGCACCTCGGCGATGCCGGCGCCGGTCATGTCGAAGCATCCGACCTCGTCCGTCGGCCCGAAGCGGTTCTTGAGCGCGCGCACGAACCGGAGTGACGTCTGCCGATCGCCTTCGAACTGGCACACCACGTCGACGAGGTGCTCGAGGATGCGAGGACCGGCGATCGAGCCGTCCTTCGTGACGTGGCCGACGATGATCGTCGGCAGTCCGTGATCCTTCGCGACCCGGATGAGCGTCGCGGCGACCTCGCGCACCTGCGACGGATGCCCCGCCATGCCCTCCGACATCGCGGACGACACCGTCTGCACCGAGTCGACGATGAGCAGGTCGGGTGCCACGTCGTCGACGTGCCCGAGGATCGTCGCGAGGTCTGTCTCGCTCGCGAGGTACAGCTCGTCGTGCAGCGCGCCGGTGCGCTCGGCCCGCAGCCGAACCTGGGCGGTCGACTCCTCGGCGCTCGCATAGAGCACGCGCCGCCCTGCCTGGGCGGACTGCGCGGCGACCTCGAGAAGCAGCGTGGACTTGCCGACGCCCGGTTCGCCCGAGAGCAGGATCGCAGCCCCGGGCACCAGGCCACCGCCGAGGACGCGGTCGAACTCGCCGACGCCGGTGGTGCGCCGCGGCGCGTCGGACGTGTCGATGCGCGTGATCGGCTGGGCCGCGCGCCCCGCGCCGGGGGCCACCGGTGTCACCGAGCGGAGGATGCCGGTCTGCTCGGCGGCCTCGACCACGGTGCCCCACTGCTGGCACTCGCCGCAGCGCCCGACCCACTTGAGCGTGGTCCAGCCGCACTCGGTGCACCGATAGGGGGCTGTCTGCGTCGGGCGTCGGGCAGCGGGCATGCGATGAGCCTACGTCCGGCCCGCGACATCGCCGCCGAGGCCCGCGCACGGGCCGTCGAGGCGTAGGTTGACCGTATGCGTGTGGATTCGGCGTCCCGTCTCATCGCCGCCGCCCCCGAGCGAGTGTTCGGCGCCTTCACGGATGCGGAGCAGCTTCTTGCGTGGCTGCCGCCGTCCGGCATGACCGGCCGCTTCGAGCGGTTCGACCCGGTCACCGGCTACCGCATGGTCCTGACCTACGATGAGGCCCCCGAAGGCGGCGGCAAGGCGGCCGCCGATGCCGACGTCGCCGACGTGCGCCGAGTCGAGATTGCGCCGCCCCACTGGATCATCGAGGCCATCGACTTTCCCTCCGACGACCCCGCCTTCGCGGGCACCATGACCATGACATGGGGATTCGAGCCCCGTCACGGCTCGACCCTCGTCACCGTCGAGGCGACCGACGTCCCCGCGGGCATCTCTGCCGAAGACCACGCCGAGGGTCTCGCCTCGTCGCTCGAGAACCTCGCCCGCCTGTTCGCGTGACGGAAACGGATGCTGCGGCCCGCAGCATCCGTTCTGCTCACGTCAGCCGGGCTCAGCCGCGCAGCGAGTCGGCCACCTTCTTCAGGGCATCGGCGGAGGCGTGGAACAGTTCGAGCTCCTGGTGGTCGAACTGCGTCTCGCGGATCGGCACGGCGCCGGCCGCGCTCACGACCGAGGGCACCGACAGCGCCACTCCGTCGACGCCGTGGAAGTCCCGCAGCACCGGCGAGACGGGCATGACGGCGCGCTCGTCGTTCAGGATCGCCTCGATGATGCGCGCGCTCGACAGGCCGATCGCGTAGTTGGTCGCGCCCTTGCCCTGGATCACCTTGTAGGCGGCGTCGCGCACGTCGATCGCGATCTGGTCGAGCTCCTCGACGGACAGGCGGTCGCCGCCGGGCGTGACCCATTCGAGGATCGGAACGGTGCCGATGGTCGCTTTCGACCACAGCGGGAACTCGGTGTCGCCGTGTTCGCCCACGATGTACGCGTGCACGCTCGAGGTCGAGACGCCGGCGCGCTCGGCGAGCTTCCAGCGCAGCCGCGACGTGTCGAGCACGGTGCCCGACGCGAAGATGCGCTCGGGCGGCAGGCCCGTCTCCTCCTGCGCGAGCACGGTGAGCACATCGCAGGGATTCGTGACGATCACGTAGACGGCGTCGGGTGCGACGCTCAAGAGCTGCGGCATCATCTTCTTCATGATCCCGGCGTTCACGCCGGCGAGCTCGATGCGCGTCTGGCCCGGGTTCTGCTTCGCGCCGGCCGTGATCACGACGACGTGGGACCCCTCCACCACCGACAGGTCGCTGCCGCCGATGATGTCGCTCGTGCCCGTGAACTGTGTGCCGTGCGCGAGGTCGAGCACCTCGGCCTCGACCTTCTGCGTGGCGATGTCGTAGAGGGCGACGTGGCGGGCGGAGCCGCGGATGAGCGCGGCATACGCGGCGCTCGAGCCGACGCTGCCGGCTCCGACGATGGTGACTTTCGAGTTCTCGATGACGGCCATGCGGCCAGTCTTGCAGTGTGCCCGCGCCTCGGGCCAGCGTGGAACGCCGGATCTATGCCTCGTCGGGTGAGCGCTCGGGGTTGCGGATCCCGAAGAACGAGGTGATCCCGCCGGCGATCATGAGCACGGCCGTGACGATGGCCGACCGGTGGAAGCCGTCGAGGTCGAGCGCGCCGGCGACGATGGTGGCGAGCAGGGCGACAGCGATCAGTCCTGCGACGCGCGCCACCGCGTTGTTGATGGCGGAGGCGATGCCCGAGCGCTCGGGGCCGATCGCCCCGAGGATCGCCGAGGTGAGCGGAGCCACCGTGAGCGCGAGGCCCGCGCCCATCACGATCATGCTCGGCAGCACCTGCCACCAATAGGAGAAGTCCGTGCCGACGGTGAGGAGGAGCAGAGCTCCGATCCCCATCGTGATCGGACCCACGGTCATGAAGAACCGCGGACCCCACCTCCCGCTGAGCGCTCCGACGCGCGAGCTGAAGAGGATCATGAGGATCGTCATCGGCAGGCTCGCGAGCCCCGCCAGCGTCGCGGAGAGTCCCGCGCCCTCCTGCAGGTACACGACCACGACGAGTCCGTTGAGTGCCAGCGCCCCGTAGATGAAGGCGGTCGCGACGTTGCCGGTCCAGAAGTTGCGCACCCGGAAGAGATCGAGCGGCAGGATCGGGTGCCGCACGGTGCGCTGCCGCAGCACGAACGCGAGGAACAGCGCCGCGCCCAGGACGAGCGGCAGCCAGATCGCGGGCGACCCCCAGCCCTGGTCGGGCTGCTCGATGAGGGCGTAGACCATGCCGCCGAGACCGAGGGTGCACAGCGCCGCGCCGACCCAGTCGATCGAGGCGCCGGGGTGCCGCGTGTCGCGGAAGCCGCCGCGCGCCAGCAGCACGAGGGTGACGCCGATCGGCACGACGTTGATGAGGAACGCCCACCGCCACGATGCGAAGTCGACCAGGATGCCGCCGAGCAGCGGGCCGACGATCATGGCGGACGTGGTCATGGCGGTCCAGACGCCGATGGCGCGGCTCTGCGCCGAGCCGCTGAAGTTCGACGTGATGAGCGCGAGCGAGCTCGGCACGAGGAACGCGCCGGCCGCGCCCTGGAACCCCCGCGCGACGATGAGGAACTCCGCGCTCGGGGCCGCGGCGATCGCGAGGGAGGCGATGCCGAAGCCGATGAGCCCGATGCGCAGCACCAGCACCCGCCCGTAGGCGTCGCTGACGGATCCCGCCACGAGGATCAGCGCACCGAGGGTGATGAGGTAGGCGTCGACGACCCACTGCTGCGTCGTGATGCCGCCGCCGAGCTCATCGCTGATCGCGGGCAGGGCGACGTTGACGATGGTGCCGTCGAGGAAGGCCACGAACGACGCGAGCACCGCGATCCACAGCGCGAATCGCTGCGTCGTGGCCATGCGGCCCGTGACGGATGTCGGCGCTCCGGCCGGGCGATCGTCGGTCACGTTCCCCACGCTAGACCCGCCCGGCGACACGCGGCCGAGCTTCTGCTCGATGCTGCCGGCCGAGTGGGGAAGGCGCCGATTCGCAGCATCCGCCGACGTGTCGTAAGCTTGTCGGCGGTGACGTGTCCGAGCGGCCGAAGGTGCAACTCTCGAAAAGTTGTGTAGGGTAACCCCCTACCGTGGGTTCAAATCCCACCGTCACCGCCATTGAAACCCACTCAAGCTGATCAGTCTGATCGACCTGAGTGGGTTTCGCTTTGTGCGGATGCGACCTCGGACGTCGGGTGACGGCCCCGGCCGCTTTGCGCTCCGTGCGCCCGTGCGCCAGGCTGGTCGAAGACGTGACCCCACGGCTGGAACTCGGTACGGAGGCAGGATAATGGCCCGCCCACCCCAGGAAGCTTCACCTGCCACTGTTGCCGCTCTCGCCGCAGCACGGGAGCGCTATCCGCTGGACGATGTGCAGGACTTCACGGATGTTGCGCGTGGCCTGATCGCGCCTCTGCCCGATTCAGTGCTCGGCGATGACGGTCATGTGATCTTCGACCTGCACGCGATGGACTACATCGACGGAGACGCGCCGGACTCGGTCGATGCGAGTCTGTGGCGGCAGTCGAAGCTGATCCGCCAGGGCGGCCTGTTCAAGGTGGTTGACGGCGTCTACCAGGTGCGTGGCAACGACATCGCGCAGCTCACCGTTGTCGAGGGCGTCGACGGGCTCATCGTGATCGACTGCATGGCCGGGGTCGAAAGTGCTCGCCAGGGCATGGCGCTGATCCGCGAGCACGTCAGCGACAAACCTGTCGCCGGGGTGATCTACACGCATACCCATATCGACCACTACGGCGGTGTGAAGGGCGTGGTCTCGGAAGAGGATGTGCGGTCGGGCAAGGTGCCCATTCTCGCGCCGGGAACCATCGCTTCGTTCGACAAGTTCGCCATCGGCGAGAACGTCGTCGCCGGCAACGCGATGGCCCGGCGCGCCCAGTACGCGTTCGGTGGACTGCTGGAGCATGGCCCGCACGGGTTCGTCAGCTGCGGGATCGGCACGCTCACCACGAAGAACCCGACCGTCTCCTACATCTCACCGACCGACGGCATCCGCACGACGGGGGAGAAGCGCACCATCGCGGGCATCGAGTTCGAGTTCCTCTATGCCCCCGACACGGAGGCGCCGGAGGAGATGCACATCTGGATCCCGGAGCTGAAGGCTCTGACCACGGCCGAGAACGCCAACCACTCGCTCCACAACATCCAGACACTCCGCGGCGCGCGAACGCGGGATGCCCGCAACTTCGCCCGCTACCTCGACGAGACACTGGAGCGCTGGGGCGATGAGGCCGAGGTGCATTACGGACCGCACACCTGGCCGGTCTGGGGCAATGCCGACGTCACCGCATTGATCGCCTCGCAACGTGATGCGTACAAGTACATCCACGACCAGGCGCTCCGTCTCGCGAACCAGGGGTACACGCCTCTGGAGGCTGCGGAGGAGATCCGCCTGCCGGACGAGCTCGACCGCAAGTGGTTCAATCACGGCTACCACGGCACCGTGCATCACGACGTGCGCGCAGTCTTCACGAAGGAGCTCGGCATGTGGGATGGCGACCCCGTGTCGCTGCATCCGCACCCGCCTGTGGAATCCGCGAAGCGATATGTGGCCTTCATCGGCCGCGACAAGGTTCTCGAAGAGGGCAAGCGTGCATTCGAGGCCGCCGACTACCGGTGGGCGGTGGAGATCCTGCACAAGCTCGTCTTCGCCGACCCGAGCGACGTCGAGGCGCGGGATCTGCAGGCCGATGCATATGAGCAGCTCGGCTTCCAGGCGGAGGGTCCGCAGTGGCGCGGGATCTTCCTCACGGCCGCTCGAGAGCTTCGCGAAGGGATTCAGCCGACCGCGTTCACAACGGCCAGCGAGGACACTCTGCTCGGGATGCCGATCGACATCCTTTTCGACTTCGCCGCCGTGCACGTGAACGGCCCGAAGGCGGCGGATGCCGACATCCGGATCAACCTGGACTTCACCGACAGCGCCGAAAAGTGGAATCTCTGGATCGCGCGGGGCGTGCTCAACGCGCGGCGAGGGCACTCGACCGATGCCCCCCTCACCGTGAGCGCACCGAAGCCCCTGATGGTCGGCGTGCTTCTCAAACCGAGCGTCGCACCGCAGCTCGCCGCGGGCGGGAAGATCGCCCTCGCCGGCGACACCGATCAGCTTGTCGAACTCGCCGCAGTATTGGACGACTTCGATCCCGCCTTCCCGATCGTCACGCCATAGAGCGCAACCGCGTCATCGGTGTGTGGCAACGCAATGGCGACATCGACGCGGACTCCCACCCCTCCACGCTGATCGATGCGGATGCCTGATCCCTCGTGATACCGACGTGAACCGACCCGCCGACAGTTCCGGATGTACGGGTCTGCGGGCTCGCATCGCACCCTCACCGCCATCTTCACCAGATCAGCCCTGCTTCGTGCAGGGCTGATCTGTGTGTGGCGACAGGTCCGATCGAGAGGGGGATCGGGTGTTCGGCGAGGTCTGCACAGGGGTCGAGAAGCTGTGCCGGGCGTCGATTTGTGCGAACCCGCATTCACGGGGTAGAGTCTTCTTGTTCGCCCCAAAGGGTAGAGCGGAAGGCCTCAGGGTCTGGCTCCCCTCAAGCAGCGAACCGCCCCCATCACCTCCAAGACGCTTCGCGTGCTGGACGATGGGTTTCCCGCTCGAAGAGCTCCGGTCGGTCTGACGGATGGCTTCGATGGGATAAGATAGTGAAGTTGCCCTGCGGTGATGGCGTGAAGCTGGAGCGTGGGTGCGTCCGATCTTTGAGAACTCAACAGCGTGCACTTGTCAAATGCCAATTTTTTTCTCTGTCGACCAT
>NZ_JBDGJU010000047.1:0-20029 GCF_057656735.1 Microbacterium sp. Soil_C_42
AGAGAAAAAAATTGGCATTTGACAAGTGCACGCTGTTGAGTTCTCAAAGATCGGACGCACCCACGCTCCAGCTTCACAGCCATCACCGCAGGGCAACTTCACTATCTTACACATCCGCGCTCGCTTGTCAAGGCTTCGAAGCGAGGCACAAGACCTCACCACAGCCGGAGACCAGCAGTCACAGAAGTGGAAGAAACCCATCCTAAACCGGAACCCGGCCCGCTCGCCAGAGCAGATCGGATGGGGTGGTTCGCTGCTTGAGGGGAGCGAGACCTTCCGGCCTTCCGCTCTACCCTTTGGGGCGAACAACAAGAACATTACGTGGCTCTGTCCCGCCGGTCCAATCAGCCCCGCATCCCGGGCGTGTCGTGATCGTTCTCCCCCGGAAACACGCGGAACTCCACGCGGGTCCGCGCGCTAGCGTTGAAGTCATGACCGAAGAACGATGGGTGTGGGGCGTCGGCCTCGCGACGACCGCCGAAGACGGAACCGTGCTCGACACGTGGTTCCCCTCCCCCGCTGCCGGACGCATCCCGCTGGGCTACGACTCCCAGATGCCGCCTGACGAGCTCGACCGCCTCGCTGTCCCCGACGAACGGCGCGCCGTCACGGTGGATGTCGTCGCGATCGACACGGATCTCGATGCCGCGCCGACCTCGACCCCGGACGCGTACCTGCGCCTTCACGCGCTCTCGCACCTGCTCGTGCGCCCCAATGAGGTGAACCTCGACGGGATCTTCGCGCATCTGCCGAACGTGGCGTGGACGAATGCAGGGCCGATGCACCCCGACGCGCTCACCCGGCTGCGCCCGTTCCTCCTCCGCGAGGGCATCCAGGTACAGGGACTCGACAAGTTCCCGCGCCTGCTCGACTACGTGACGCCGGCCGGCGTCCGCATCGCCGACGCGTCGCGCGTACGGCTCGGCGCCTACCTGTCGCCCGGCACCACCGTCATGCACGAGGGCTTCGTGAACTTCAACGCCGGCACCCTCGGCCAGAGCATGGTCGAAGGCCGCATCTCGCAGGGCGTGGTCGTGGGCGACGGCAGCGACATCGGCGGCGGCGCCTCGATCATGGGCACCCTCTCCGGCGGCGGCACCCACAAGGTCTCTGTCGGGGCCCGCACGCTGCTCGGCGCGAACGCCGGCATCGGGATCTCGCTCGGCGACGACTGCATCGTCGAGGCCGGCCTCTACGTGACCGCGGGCACCAAGGTCGTCCTGGCGGACGAGCCCCGTCGTGCCGACGGGACGCTTCCCACGGCGAAGGGTGCCGACCTCTCCGGCAGCGCCGGGCTGCTCTTCCGCCGCAACTCTCTCACCGGAGCCGTCGAGGCCGTGCGCCGCGCAGGCGTCGGCGTCACCCTCAACGAGGCGCTGCACGCCTGAGTCCCGCGCACTGAGACCGCTCCGTCGTCCACGACGGGGCGGTCTCGTCGTCTGCGGTCGTCGCCGCGCTCACGGCCCTGACCATCCCGGCCCCATGGACGGACGGATGCTGCGACCCACGGCTCCCTCGAGAACGCCGGCGGCCCAGCACGCTCCGAAGCCGGCTGCGGGCTCGACCCCGTTCAACGACGATGCCGCGCCCCACTCGGGGCGCGGCATCCGTCGGTTCCAGGTCAGGACTGACCGGGGTAGTTGCGCTCTTCGGCGCCGATGTACAGCTGCTGCGGACGGCCGATCTTGGTCTGAGGGTCGCTCGCCGCTTCGCGCCACTGCGCGAGCCAGCCGGGCAGGCGCCCGATGGCGAACAGCACCGTGAACATGCGGGTCGGGAAGCCCATCGCCTTGTAGATCACGCCGGTGTAGAAGTCGACGTTCGGGTACAGGCGGCGGTCCTGGAAGTACGCGTCGTTCAGCGCGATCTCTTCGAGCTCCTTGGCCAGGTCGAGCAGCGGGTCGCTGACGCCGAGCGCCGACAGCACCTCGTCGGCAGATTCCTTGACGAGCTTCGCGCGCGGGTCGTAGTTCTTGTAGACGCGGTGCCCGAAGCCCATGAGCTTCACGCCGTCTTCCTTGTTCTTCACGCGCTCGACGAAGCGCTGCACGCTTTCGCCGGAGTCTCGGATGCGCGCGAGCATGTCGAGCACGGCCTCGTTCGCGCCGCCGTGCAGCGGACCGTAGAGCGCGTTGATCCCTGCCGAGATCGACGAGAACTGGTTCGCGCCCGTCGAGCCGACCAGGCGCACGGTCGAGGTCGAGGCGTTCTGCTCGTGGTCCTCGTGGAGGATGAGCAGGCGCTCGAGAGCGCGCGACATCACCGGGTTCACCTCGTACACCTCCGACAGCACGCCGAAGTTGAGCTTCAGGAAGTTGTCGACGAACCCGAGCGAGTTGTCGGGATAGAGGAAGGCCTGGCCGATGCTCTTCTTGTGCGCGTACGCCGCGATCACGGGCAGCTTCGCGAGCATGCGGATCGTGTTCAGCTCGACGTGCTCGGGGTTGTTGGGGTCGGACTGGTGCTCGTAGTACGTCGAGAGCGCGGACACGGCCGACGACAGCACCGACATCGGGTGCGCGGTGTGCGGCAGCGCCGAGAAGAACCGCTTGAGGTCCTCGTGCAGCAGCGTGTGCCGGCGGATCTTCTCATCGAACTCGGCCAGCTCGTCAGCGGTCGGGAGCTCGCCATAGATGAGCAGCCACGCGACCTCGAGGTACGTGCTGTTCTTCGCGAGCTGCTCGATCGGGTAGCCGCGGTAGCGCAGCACGCCTTCGTCACCGTCGATGTAGGTGATCGCGGACTTCGTCGCCGCGGTGTTCACGAAGCCGTAGTCGAGAGCCGTGTAGCCGGTCTGGCGGGTGAGGGTGGAGAGGTCCACGCTCGGTGTGCCGTCGGTGCCCCGCAGCAGCGGGAACTCGGCGGTGCTGCCACCGATCGTGAGGGTGGCCTTCTCCTGCTGGGTGCCCGCGTCGCTCACGGCGCCTCCTCGCGATTTCTGGTCGTACCGGGGGTGTCGTCCGGTCCTGTGCGGCGCCATGGGGAGGGCTGCAGCAGAACGGAGGGGCGGGACGGGGGATGCCGCGTCGCCGCGTTTCTTACAGCCTAGTGCGCCGTCACGCCTACTGTTGACCAGGCCAAAGGCTCGCGGCATCCGATAGAGGAATCCTCACGTCGCGATGTCTGATGCGGCGCGCAGGCGTGCGGCCGCGGCCGCGATGCGCTCGTCGGTCGCGGTGAGCGACAGTCGGATGTGCTGCGGGAAGTGGGTGCCGTAGAAGTGGCCGGGGCCGGCGAGGATGCCGAGATCGGCGAGACGCCCGAGGCTCTCCCACGCGTCGCGCCCCTCGGTCGCCCAGAGGTACAGGCCCGCCTCGCTGGCGTCGATGCGGAATCCGGCGGCCTCGACAGCGGGGCGCAGCACATCGCGTCGACGACGGTACAGCTCCTTCTGCGCGGCGACGTGGACATCGTCCTCGAGGGCGGCGGTCATCGCCGTCTGCACCGGGAGCGGGAGCATGAGGCCGAGGTGCTTGCGCGCCGTGAGCAGACGAGCGATCACGGTGGGATCACCGGCGAGGAACGCCGCGCGGTAGCCGGCGAGGTTGGACTGCTTGCTCAGCGAGTACACCGAGAGGATGCCGCTGAGGTCGCCGCCGGTCACGCGAGGGTCGAGTGCGGACGGCACCGGTTCGGCGTCCCACGGGGCATCCCACCCCAGTTCCGCGTAGCACTCGTCGGACGCCAGCACGGCGCCGAGCTCGCGCGCCCGCTCGACCGCCGCGTGCAGGGCGTCGACGTCGAGCACACGGCCGTCGGGATTGCCCGGGGAGTTCACCCACACCAGGCGGGTGCCCTCGGGCCAGTCCGCGGGCGCGTCGGCGGCGACGGGCGTCGCGCCGACGAGGCGCGCACCGACCTCATACGTGGGGTAGGCCGCACGGGGGTGCACGACGACATCGCCCGGTCCGAGGCCGAGCAGCAGCGGGAGCAGGGCGACGAGCTCCTTGGACCCCACGGTCGGGAGCACGTTCTCGGGGGTCAGCCCGGGGACGCCCCGGCGGCGGTCGTACCAGCTCGCGATGGCCGCCCGAAGCGTCGGGGTGCCGACCGTCTGCGGGTACGCGTGCGCGTCGGTCGCCGCGCGAAGCGCGTCCGCGACGACGGCGGGCGTCGCGTCGACCGGTGACCCGATCGACAGATCGACGAGGCCGTCGGGGTGCGAACGTGCGCGCGCGGCGTACGGCGCGACCGCGTCCCAGGGGTAGTCGGCGAGGTCCGCGACCCCCACGTCAGTGTTCCTGCGGCGGGAGCGCCTCGATGATCGGGTGATCCTTGTGGATGACGCCGACCTTGGCGGCGCCGCCCGGGGAGCCGATGTCGTCGAAGAACTCGACATTGGCCTTGTAGTAGTCCTGCCACTCGTCGGGCAGGTCGTCCTCGTAGTAGATCGCCTCGACCGGGCACACGGGCTCGCAGGCGCCGCAGTCGACGCACTCGTCGGGGTGGATGTACAGCGACCGATCGCCCTCGTAGATGCAGTCCACGGGACACTCGTCGATGCAGGCGCGGTCCTTGACGTCCACGCAGGGAAGGGCGATCACGTACGTCACCCGGCCAGTCTAGCCGCGACCGCCGTTCACGATCCGCCGTGCGACGCGCTCACTCCATCCGGGGGATGCGATCCGGCCAGGCCACGGCCAGTGCGACGAGGATCGGAACCGCGATCGTCCACACCACGCCGAGCCCGGACTGCGGCACGACCACCGACCCGCCGGGGCCGCTGCCCGAGAAGACGAGGGTCGACACCATCATTCCGGCGCCGGTCGCCAGGGTCGCCCAGCGGTCGGAGGTGAGCAGACGGACGGCCACCAGCAGGGCGCCGGTGCCGATCACGGCGAGGATCAGGCCGAGCGGGAACCAGCCGACCGCGTAGGCGTGGGCCACCGTGCCGGCGACGCCGTAGACCAGTCCCACCAGCAGGGCGACGATCCAGCTGCCGATGCGGGCGGGGACGGAGGGGCGCATGCCTCGATCGTACCGACCGCGCCTGTGCGCTGCTCCGCACTCGATGGCGGTCGGGCCGGGCCGCCGGCTACGCCGCCCAGCCCCACAGACGCAGGAGTGCAGCGACGAGCGCGGCCGCGACGACCACGACGAGGAAGGGCGCCCGCAGCATCAGCAGACCCGCGGCGACGAGCACCGCCGGGACCCGGGCATCGACCACGACCGCCTGCCCCGCGCCGAGAGTCTGCACAGCGACGAGGGCGGCGAGCAGCGCCACGGTGAGCAGATCGGCGATGCGCATCGGCGTCGGTGCCTCCACCCACTTCGCGGGGATGAGATAGCCCACGGTCTTGAGCGCGACGCAGATGATCGAGGCCACGAGGATGGCCGTCCACATGGTCACGGGAGCCCCTCCCTCTCGGCGACGTCATCAGGTTCGGTCTCGACCCGGTCGCCCTTGCCGAGCCAGTTCGTCCAGCCGACCACGATCGCGACGAGGGCCGCGATGATGACCGGGAGACCGGGCATGAGCACGGGCGTGAGGACTGTCGCCACGACGGCCGCGGCCACGCCGACCACGATGGGCTGGCGGGCGCGCAGGCGCGGCCACAGCAAGGCGAGGAACGCGGCTGCTGCGGCGGCGTCGAGTCCGTACGCCCGCACGTCGCCGAGCACATCGCCGAGCAGCGCGCCGGCGAGCGACGACAGATTCCACCCGACGTAGATCCCGATGCCCGTGACCCAGAACCCCAGCGTCCGGGCGCGCGGAGAGCGCTGCGCGAGCGCCACCGCCGTCGACTCGTCGATCGTGAATTGCGCCGCCGCGGCGCGGCGCCAGAAGCCCGCGCCGACCACCGGGGACATCCGGATGCCGTAGGCCACGTTGCGCACGCCGAGCAGCGCCGCGGAGGCGATCGCCGCCGGCACTGCGGCCAGTCCCCCGGCACCCACGATGCCCACGAAGGCGAACTGGGATCCGCCGGTGAACATCACCAGACTCAGGACGCACGTCTGCCAGACGTCGAGCCCGGCCGCGACCGCGAGAGCGCCGAACGAGATGCCGTAGGCACTCGTCGCGAGCGCGACGCCCAGCCCCTCGCGCACCGCCCGCCTCCCCTCGCCGGCGCTGTGCGCGTCGTCGAAGTGCGGGTCGAGGGTCACCTCGTCATGCTACCGACGGGCCCGACGCCGGTCAGCGTGCGGGACGGTGGCCTTCTCCGGCGGGCGGACGCGCAGGGGGAGCTCTCTGGGAAGCAGCATCCCAGGATTGCGCTTTCCGACCCGGCTTGCCATGCTGGGCGATGAACCGCAGAAAACGCTTCCTCAGCTCCACGATCGCCTCCGCGTCGTCCTCATCACGGATTCTGCACAGGACGAAGGAGTCCCATGCGAACACCGTCCCCCCCCTGTCCGAGCGCGCCGCGCCGCCGCGCTCCCGACGACCGCGGGCGCTCGCCGTGGCCGTCGCCGTGGGCCTGACCGCAGCGCTCGTGCTGCCGGCCTCACCGACGACCGCTGCCGCCGCCGAAACCGGTGCGCCGCCGTCCGTAGACCTCGGCCGCGAGGTCATCGCGCCCGGCGACGGCTGGGCGTCGTGGAGCGGCGACACGTACCCCGAGCGCGCACAGCGCCTGGCCGCGCCGACCACGGGGGGCTCCTCCGCCTCCCCCGCGGAGGTGTACGTCGCCGGCACGTGGCAGCAGCTGCGCGACGCCCTCGCCGGCAAGGCGGGCGGAACGCAGAACGACGCGCGCTACAACACCGTGCCGCGCATCGTCTACATCACGGGCACCCTCGACCCGTGGCTGCGCGCCGACGGCACGCGGACGACCTGCGACGACATCGCCGCGCAGATCACCGTCGCAGGATCCGGCGCGCCCTTCTCGATGGAGGACTACATCGCCGCCTTCGGACCCGGGGTCGACCCGTCCGGTCCCCTCGAGGCCGCTCGCATCGAGGCCGCGGCGCTGCAGGCGACGCTCACGCTGCAGCACATCGGCTCGAACGTGACTCTTGTCGGCGTCGGAGACGACGCGCGCGTGGTCGGAGCGTCCCTGCGAATTCGCGACGCGTCGAACGTCATCGTGCGCAACCTCACGCTGTCCGACGCGTACGACTGCTTCCCGCAATGGGATGCCGCTGACGCGGGCGGCAACTGGAACTCGGCGTACGACAATCTCTCGGTGTGGACGTCGACGAGCGTGTGGATCGATCACAACACGCTCGACGACGGCGACCACCCCGCGGCGAGCCTCGACACGGTCTACGGGCGTCCGTTCGAGGTGCACGACGGGCTCGTCGACATCACCCACGGCTCCGACCTCGTCACGATGTCGTGGAACTGGCTGCAGCATCACGACAAGACCGACATCATCGGCTCGTCGGACTCACGCCTGCAGGATCGTGGCCAGCACCGCGTCACGCAGCACCACAATCGGTGGACCGACATCGGCCAGCGCGGCCCGCGCGTGCGCTTCGGCGACGTGCACATCTACAACAACCTGTACGAGCAGACGGATGCCACGACCCAGGCCTCGTCGGACGGCCACGCCTTCTTCCAGTACTACTGGGGAGCGGGTCGCGAGAGCAGCATCGTCGCCGAGTCCAACGCCGTCGAGCTGATCGACCCCGCGAGCGCCTCGCGGATCATCGCCGGCTGGGGCGGCACCGAGCTCTCCGCCGCCGACACTCTCGTGAACGGGGAGATCGTCGACGTGCTCGCGGCGTACAACGCCGGCGCCGCCGCCTCGCTGTCCCCCGCGGTCCGGTGGGATCCCGCTGACGCCTACGCGTACACGCTCACACCGGTCGCTGACGTCGCCGAGGCGGTGCGTGCGGGAGCCGGCGCGGGCGTGCTCGCCTCCGGCACGCCTCGCGCCGCCGGCGCGCCGGGCTCGTTCACGCTGTCGCACGACAACGGCTGGGACACCGGCCTGCGCGACGGCGACTACCGGGTGACAGCCGACCTCTGGTGGGGTCAGAACGCCACGGCGGTCAAGCTCTACGAGAACGGCACGCTCGTCGGCGCGCAGTCGATGGCCGGGGTCTCCCCCGCTGCACAGCACACCACGTTCGACATCGCCGGCAGGACGAACGGCACGTACGCGTACGAGCTCGTCGCGCTCAACCCCCACGGCGAGTCGCGATCGCGCAAGCTCACGGTGACGGTGACGGATGCCGCACCCGCCGTCGCGGCACTGAGCGCCTCCGGCGTCCGGGCCGGCGATGTGATGATCACGGCGAACCTGTGGTGGGGCACCAACGCGAGCGAGTACGTGCTGTTCCAGGACGGCGTCGAAATCGACCGTCAGGCGCTCACGACCGCGACACCCGGCGCCCAGCGCGCGACGACGTCGCTCGGCGCACTGTCTCCCGGCACGTACGAGTTCACGGCGGTGCTCTCCAACGCCGCGGGATCGACGGCGGCGCGGCCGGTCACGGTGACGGTGAAGGACTGATGACGACGGATGCTGCGACCCCGCGCTTCGAAGAGGCGCGGGGTCGCAGCATCCGTGTCACTGCTTACGCGTTGGCGTCCTGCCGCTTGAGGCGCGAGGCGGCGCGGCCGCGCTCGGTGGCGTCGAGGATCACCTTGCGGATGCGCACCTTCTCGGGCGTCACCTCGACGCATTCGTCGTCGCGCGCGAACTCGAGGCTCTCCTCCAGCGAGAGGAGGCGCGGCGGAGTCATCGACTCGAACGCGTCGGCGGTCGAGGACCGCATGTTCGTGAGCTTCTTCTCCTTGGTGATGTTCACGTCCATGTCGTCGGCGCGCGAGTTCTCGCCCACGACCATGCCCTCGTAGACCTCTTCGGTGGGCTGCACGAAGAAGCTCATGCGCTCCTGCAGCGCGATCATGGCGAACGGCGTGACGACACCCGAGCGGTCGGCGACGATCGAGCCGTTCTGGCGGGCGACGATGTGGCCCGCCCAGTCGTCGTAGCCGTGCGAGATCGCGTTGGCGATGCCGGTGCCGCGCGTCATCGAGAGGAACTCGGTGCGGAAGCCGATGAGACCGCGCGAGGGGACGATGAACTCCATGCGCACCCATCCGGTGCCGTGGTTCACCATCGTCTCCATACGGCCCTTGCGCGACGCCATCAGCTGGGTGATCGCGCCGAGGTACTCCTCGGGGGCGTCGATGGTGAGGTGCTCGAAGGGCTCCTTGACCTTGCCGTCCTCGCCCTTGCGCGTGACGACCTGGGGCTTGCCGACCGTGAGCTCGAAGCCCTCGCGGCGCATGTTCTCGACGAGGATGGCGAGGGCGAGCTCACCGCGGCCCTGCACCTCCCACGCGTCGGGGCGTCCGATGTCGACGACCTTGAGCGAGACGTTGCCGATGAGCTCGCGGTCCAGGCGGTCCTTCACCATGCGGGCGGTGACCTTGTGGCCCTTGACCTTGCCGACCAGGGGCGAGGTGTTCGTGCCGATGGTCATCGAGATGGCGGGGTCGTCGACGGTGATCGCCGGGAGCGGGCGGACGTCCTCGGGGTCGGCGATGGTCTCGCCGATCGTGATCTCCTCGATGCCGGCGATGGCGACGATGTCACCGGGGCCGGCCTCTTCGGCGGGGTAGCGCTCGAGGGCGCGGGTCTTGAGGAGCTCGGTGATGCGGGCGTTCGAGTGCGTGCCGTCGTGACGCACCCACGCGACCGTCTGGCCCTTCTTGAGCGTGCCGTTGAAGACGCGAAGGAGGGCGAGGCGACCGAGGAACGGGCTCGAGTCGAGGTTCGTGACCCACGCCTGCAGCGGAGCCTCGTCGTCGTATGCCGGAGCCGGCACGTGCTCGAGGATCGCCTCGAACAACGGCTCGAGATCGGCGTTGTCGGGCAGCTCGCCATTGGCGGGACGGGTGCGGGATGCTGCGCCCGCGCGTCCGCTCGCATACACGACGGGTACGTCGAGCAGGGCGTCGATGTCGAGGTCGGGCACATCCTCGTGGAGGTCGGACGCGAGGCCGAGCAGCAGGTCGTGCGCCTCTTCCTCGACCTCGGCGATGCGCGCGTCGGGGCGGTCGGTCTTGTTGACCAGGAGGATGACGGGCAGCTTCGCCTCGAGCGCCTTGCGCAGCACGAAGCGGGTCTGCGGAAGCGGACCCTCGCTCGCGTCGACGAGGAGCACGACGCCGTCGACCATCGACAGGCCGCGCTCGACCTCGCCGCCGAAGTCGGCGTGACCGGGGGTGTCGATCACGTTGATCGTGACGGGGACCTCGGTGTGGGCACCGTTGTACGTGATCGCCGTGTTCTTGGCGAGGATCGTGATGCCTTTTTCACGCTCGAGGTCGTTCGAGTCCATCGCGCGCTCTTCGACGTGAGCGTGCTCGCCGAACGAGCCGGTCTGGCGGAGCATCGCGTCGACGAGGGTGGTCTTGCCGTGGTCGACGTGAGCGACGATAGCCACGTTGCGGAGGTCCGGACGGAGGGCGCGCGCCATGAGGGAATCCTTGAAAGAGAATGGGGATGCCGGAATGCCGGCATCCCCATTCTATTGGGCGCTGCTGTGTATCGCCTTTCGGCGGCGGATCAGCCTTCCAGACCTGCTTCGAGCAGGGCCGCACGCGCCTCGCGGCGCACGCGCTGCTCCGCGGGGTCGGGCACCGGGATGGCGGCGATGAGTCGACGCGTGTAGTCCTCCTTGGGCGCGCGGAGGATCTGCCCGGTCGCGCCCTGCTCGACGATCTTGCCGTGGTGCATCACGATGATGCGGTCCGCGAGCGAGTCGACGACGGCGAGGTCGTGGCTGATGAAGAGGCAGGCGAAGCCCATGTCGGCCTGGAGCTGGCGCAGCAGCTGCAGCACCGTCGCCTGCACCGACACATCGAGCGCCGAGGTGGGCTCGTCGGCGATCAGCAGCTTGGGCTGCAGCGACAGGGCGCGCGCGATGCCGACACGCTGCTTCTGACCGCCCGACAGCTCGTGCGGGTAGCGGTTGCGGTACGCGCGGGGCAGCTCGACGGCGTCGAGCAGCTCCTGCACCTTCACGTCGAGCTCGCGCCCCTTCGCGACGCCGGCCAGCAGCATCGGCTCGCCGATCGACTGGCCGATGGGCAGACGCGGGTTGAGCGACGACGACGGGTCCTGGAAGACGATGCCGACATCCTTGTGGACCTTGTGCAGGAGGCGCCGGTCGGCCTTGGAGATGTCGGAGCCGACCACCTCGGCCCTGCCGTCCGCGATCGGCAGGAGGCCGATCGCGGCGCGGCCCACCGTGGTCTTGCCCGAGCCGGACTCGCCCACGAGGCCCGTGACCTCACCCGGGTAGATCGAGAAGTTCGCATGCTCGACCGCCCGGAATGCGGGCACGCGCCCACGCTTCGGGTAGTCGATCGCAACGTCCTGGAAGTCGAGCACGGGGGCCCCCAGGCCCCGGCGTCGCTCGGCGTCCTCGCGCGCGGCGACCTCAGCCAGGCGGATCACCGACGTGTCGCCGGCAAGGGCGGCCGTGGTGTCGATCGACTCCCCCTGCGCGTCGCCGATGCGCGGCACCGCTGCGAGCAGCTGCTGCGTGTACGGGTGCGTAGGGCGGTTGAACACCGCATCGACAGAGCCGCGCTCGACGATCTCGCCCTTGCGCATCACGACGATGTCGTCGGCGATGTCGGCCACCACGCCCATGTCGTGCGTGATGATGAGGATCGCCGAGTCGAGGCGGTGCCGGAGGTCCCGCATGAGGTCGAGGATCTCGGCCTGCACCGTCACGTCGAGGGCGGTCGTCGGCTCGTCGGCGATCAGCAGCTGCGGGTCGCACGAGATCGACTGCGCGATCATGGCGCGCTGACGCTGGCCGCCCGACAGCTGGTGCGGGTACGAGTTGAAGGCCTTCAGCGGATCGGGCAGCTCCACCATGTCGAGCAGCTCGAGCGCCCGCGTGCGCGCCGCGCTCGGCGTCATGCCCTGGTGGATCCGCAGCGTCTCGATGATCTGGAACCCGACCGTGAACACGGGGTTCAGCGCGGTCATCGGCTCCTGGAAGATCACTGCGATCTCGCGACCGCGCACGCGACGCAGGTCGTCCTTGCGGAGGCCGAGGATCTCGCGGCCGGCGAGCTTGACGCTGCCGGTCACCCGGGCGTTGGACGGCAGGAGCCCGAGCATCGCCATGGAGCTCGCGCTCTTGCCGGAGCCGGATTCGCCGACGATCGCGAGGGCCTTGCCCGACTCGACGGAGTAGTCGAGCTTCTTCGCTGCCGGCACCCAGTAGTTGTCGACGGCGAAGTCCACGGACAGGCCGCTCACTTCCAGCAGCGGACTGCCGGTGGTGGGAGTGGGGGACGCGTTCATTTCATGGTCCTTGTGGGATCGATTGAGACAATGAGGGGGTGACCGACCGTGCGATCCGCATCGACTCCCGTTTCAACCGCATTGCTGCCGTCATCGTCTGGAGTCTTGCGGGGCTCGCAGTGATCACCGCCGTATGGAGCGCGGACCCGCGGCTGACGTGGGTCTACGCCGCCGCTCCGCTGGCGGCGCTGCTCGGCTGGATGGCGCTGTGGCGCCCTTGCGTCGAGGTGTCGGATCGCGGTGTGCGCATCGAGAACGTGAGCCACGACGTCGACGTGCCGTGGGAGGCCCTCGTGCACGTCGAGACGGCACGCGCCCTGACGCTGCACACGCCGTCCGGCAGCTTCACCGCCTGGTCGGCGCCGGCCCCCGGCTTCTTCACCACGATGATGGGCAACGCGAAGGCCCGCCGCGAGGCGAGCGCCGCCGGTGGCGACGCCCGCCCGAGCGACCGCATGGGCACCGACTCGGGCAACGCGGCTCTCGTCGTGCGAGAGTCGTGGCGCCGCCGCCTCGATGCCGGTCAGGTCGAACTCGGCGTGGCCGATGAGACGCCCGTCAAGCGCGACTGGCACGTGCCGTTCCTCATCGCGTCGATCGTGCTCGCCGCGGCGTCGGTCGCGCTGATCGTCGCCACCGGCTGAGCGCCTGGCGCGCATCATCCGCGGCGATCCGGGTCGGGCGCGATCTCGTCGTCGAGGACATCGTCGGGGCGGTCGCTCGTGACGCCCTCGACGATCGCCGCACCGCCGGCCGTGACCAGCGCACCCTCGGGCACGTCGGCGGTCGTGCCGGCCACGATGACCGCATCCTCCGGGAGATCCTTGACCTTGCGGAAGACGATGCGCTTCTGACGCGGGTCGAACGCATCGCGCAGACCGTCGCCGACGAAGTTCACGAGCAGCGACAGGATCACGATGAATGCCGCCGGCCACCAGAACAGCCACGGACGCGTCTGGAACGCCGACTCGTTCGCCGAGATCAGCAGACCCAGCGACACATCAGGCGCGCGGACACCGTACCCGAGGAACGACAGCGACGTCTCGAGGATGATCGCGGCGGCGATCAGCAGCGTCGTCGCGACGATGACCACGCCGATCGCGTTCGGCAGGATGTGCTTGAAGATGATGCGGGCATCCGACGCACCGGCCACGCGTGCCGCCTCGACGAACTCGCGCTCGCGCAGGGTCAGGAACTCGGCACGCACGAGTCGCGCGATTCCCGTCCAGACGAAGAATCCGAGGAACAGCGCCAGCAGCAGCGGACCGAGGTTTCCCACGGCCGATCCGACGACCGCGCCGATCACGATCACGGGGATCACGATGACGATGTCGGTCAGGCGCATCAGCACCGCGTCGACCCACCCACGGTAGTAGCCCGCGAGAGCGCCGACCACGACGCCGAGGAAGGCGCCGATGAGGCCGATGATGAACATCATGTAGGACGAGTTGACGAGGCCGCGCATGACCATCGCGAAGTAGTCCTTGCCGACCGTGTTCTGGCCGAACGGGTGGTCGCCGAGCGAGAACGGCCACAGCGTCAGCGTGGGCTTGCCGCCGTTGCTGATCGGGATCAGCTCTTCGTAGTTCCACTTCCACCAGCCCGGGATGGGCCCGATGCCCGTCGCCGAGATGGCGAAGCCGACGATGAGGATGAAGAGGACCGCGCTGACCACGGCAGGCTTGTGGGCGATGAAGCGTCGGAACGTCAGGCGTCCCTGGCTGATGCCGCGCTCGTCAGCGGTCTGGACGCGCACGCCTCCGTCGGAGGGTGCGGTGGGGGGCTCGAGGGCCGGATCGATAGGGATCGACATTACTTGACCCTCACTCTCGGGTCGATCGCCGAGTACGCGAGGTCGGCGAGGAAGTTGAACGTGATGGCGAACACCGCGATGACGACGAAGTACGCCATGACGGGGTTCGGGTCGGCATGACTCAGACCCTGGTTGAAGAGGGCGCCCATTCCACTGAAGGCGAAGATGCGCTCGGTGATGATCGCACCACCGATGAGGGCTCCCACGTCCGCCGCCACGATCGTGGTGATCGGAATGAGCGAGTTTCGGAAGGCGTGACGGACGACGACCGTGCGCTCGGGAAGGCCCTTCGCGCGAGCGGTGCGGATGTAGTCCTGGTTCAGCGTCTCGAGCATGCCGCCACGCGCGTAGCGCGTGTACGCCGCGAACGAGATCAGCATGAGGCTGATCGTCGGCAGCAGCAGGTGGGTGAACGTGTCGATGCTCTGAATCCACCAGTCGCCCTGCAGGTTGGGCGTCTGCGAACCGATGGTCGCGATCGGGCGCCCGTTCACCTTCGGGTTGTTGACGTACGAGTTCCAGTTCTGCATGAACTGGTCCAGGACGATCACGCCCATGCCGAGCAGACCCGAGAGCACGCCGATGCGGATCGCCTGACCCTTGTCGTACTCACCGAGGAACCAGCCCGCCGCCGCGCCGACGAGAGCCGCCGCCACGAACAGGGCGAGGACTCCCCAGCCGTTGAACGACTTGAGGAACGGCTGCAGCACGAAGTACGCGGCGATGAGGACGATCGCGGTGACACCGGCGGTGCGCCACGCGTAGCGCGCACGGGGTCCGGCGACGATGAGGACCATGCCCGCCGCGAACGCCGCGATCAGCAGCGGCGTGAGGATCGGTCCCAGCGACGGGTTGAGGAACCACGCCGTCACGCTCATGCCGTAGAGCATCGCTCCGGAGGTCACCACGGAGGCGGCGAAGACGATCAGGCGGCGCTGCCTGGGTCCGCCGATGATCGCCTGCCAGAAGACGCCGGAGATGAGACTGAGTGCGATGATCCACGGCCACGTGAACACCGGACTGTCGAGCCAGTCGTTGAAGCCGAGGGCGAAGAAGACCTTGAGGAGAACACCCATCACGAACGACGGCAGCGAGTAGAACAGGAAGCTGGCGAACGTGAACGAGTAGTCGATGGCGCTGTACTGGCGAAGCGCAGACACGATGCCGACGAGGACGCCGAGGACGATGGCGAGGATCGTCGAAGCGGTGACGAGCTGGAGCGTCGCGCCCATCGCACGTGCGAGGACGATCGTCACGGGCTGGTTCTGGATGGTGACGCCGAGGTCGCAGCCACCGAACGGGATGACGCAGCGGGCAGCGCCGAGCAGCCAGTTGAACCAGCGGACGGGGATGGGCTGGTCGAGGTTCAGCCATGCGATGCGCTGCGCGATGAGCGCGTCGCGGTTCGGGCTGTTGGAGGCGTACAGGTCCTCGAGCGGGTCTTTGGCAAGAGCCACGAGGGTGTACATCAGGAAGGATGCGGCGATGAGGATCAGGATCGAGACCCCGATGCGCCGCAGAACGAAGCTAAGCACTGGGCTGGCCCTTCATGCAGAAAAGGTAGCAGGCGGGCGACGGCGGCAGAGGCCGGGCGTCGGGTTCGCCGGCTGTGGACGGGAAGACACACGCACGGGGCGCCGGGCTGTTAGCACCCGACGCCCCATGGCGTGGTGTTTCAGATCGTCACCGAATTACTCGGCGACCGTCCACTCCCAGAAGTTCCAGAACACACCGGTCTGGTTGCCCATGAAGGTGATGCCCTCGACGCGGTCGGTGTGCGCCTCGAGGCCGGGGCCCTGGAAGAGCGGCAGACCGTACGCGTCGGAGAACAGCTCGGTGTCCGCCTCGATCGTCATCTCGTCGATCTTGTCGGTGTCGAGCGTCTGCGGGATCGTGCGAGCGATCTCGTCGACGGTGTCGTTGGCGTACTTGTTGAAGTTGCTGCCACCGAAGCTCGCGAAGATCTGCGGGATGGTGCCGTTGCCGACACCGGGCGAGATCCAGCCGAAGATGACGGCGTCGTAGATGTCCGAACCGAGCTGCGCGCTCCAGTCCTCACGGCCCACATCCTCGATCACGAAGCCGGCCTGCGAAGCCGAGGCCTGGATGGCCTCGAACGCCGCGACGCGGTTCGGGTTGTTGATGTTGTACATGAGGCGGATCGTCGGGGTCGCACCGGCGAGGAGCTCCTTGGCGCCCTCGATGTCGACCTCGGCGTACGCGTCCGAGCCGTTGGCCGCGACAGCGTCCTCGTACGGCTTCTGGGCCGGGATGAAGAGGTTCGAGTTGAGAACCTCAGCCTCGGGGTTGACGGGCTTGATGAGCGTGTCGACGAGCTGCTGGCGCGGGATCGTCTTCAGGAACGCCTCGCGGACGTTCTTCTCGGCGAAGGGGCCGGCGAACGTCAGGTCGAGGTGGTCGTAGTTGAGCGCGTCGCCCTGGAGGACCTCGACGCCGTCGATCGCCTGCAGCGCGGTGAGGGTGTCGCCGCTCGCCTGGGGGGCGATCACGTCGACCTCGCCGTTCTGGAGGGCGGTCACCTGAGCCTGAGCGTCACCGATGAAGCGGATGACCATCTCGGAGAACTGCGGCTTGAGGTCACCGGTGTACTTGTCGTTGAGCTTCAGCGTCATCGACTGCGTGGGCTCCCACGAGTCGATGATCCACGGGCCGCTCGAGAGATACAGCGACGGGTCGTCCGGCAGCGACGTCATGTCGAAGCCCGAGTTCCAGAAGTCAGCCGCAGCCTTGAGCGTCTCGTTGACCGGAGCCGGAGCCGCGGCGTCGCCGCGCGGGCTGGTCAGGATCGTGTCGATGAGCTCGGCCTGGTCGACGCCGGCCTTCTCGGCGACGACGTGGACCGGCTGGTCGATGAGACCGATGATGTTCCAGTCGACGAAGGGAACGTCGTACTCGAGCGTGAGCGAGAGCTTGTCATCGGCGACATCCGTGATCGTCGAGGCGTTGACGCCCTCGGTGCTGCCCGCGTACGCGAAGTACTTCGTGCCGCTGACCGGCTCGCCCGACTCGGGGTCGAGCGTGGCGTCGTCGAAGATGCCCGAGGTCGCAGCCCAGCCGAAGATCAGGTCGTCGGTCGTGATGGGCTCGCCGTCGGACCACTCGAGGCCGTCGTTGAGGGTGTACTTGACCTGGAGGGGGTCCTCGCTGACGACCTCCATCTTGCCGAACGACTCGTCCGGGACGACCTCGTAGGTGTCGCTGACGTAGTAGAAGCCGGCGCGGGTCAGGTAGTTGACCTTGCCGTTGATGTCGAGGTTGCCGTTGTCGCTGTTCGAGTTCGTACCCGTGAACTCGTTCACCTCAGCGATGGTCACCGCGGCGTCGGCGGTGTTCCCGCCGGTCTCCTCCGTCGCCGGTGGGGTCGTCGAGCAACCGGCGAGGACCATTGCGGTCACGCCGACGCCCGCCGCGACTCCGAGTGCGCGCATGCGCCACGTCGTCTTGTCAGACACTTGTGTCTCCTCTGTGCAGGGTAATGCGCGCGGATCCGGCCGGAAGCCGGACCTGCGCGCGGATGGGAAAACGATAAGCACCGGTTGTGAGATGGTCAAAACGATCGGCGAAAACGTTACAGAGCCTTAACTCAATCGACGCGGAGTGTGACAATCTGACAAGATGACGCCGCCGAACCGGCCCACGGGCCGGAGGGATTCGACTACTCTTTCGCCCCTCACGCCGTACGACCGCCGACGCCTCACGTGGGAGGTGTGGATCGTCCTCGCGATCACGGTCGGGCAGTCCGCGCTGTACTCGGTGCTGTCGCTCGTGCGCAAGCTCCTCGCGCCCGTTCCGCTGGGCCAGCAGCAGACCCAGGTGAACCCCTCGCGGGACGCGCAGGCGGTCTGGGACGTCGTGTACCAGGTGCTCGCCGTCTTCTTCGCACTCGCCCTCGTGGCACTCGTCGTGTACCTGCTCTGGGAGCCCGGCGGCAACGCGCTGCGCCGCATCGGGCTGGACTTCTCGCGGTTCGGCGGAGACCTCCGCCGCGGCATCCTTCTCGCCGCCGTCATCGGCGTGCCGGGACTCGCTCTCTACGCGGCCGGGCGCGCGCTCGGGGTCACCGTCGCCGTGGTCGCTTCTCCCCTGGATGCGGCGTGGTGGACCGTGCCGCTGCTGGTGCTGTCGGCGCTGCGGGCGGGGTTGACCGAAGAGGTGATCTTCATCGGCTACCTGTTCGACCGGCTGCGACGGTTCGGCTGGAACGACTGGGCCATCATCCTGACCTCCGCCGGCCTGCGCGGCGCCTATCACGCGTACCAGGGCATCGGTGCGATCGTCGGCAACTTCGTGATGGGCGTGGTCTTCGGCTGGTGCTACCGCCGGTGGGGTCGCGTCATGTCGCTCGTCATCGCGCACACGCTCCTGGACGTCGTCGCGTTCGTGGGGTATCCCCTGGCCGCGGCCCTCTGGCCCGGCGTGTTCGCCCCGATCCCCACGCCCACGCCCGCCCCGACGCCCACAGCGACCCCCGCGGCCTGACCGTTCGCGGGTGCCCAGGGCCGCGGCATCCGTCCCCGTCCCCCACGCCGATCGCCCGCGGTGCCCGACCTCGCACGCCCCCGGCGCCCGTGATCGGCGAGAGTACAGCTGGTCGCCGAGATGCTGGTTGGCTCCCTACCTCTCGGCGACGAGGTGCACTCTCGCCGAATGGGGACGTGGGAGGGGACGGGGAATCCAGCCGAGGTCGGCCCGCCGGCGGGGCCCGCTCCTCCACAGCGACGGCCGGACGCGTGGGGTCCACAGAAGGGTGGCGCCGATACATCCGTAACCGTTGACGGGGAGAGGGTGGACGGATGCCGCTGGTCACTTTCGCGCGAGTCCTCACGCCAAGTCCGTTGGCGTTGCTGCGGCATGTCGACGTATCCCATCCAGAGCGCGGGGTCGCCAGGGGAGAACTCGTCAAGGTCCGCCATGGCGTCTATGCCTCCGCCGCGCTGTGGAGGTCGCTGCCGCCGTGGGAGAAGTACCTCGCACGCGTCCACGCTGCGGCGCTCGTCTACCCCGACGCGATCTTCTGCCTCGAGTCCGCGGCCGCGCTGCTGGGCATGCCGATCTTCGGCGACCCGGTCGACGTGCATGTGCTCGTGCCGGCGAAGCGCTCATCGAGACTCGTTGCCGGTGTGCGCACGCACCGGTCGAGCGAAGACCGGACGATCGTGGAGATCGCCGGGCTCGCGATGACCGGGCCGGAAGACACCGCGGTGGACCTCGCCCGTCTCCGGCACCCGGCGATCGGACTTGCCGCCGCGGACGCGGCGCTGAGAATCGCACCCGCGGCCTCCGCAGACGCACTGACCCGGATGAGCGAAGCGCGCATCAGCAGTCGCGGTCGCGATATCGCACGATGGCCGCTCGCACGTGCGACCGCCATGTCCGAGACGACCCTCGAGGCCGTCAGCCGCGCGGTGATCGAGTGGCTCGGCTTTCCCGCGCCCGAACTCCAGGTCGTGTTCCTATCGCCCGGGAAGGAGGACCGTGCCGACTTCGTCTGGACGCACCTCAAGCTCGGAGGCGAGGCCGACGGCGACCTCAAGTACGACGGACGCTACGGCGATGCCCGTGAGGTGTTGCGCCGCCAGAGCCTCCGCGACAGGCGGCTGCGAACCCACCTCCGCGCGGTCGCCCATTGGGGATGGACGGATGCGACCACGGTGACCCCCTTGCGCGACACCTGGCAGGCGCCGGCCTGCGGGCGATCGCGCCCGAACAGACCGCGCATCTCCACTCGCTCCGCCGCTTGCTGGCCCCGCACGCACCTCACCTCACCGGCGCATCCGCCGCGGGTCGGGTCCACTGAGATCGCGAGAGTGCAACTGGTCGCCGAGATGCTGGTTGCTTCCCTACCTCTCGGCGACCAGGTGCACTCTCGCGGCTCGGGGGCGGCTCGAGGGCGGGGCGGGGCCAGGGGCGGGGCGGGGACGGGGCGGCTCGGGCGGCTCCGGGGGCGGCTCGGGGGCGGCTCGGG
>NZ_JBDGJU010000048.1:0-4646 GCF_057656735.1 Microbacterium sp. Soil_C_42
GCCGGAGCCGATGTCGAGGACGTGCGCCGGCCGGCCCAGCGCGGCGAGGCGAGGGCGCAGCCGCGTGCGGTAGACGACGCCCCAGCCCGAGACGAGGCGGTTGATCGTGCCGAACCGCCGCAGGGTGGCGCGCAGCGCGTCCGGATCGCAGTCCGGATCGTCCATGAGCTCGGCGAGCCGGTCGTCGCGGACGGCGAGGCTCATGCCGGCACCGCCGCCGTCACGCCGAGGCCGCCAGGGCCAGGCCGACGTCCTCCGCGGTCGTGACCGCCGGGCGGCGCCGGGTCATGAGCGCCGACTCGACGGTGAGCCCCGGGCCGAAGGCCAGTCCGGCGACCCGCGCGCCGTCGGGGACGTCGTCGTCGCGCAGCAGAGACGCGAGGATGAACAGGATCGTCGCGCTCGACATGTTGCCGAAGTCGCGGAGCACGGCGCGCGACGTCGCGAGCGCGTCGGGCGGGAGATCGAGGCCCGACTCGACCCGGTCGAGCACGCTGCGCCCGCCGGGATGCACGGCCCACACCTCAGGGAGTGTGTCGTCGCCGAGGAACCTCCCCACCGCCCCCTGGATCTCGCGGCCGATGATGCGCGGCACCTCGGCGGACAGGATCATCTCGAACCCGTTGTCGCCGATCGTCCAGACCATGTCGGTCTCACCCTCGTCGGTGAGTGCGGTGCCGAACCTGTCGAGGTCGAGCCCGCCGGGGTTCCCCGCGGCAGGATCGGCGGTGACGACCGCCGCCGCCGCGCCGTCGGCGAAGACGGATGCGGCCACGATCTGCTGCGGATCGTTCGAGGGCCGCAGATGCAGCGTGCACAGCTCGGTGCACACGACCAGCACGACCGCATCCGGTCTCGACGCCGCCAGGGCCGACGCCACGCGCAGCGCGGGCAGCGCCGCGGCGCACCCGATGAAGCCGAGGTGGCACCGCTCGACCGTCGGGCGCAGGCCGAGGTCGCGGACGAGGCGGTAGTCCGGGCCCGGAGCGAAGAGGCCGGTGCATGAGACGGTGACCACGTGGGTCACCGCGGACGGATCGATGCCGCCGTCGGCCAGGGCCGTGCGCGCGGCGGCGGCCGTGAGCTCGGGGGCCGACGCGATGAAGCGCTGGTTGCGCGCGCCGGTCGACGGGGAGAGGAGCCGGCCCTCCGAGTCGACGAACGCGGCGTCGTCGGGCGCGGCGGCGGCCGACGCGAACTCGGCCAGCACGGTGTGGCGCTGTTCGATCGCCGACGCGTCGAAGACCGCCTGGATGCGGCGCCGCGCGAGCCGGTCGGTCCCCTCCTGCGCCGCGAAGATGTCGCGCGCGACCGCCTGCGCGATGCGGGTGGGCGGAACAGCTGTGCCGATCGAGACGATGCGGGCCGTCATGGTGCAACCTAAGCACGCCCACGCCCCGAAGGGCACGACCTCGCCGGAAACCAACAGGTCGGGCACCGCACGGCGGACGGGGGACGGATGCCTCGGCCCGCACCCTGCGCGGCGGGCCGAGGCATCCTGGTCTGTCAGCGGGCGGGTTCGTGGTCGGTGTGCTCGGCGTGCGCGTCGGGGAGCTCCCGCATGCGCCAGAAGGGGCCGATGACGACGAACAGGCACGCGAAGAGCTCGCCGCATGCGGCGATCCACAGCGTGGGGACCGTGCCGATCCACGTGCCGAGCGCGCCGGCGAGCAACGCCGAGATCGGCATGACACCCCACACCACGAAGCGCACCGAGGCGTTCATGCGTCCGAGCAGGCGGGGTGGGGTGATGCGCTGGCGGAAGGTCACCTGGGTGATGTTGTAGAGCAGCACCGTGAAGCTCGTCAGGAAGAACTGGATGGCCAGCAGCGGGAACGCGAGGTTGGGCACCAGTGAGATCGCGGGCAGGAAGAAGGGGGTCACCGAGAACGCGATCGCGCTGATCGGGATCGCGCGGGCCTCGCCGATGCGCTCCACGATGCGGGGGGTGGCCATGGCGCCGAGGAGACCGCCGACAGCCGACACCGTGAACACGATGCCGAACATCTGAGGCGTGAGACCCAGCTCGCGCAGCGCGAAGATGGGCAGGAGGGTGGCGGCGATGGTGCCGAAGAAGTTCGCGGTGCCGGTGGTCAGCACGATGCGGCGCAGCAGCGGGTTGCCGAAGACCCAGCGCAGCCCCTCGCCGATCTCGTGGATCAGGGGCTTGTGGTCCTCCGGAGCGCGGAGCTGCTCGTGATCACGGGTGAACAGCAGCGCCACGAAGGAGGCGAGGTACGTGCCGACCGTGATCAGGATCGCGAGCGGCGCGACGAGGATCCCGAGCAGCCAGCCGCCCACCGCAGGGCCGGCAAGACCCGCGAGCTGCTCGGTGGACTGGAGCTTGCCGTTCGCCTCGGCGATCTGGTTCGCGCGCACGAGGGACGGCACGATGCTCTGATTGGACACGTCGAAGAACACCGTCGCGAC
The DNA here is from genome assembly GCF_057656735.1 of Microbacterium sp. Soil_C_42. Classification (NCBI taxonomy): domain Bacteria; kingdom Bacillati; phylum Actinomycetota; class Actinomycetes; order Micrococcales; family Microbacteriaceae; genus Microbacterium; species Microbacterium sp. Soil_C_42. Next base: position 2,431 of record NZ_JBDGJU010000048.1, read on the forward strand.
GCCCATGATCAGAGCGACCAGGATCATGTGCCAGATCTGCAGGACCCCGAGCAGGGCCAGCACGGGCAGCGTGGCCAGGGCGGCGGCGCGGACCGCGTCGGCGACGATCATGACGTGCCGCTTGCGCATGCGGTCGATCCACGCGCCCGCCGGAAGTCCCACGATGAGGAACGCCGCGACCTGCGCGGCGCTGAGCACACCGACCTCCCACTCCGTGGCGTTCAGGGCCAGCACCGCGAGCACGGGGATCGCGAGCTCGGTGATCTGCGCGCCGAACTGGCTGAGCGCCTGGCCGCTCCACAGGGTCATGAAGTTGCGGTCCCGCCACAGCGCGCCCTTCGGCGCGGGCGCGGGGGCTGCGGCGGCGGCAGCATCCTGATCCGCCTCGACCGCCTCGCCGGCACCCGCGCGAGAGGTCAGGACGGATGCCTCGGCCCGGGCCTCTGCGAGGACGGCGTCGTCGATCGCCTCGGCCTCGCGGACGTCGTCTGATTGGGACATGTCAATCAGTGTGAGCCACTGATTGAGGACTGTCAATCAGTCTTGTACGCTGACCACGTGACGGGGGATCGCGAGGAGCGGATCGAACTGCGGCACGGGGATCCCGAGGCGGAGGCGCGGATGCGCGCGCTGAGCTCGCCCCTGCGTCTGCGGGTGCTGCGGCTGTGCGCGTTCGAGTCGCGCACCAACAAGGAGCTCGCCGAGCTGCTCGGCGTGAACCCCGGCACGATGCTGCACCACGTGCGCACGCTCGTGCAGACCGGGTACCTCGCCGCCCAGCCTGAACGCACCGGTGCCCAGGGGGCGCGAGAGGTGCCCTACCGCGCCACCGGCCTCTCGTGGCGAACGTCGATGCCCGGCGGCTCGCCCGTGCTCATCGAGACGTTCCTGCAGCAGATCGAGGGCGTCGACCCCGACGATCTCGACACCACCTGGCTGGGACTCAAACTCACCCCCGAGCACCGCGAGGAGTTCCAGCAGCGTCTCTACGACCTCGTCAGCGAGTTCAAGGAGCGCGACCCCGACCCCGACGGCGACACCTACTCGTTCTTCAGCACCCTGCACCCCGATATCAACCCGCCCGCCCCGGCCTGACGCCCGTTCTTGCGGTGCGCAGAAGGGCGCGCGAACTTCTCTTCCTGACGGATGCCTCGGGGCACGGCAACCGTCGTAGCGTCGGAGCATGACCACCTCGACGGCCGACCTCTACGACGAACGGGGCGACGAGCTCGACTCGCTCGCGCTGCAGCTGCACGACATCGGCGGGCGCGTCGCGTTCGACGGACCGATCCGCACCGTGCGGTGCCACCGCGACAACGCGCTCGTGAAGGCGCTGCTCGCCACCCCGGGCGAGGGTGCGGTTCTCGTGATCGACGGCGGCGGATCGCTCGAGTCCGCGCTGGTCGGCGACCTCATCGCCGCCTCGGCGGTCGAGAACGGCTGGGCGGGGATCATCGTGCACGGCGCGATCCGCGACCGGGTCGCGATCGGCGAGCTCGACCTCGGCGTCAAGGCGCTCGGTTCGAACCCGCGCAAGAGCGCGAAGGCGGGCGCCGGCGAGGTCGACGTGCCGGTGGTCATCGCGGGCGTCGCATTCGTGCCGGGCGCGCACGTATGGGCCGACGCGGACGGGGTGCTGGTCGAGCGGTGACCGCCCTGCGCGTGGGGTGGTGCGCGCGTCGCCGTGCGCTCGTATGGTGGGGCTGATGTCCACTACCGACGGCACGCCCGCCCGCTACCTCGCCCGGGCCATAGAGATCGCGACCGAGAACGTCCGCAACGCGGGCGGTCCGTTCGGGGCGGTCGTGGTGTCGGCCGACGGGCAGGTCTTCGAGGGCGTGAACCGCGTCACCGCCGACCTCGATCCGACGGCGCACGCCGAGGTCGTCGCCATCCGCCGGGCGTGCCAGGGGCTGGGGACGTTCGACCTCACCGGAGCGACGCTCTACACGAGCTGCGAGCCCTGCCCGATGTGCCTGGGCACCGCGCTCTGGGCCCGCGTGGACCGGGTGTACTTCGCCGCCGACCGTGAGGATGCCGCCGCCGCGGGCTTCGACGACGCGGTCTTCTACCGGTACTTCGACGGCCGCCCCGAGCACCGCGACATCATGCCCGTGGAGTCGATCGACCTCACGCCCGCGCACCGCATCGCCCCGTTCACCGAGTGGGGCCGGACCTCGACGCGCATCGAGTACTGACCCGGTCCGCGCTCCGCT
>NZ_JBDGJU010000048.1:4740-20016 GCF_057656735.1 Microbacterium sp. Soil_C_42
TCCGCTCAACGAGCGGGGCAAGAGCACCGGTCGTTGAGCGAGCGAGGAACGAGCGAGTCGAAACGGCGCCGGCGATCTCGCGGACTCGACGCGTTTCGACTGCGGGCGCCAGAGCGCCCTCCGCTCAACGAGCGGGTGCAATGGGCGATCTCGCGGACTCGATGCGTTTCGACTGCGGGCGCCAGAGCGCCCTCCGCTCAACGAGCGGGGCAAGAGCACCGGTCGTTGAGCGAGCGAGGAACGAGCGAGTCGAAACGGCGCCGGCGATCTCGCAGACCAGAGCGCCCTCCGCTCAACGCGCGTGGGCTGCGGCGACGGGCGCGGCTTCCTCGATCGATTGCAGCAGCTGTGCGGAGACGCTCACCGCGATCGTCGCGGGATGCTTGCCGGCGATCTCTGGCAGGCCGATCGGCGTCGTCACCCTGGCCAGGGCGGCCTCGTCGTGGCCGGCCTCCGTGAGGCGCGCGCGGAAGCGGGCCCACTTGGAGCGCGAGCCGATGAGGCCGATCGAGGCGATGCCCTCGGTGCGCAGCGCCTGGTCGACGATCGCGAGGTCTTCGGCGTGGTCGTGGGTCATGACGAGCACGTGCGTCCCCGCCGGCACCGACGCCAGCACGGCCTCCGGCACCGGAGCCCGGTGCACGTGCACGCCCGCGACCGCGTCGGCGAGCGGCCCCGGCGCGCCGTCCACCCCGAGGCGCGTCGGCGAGAGCATGGCCTCGCGGGAGTCGACGAGGTGCAGCTCGAGGTGCTGGCGCGCCAGGATCCGCGCCACCTCGAGTCCCACGTGTCCCATTCCGAACACCGCGACCGACGGCACGACCCGCACCGGCTCCAGCATGAGCGTGACCTCTCCTCCGCAGCACTGCACGCCGTACTCCGTGATCTCCTTGTCGCTCAGGGTGAGCGTCAGCAGCTCCGGCTCGGCGGTTCCGGAAGCCAGCATCGCGCGGGCGCGCGCGACGGCGGTGGCCTCGAGGTTGCCGCCGCCGATCGTCTCGAAGACCTCGCCCGGCGAGACGACCATCTTGGCGCCGCCGTTGCGTGGGGCGTGGCCGCGCACCATCGCGAGCGTCACGATCACCGCGGGCGTGCGGGCGTCCCGCAGGCCCCGCACTGCGTCGAGCCAGTCCACGGCCGGCCTCAGCGGCCCGCCGTGAGCAGTCCGGATTCCGCCGAACCCGAGTCCTCGGTGTCGCTCCGGGACTCAGCATCCGTGCCATCGGGAGAAACGGATGCTGCCGCCTCGTCGCCGGCGCCGCGTGCGGCCTCGATCGCCCAGAACACCGCCTCGGGGGTGGCGGGTGAGCCGAGCTCGACGCTGCGCCCGGCCGGGCCGAACGCGCCCACCGCCTGCCGCAGCGCCTCGCGCACGCTGAAGGCGAGGAGCAGAGGCGGCTCGCCCACGGCCTTGGAGCCGTACACCGCGCCGTCCTCGCGGGCGTCCTCGAAGAGCGCGACGTGGAACTCCTCCGGCATCTCGGAGAAGCTCGGCAGCTTGTACGTGCTGGCCGAGGGTGTCTGCAGGCGGCCGCGCGTCGGCCCGTCGCCGGCGTCCCAGCGCAGCTCCTCGAGGGTCAGCCAGCCGGTGCCCTGCACGAAGCCGCCCTCGATCTGGCCGATGTCGAGCAAGGGCGACAGCGAGTCGCCGACGTCGTGCACGATGTCGACGCGGCGCAGGCGGTACGCGCCGGTGAAGCCGTCCACCTCGACCTCGGCGGCGGCGCAGCCGTAGGCGAAGTACTTGAACGGCGACCCCTGCTGGCGGTCGGCGTCCCAGTGCAGCCCCTCGGTGCGGTAGTAGCCCGCCGCGAACAGCTGCACCCGCTGCAGGTAGGCCGCCGCGACCACGTCGGCGAACGGCATCCGCTCCGCGCCGCCCAGCGCGCTGACCCAGCCCTCGGAGAATCGCACGTCGCGGGCGTCGACGCCGAGGAGGCGCCCCGCCACGGCGGCCAGCCGGCCGCGGATCTCCTGGCACGCGAGCTTGACGGCGCCGCCGTTGAGATCGGCGCTCGACGACGCGGCCGTCGCCGACGTGTTGGGCACCTTGTCGGTGCGGGTCGGGGCCACGCGCACGGCCTCCAGCGGCACGCCCAAGGCGGTGGCCGCGACCTGCAGCATCTTGGTGTGCAGGCCCTGGCCCATCTCGGTGCCGCCGTGGTTGATGAGCACCGAGCCGTCCTTGTACACGAGCACGAGGGCACCGGCCTGGTTGAACGACGTGAACGTGAACGAGATGCCGAACTTCACCGGCGTCATGGCGAGCCCGCGTTTGCGGTCGGCGTGCGCCTCGTTGAACCGCGTGACCTCGCGCAGCCGTTCGTCGAGATCGCACGAGCCGCGGAGCCGATTCCATATCGCGGAGAGGCGCTCGGCGTCTTTGACGGGCTGCCCGTAGTGCGTCGACTGACCCGGCCGGTAGAAGTTCTTCTCCCGCAGCTCGAGGGGATCGATCCCGAGCGCGGGGGCCGCGCGGCCCAGGATGTCTTCGATGAGGAACGCGCCCTGGGGGCCGCCGAAGCCGCGGAACGCCGTGTTCGACGGCTTGTGGGTCTGTGCGACCCGGCCGTGCACCCGCACGTTCGGGATCCAGTAGGCGTTGTCGACGTGGCAGAGCGCGCGGCCGAGCACCGGCTCCGAGAGGTCGAGGCTCCAGCCGCCGTCGGCGGTCAGGGTCGCGTCGAGCGCCTGCAGGTACCCGTCGGCATCGAAGCCCGCCCGCCAGGCCAGGTGGAACGGGTGGCGCTTGCCCGACATCGTGATGTCCTGCGTGCGGTTCAGCCGCAGGCGCACGGGGCGTCCGGTGAGCTTCGCCCCGAGGGCCGCGATCGCCGCGAACCCGTGCGGCTGCATCTCCTTGCCGCCGAAGCCGCCGCCCATGCGGAGGCACTCGACGGTGACCTCGCTCGACGCCACGCCGAGCACGTGCGCGACGATCTCCTGCGTCTCGGACGGGTGCTGCGTCGAGCACTCCACGAAGTAGCGCCCGTCGGGGTCGCGTACGGCGAACGAGGCGTGCGTCTCGAGCGAGAAGTGCTCCTGCCCGCCGACGACGCTCTCCCCCTCGAAGACGAACGCGGAGGATGCGAGGGCGGATGCCGCGTCCCCGCGCGCGATCGTGCGGGGTACGCCCTGGAACGACCCGGCGTCGATCGCCTCCTGCACCGTGATCAGCGACGGCAGCGGTTCGTACGACACCGTGACGGCGGCCGCGCCCTGGCGCGCAGCATCCGTCGTCTCTCCCAGCACCCACACCAGCGCATGGCCGAAGAACATCGCCTCGGTCGGGAAGAGCGGCTCGTCGTGCTTGACCCCCGCGTCGTTGACGCCGGGAACATCGTCGGCGGTCAGCACCCGGACGACGCCGGTCACGTCGTATGCGGGCGCGACGTCGATGGTGACACGGGCATGCGCGACGGTCGACGGCACCGGCCATGCGGTCAGCACGCCGTGGGTCCGCGCGGCGATGTCGTCGGTGTAGACGGCCGCGCCGGTGACGTGCAGCGCCGCGCTCTCGTGCACCGCGGGGCGTCCGACGACGGGGTTCTCGGGGCGATCGGCGAGCGAGCTCATGCCGTCGCCTCCTCGTCATCGGCCGACGCCGCGAACAGCGCCGGCAGCGCGGTGCCGAGCATGCGTGCGCGATACGCGGCGCTCGCGCGGTGGTCGTCGAGCGGCGTCCCCTCACGCTGCAGGACCATGGATGCTGCCGCCGCCGTCGAGGCGTTCCACGGGTGTCCCTCGAGCGCGTGCTCGGTGGCGTGTGCGCGCAGTGGCGTCGCAGCGACGCCTCCGAGGCCGATACGCGCTCTCGTGACGGAGCCGCCGTCGAGCTCGAGGGCGAAGGCGACGGCCACCGACGAGATGTCGTCGAACCGCCGCTTCGTCACCTTGTGGAACGCGGTGAGACCCGCGGTCGGCAGCGGGATCCGCACCGTCCGGATGAGCTCGTCGCGACGCCTGACCGAGGTGCGATACCCCGTGAAGTACTCGGCGAGGTCGACCTCGCGCTCGCCGCCGTCGGCCGCGACGAGCACGACGCTCGCGCCGAGCGCGAGCAGCGCCGGAGCCGCGTCGCCGATGGGGGAGGCGGTGCCGAGGTTGCCGCCCAGCGTCGCGCGGTTGCGGATCAGGCGCGACGCGAACTGGGGGAGCAGCTGTGCGAGCAGCGGCACCCGCTCGCCGACGCGGCGCTCGATCTCCGACAGCGGCACCGCGCCGCCGACCTCGACGGTGTCGCCGGTGATGTCGATGCCGCGCAACTCCGGCAGGCGGTCGATCGCGACCACGAGTGGCGCGCGGGCGCCGCGCAGGTTGACGTCGACGCCCCAGTCCGTGCTGCCGGCCACGGCGAGCGCCTCCGGCTCGTCGCGCAGCAGCTGCAGGGCCTCCTGCAGCGTCCCCGGGCGGACGAAGCGCCCGTCTGCCGCTCGCACCTCGGTGGCGGCCGCCGCCGGCGCCGGCGCGGACAGCCGCTCACGGAGCGGATCATCGGGAAGAGGCATCCCGAGCCCGAAGGCCGCGTCGCGGATGGGCCGGTAGCCCGTGCAACGGCAGAGGTTGCCGCTCAGCGCATGCAGCTCGAATCCGTTCGCCCCGTGCTCGCCGTCGGCCGTGCCCGCCTCGCGGTCGGACCGGTAGAACTCGGCGGCCATCGCGCACGCGAACCCGGGCGTGCAGTAGCCGCACTGCGAGCCGCCGGCGGCCGCGAGCTGCTGCTGCACCGGATGCAGGTCGTCGGGCGAGCCGAGACCCTCGGAGGTCACCACCTCCTGCCCGTCGAGCGCATGGACGGGCACGAGGCACGCGTTGACGGGGGTCCACACGGCCGTGCCCTCGGGGTCGGCGGTGGCGACCAGCACGGCGCACGCGCCGCACTCGCCCTCGGCGCAGCCCTCCTTCGCGCCGGTCAGTCCGAGGCCGCGCAGCCAGTCCAGCGCGGTGGCGTGCGCGACGGCGCCTGCGAGCGGGACGGCCCGCCCGTTGACGGTCACAGTGCTGTCGTGGTTCGTGCGGATGCCGGGAGTCTACGCCGCGCCCCCGGCGCAGCGAAGGTGCGCCGCGCCCCCTCTGGACATGCCCTGCGGGCAAGAGGATCGTTGTCGGCGGCACAACCACTGGGAGGCTGTCATGTTCACACCCGATCGGCCGTTCTCTAGCTTCGCCGTACCCGACATCGGCGCAGCCGCGGCCTTCTATCGCGACACCCTGGGGCTCGACGTCACCGTCTACGAGGAGATGGGCGGAGGCTTCACCATCGCACTGCCCGGCGGGGGCAGCATCTTCGTCTACCCGAAGGAGGATCATGAGCCGGCCGTGTTCACGATCCTCAATTTCAGCGTCGCCGACGTCGATGCCGCCGTCGACGACCTGAACAGGCGGGGTGTCGTCACGAAGATCTACACCGACCCCGACTACGGCACCGATGAGAAGGGCATCTCGCGCGGGTTCGAGGGCGGCCCCGACATCGCGTGGTTCAGAGACCCCGCCGGCAACGTCATCTCCGTCGGCCGCATGGAGCCGCAGATGATGGGCGGGCAGTAGGCGCTCCTCAGGGGAGCACGGGCCATCCGGCGGGGCCGAGCGATCCCGCCGGGTACTCGTCGAGCGGCACGTCGCCGGCGCGCCAGGCCGCCCGCACGGGGTCGACGATCCGCCACGACTCCTCGGCGGCGTCGCCGCGCACCGCGAGGGTCGCGTCGGCGTCGAGGATGCCCGACAGCACCTCGCCGTAGGCCTTGAGCGCACCCTCGCCGAGGTCGGCCTCGAGCAGCGCCCGCTCGAGTTCGAACGGGTCGTCGCCGCCGTTGACGTTGAGTTCGAGGTCCATCCGGTCGGGGCCGAGCGAGAAGCGCAGCACCGAGCCGGGCGCCGCCCCGGTCAGGCCCTCGGGGACGTGGTTCACGGGACGGAACGTCACCACGACCTCGCCGTCCTTGCCGGCGAGCGCCTTGCCCGACCGCAGCGTGAAGGGCACGCCTTCCCACCGCTCGTTGCGCACCTCGCACGTGACCTCGGCGAGCGTCTCGGTCTCGAGCGCCGGGTCGACGCCCTCCTCATCGGCGTAGGACGGCAGCTCGCGGTCGCCCACCTTCCCTGCCGTGTACCGCGCCCGGCGCGAGGCCTTCGCCGGATCGTCGCCCCACACGCGGGTCGCGCGCAGCACGGCGGCCGTCGCATCGCGGAAGTCCCGCTCGTGCAGGGTCGCGGGCGGCTCCATCGCGAGCACCGCCATCACCTGCAGCAGGTGGCTCTGGATCATGTCGACGAGCGCGCCCGCCCGGTCGTAGTAGCCGGACCGGCCCTCGAGGCCGAGCGCCTCGTCGTAGCGGATGACCACCGACTCGACGTCCTGCGCGCGCCACACCGGCGCGAAGACGCGGTTCGCGAAGCGCACGCCCAGGAGGTTCAGCGTCGTCGACCGGCCGAGGAAGTGGTCGATGCGGAACACCTGCTCCTCCGGCACGAGCCGGGCGAGCGTCGCGTTGAGGGCGTGCGCGCTCGCCTGGTCGACGCCGAACGGCTTCTCGAGCGCGAGCACCGTGCCCTCGGGGATGTCCACGCCGACGAGCGCCTCGCACGAGGCCTTCGCGACCGCGGGCGGCACGGCGAAGTACAGGGCGATCCGTCCGTCGTGGCCGGCGAGCAGCCGCTCGAGGTCCTTCGCGTCGGTGATGTCCGCGCGCGTGTACGTCGTGTCGGCCACGGCGGCGAAGGAATCGGCCCACCCGGCCGACTCGAAGGACGACCGCACGGTCTGCCGCCAGCGCTCGTCGTCCCACTCGTCGACGCCCGCGCCGCGCAGGCGCACCGAGCGGTGCGGCTCACGGGCCAGCAGCTGGCCGAGCGCGGGCAGCAGCAGCCGCGAGGTGAGGTCGCCCGAGGCGCCCAGGATGAGCAATGTGGTCTGCGCCGACATGCGCCTCACGCTACCCACACGCCCGCGCTCGGGGCAGGGGCTTGCGCCCCTGCGCGTCGCGCGTGTGCTCGCATCATGTGCTCTCACCGAGAACACCCGTCGTGCGCGTGCAGATCATGTGCGCTCGGCCAGAGCACATGAAGCGCGCAGAGGACAGAGGGATGCTGCGGCCCGGCGCAGTGCGCAGGGCCGCAGCATCCGTCATCCGGAGCCGACCTGGTCAGCCGGCGAGGGCCTCCGAGAGCTTCACCCGACCGCCCATGCGCAGCAGCGAGTTCTCGTAGATGCGGGCGGCGATGAGGATCGCCGCGACGCACGTCGCCATGAGGATCACGATCGACAGCAGCGGCTCCCACCACTGCGCCTGCCCGAGGAAGATGCGCATCGGCATGCCGACCGGCGCCGAGAACGGCACGTACGACATGATCGCGAGCACCAGCGGGTTGTCGTTGAAGAAGATGACGAGGAAGTACGGTGCCATCACGAGCATCGTCAGCGGCATCGTGGTCGAGCCGATGTCCTCCTGGCGCGACACCATCGACGCCGCGGCTGCGAACAGCGACGCCAGCAGGATGAAGCCGAACAGGAAGAAGATCGCGAACCAGGCGATGGGCGCGCCGAGCCCCTGCAGCAGCGCCGTCTGATCGGTGACGGTGAGCCCGATGATCGCGATGGCCGCGAGAATCAGGATCTGGCCCATCGCGAGCACCGTGTTGCCGATGACCTTGCCCGCCAGCAGCGACCGCACCGGGATCGCCGAGATGAGCAGCTCCACCACGCGGGTCTGCTTCTCCTCGACGACGCTCTGCGCGATCGTGCCGCCGAACAGCGACGCGGCGAGCAGGAACACGATGCCGAAGCCGACCGCGGCGATGTAGCCGAGCGCCGCGTTGCCCTCCTCCGGAGCGAGCAGCTCGACCGGCGGCACCTGCGCGAGCTGCAGCATCAGCGACGTCGGGGCGGAGGATTCGGCGATGATCGCGAAACCGAGCGGCGACGACGAGTCGCCCACGACCGCGGCGTCGACCTCGCCGTCCTTGACGAGCTCCTCGGCGGCCGCGCGGTCTGCCACGTCGGTGACGTCGAGGCCTTCGGCCTGGGCGACGTACTGCTGCGCGTCGGCGGTCACCGCGACGGGTGTGCCGGTGCTGTTCGCCGCCTGGAAGCCGCCCCAGACGACGAGGGCCAGCGCACCGATGAACAGGATCGCCGTCGAGATGACGAACGCCTTGCTGCGCAGCTTCGAGCCGATCTCACGCTCGGCGACGAGCCAGATCGCCTGACCGGCGCCCAGCGTGCTTCCGCCGCGGCGGGTGTCGGTGGTGTTCACTGGATGACCTCCTTGAAGATCTGGGCGAGGGACGGATGCTGCGGCGCGAAGCTCGCGACATCCCCGTTGGCGACGGCCCGGCGCAGCACCCGCTGCGCGGTCTCGTCGCTGTCGGCGTCGAACACGGCGTACCCGCCGTCGAAGTCGAGCACCTCGACGCCTGGCTCGGTGCGCAGCCACCCGGCGTCGCCGGCCGAGACGAGCTCGAAGCGGCGCGTGGAGTGCTGCGCGCGGAGGGCGTCACGGGCGCCTGCCGCGCGGATGGTGCCGCCGGCGATGATCACGAGGTCGTCGCACAGCCGCTCGACGACGTCGAGCTGGTGCGACGAGAACAGCACGGCGGCGCCCTCGGCGGCACGCTGCTGCAGCACACCGGCCACGACGTCGACCGCCAGCGGGTCCAGGCCCGAGAAAGGCTCGTCGAGGATCAGCACCTGCGGGTCGTGCACGAGGGCGGCGGCGATCTGGGCGCGCTGCTGGTTGCCGAGCGAGAGCGTCTCGACGTTGTCGTTCAGGCGCTCGCCGAGCCCGAGCTGCTCGAGCAGGGCGCGAGCGCGGGTCGAGGCATCCGTCTTCGAGAACCCGTGCAGGCGCGCGAGGTACGTGATGTGCTCGTGCACCTTCATCTTCGGGTACAGCCCGCGCTCCTCGGGCATGTAGCCGAAGCGGCGGCGGTCGGAGGCGGTCACCTCGGCGCCGTCGAGGGTGACGGTGCCGGCGTCCCCGGCGAGCACCCCCAGCACGATCCGCATGGTGGTGGTCTTGCCGGCGCCGTTCCCGCCGACGAAGCCGGTCAGCCGGCCGGGCCGCACGTCGAACGACACGTCGTCGAGCACGCGGCGCCCTCCGTAGCTCTTGCCGATACCGCGAAGCTGCAGCATCTCTGTCTCCTTTCGATCCCCCTGCCGAAGACGCTACGGACGGGAGTGCTCCGCGTCCTCCCCCGTGGGGCGGATTCGAGCTTCCTCCGTCGTGCGGGGGAGAAGGTGGATGAGAGATCTTTCATGCGCCGGAATAGAAGAGGCGTACATGTGCTTGCATGGATGTGGAACGTCCACGGTGGTCCCCACCGGGGACGCCTTTGCTTTTCAAGGAGAACCCCACATGTCCGAGCGGACCATCGGCTACATCGTCGGCAGCATCTCGTCGACCTCCATCAACCGTCGTCTCGCGAAGGCGCTCGAGCGGCTCGCCCCGGAGGGCACCACTCTCGTCGAGATCCCGATCAAGGACCTCCCGTTCTACTCGCCCGACTTCGACGCGGACTTCCCCCAGGTCGCGCGCGATTTCAAGCAGGCGATCGCGGACGTCGACGGCGTCATCATCATCACGCCCGAGTACAGCCGCTCGATCCCCGGCGTGCTGAAGAACGCCCTCGACTGGTCGGCCCGCCCGTGGGGCCAGGGCTCGTTCGACGGCAAGCCCACCGCCGTCATCGGCACCTCCGGCGGCGGCATCGCCACCGCGGCCGCGCAGCAGCACCTCAAGGCGATCCTCAGCCACTACAACGCCCCGACGCTCGGCCAGCCCGAGGGCTACGTGCAGACCACCCCCGGCCTGTTCACCGAGACCGGCGAGGTCACCAGCGAGCAGACCGCCGACTTCCTCATCGGCTACCTCCAGGCCTTCGGCGCGCTGATCGACCGCTACGCCGCGGTCCCCGTCGCCGCCTGATCCTCCCCCCGGTCGGCCTCACCCCGGGCCGATGACCCCGTTCCAGCACCCCCCGGATGCCCCGGCCCGGCGCCCTCTCGCGGCCCCGGTCCGGGGCATCCGTCCGTCTCGGCGCCGGTCCGGGGCATCCGTCCTTCTCGGCCCCGGTCCGGGGCATCCGTCCGTCGCGGCGCCCCTGCCGGCCCCCGTGTGCGCCCCGACGCGACGCCCTGCCGGCCCCCGTGTGCGCCCCGACGCGACGCCCCGCTGTTCCGCAGTCACTTTTGGCGACGTCCCGAGGCCCAAGGGCGCCATTTCCGACTGCGGAACAGAGGTGGCAGGGGTCAGGCGAGGCCGTGGCGGTGGGCGTAGACGACGGCGGCGACGCGGTCGCGGGCGCCGAGCTTCTGCAGCACGTTCGAGACGTGGGTCTTCACGGTGGCCTCGCCGATGTAGAGACGCTGCGCGATCTCGGCGTTGCTCATGGCCTGCGCGACGAGCTGCAGCACCTCGGCCTCGCGGTCGGTGAGCTCGACCGCCGGCGACGCCTCGCCCCCGCCCCCCGCCATTTCCCGCGAGAGTACAGCTGGTCGCCGAGAGGTAGGGAACGAACCATCCTCTCGTCCACCAGCTGTACTCTCGCGGTCGGGGGAGGGGGCCGCTGAGCGGGCATCGGCGGCGGGCGCGGCGGCGGGCGCGGGGTGGGCGAAGCGGGCGATCACGCGGCGCGTCACCTCGGGCGCCAGCAGCGCGTCGCCGGCCGCGGCCACCCGCACGGCCGAGATGAGCTCTTCGGGGCCGGCGTTCTTGAGCAGGAACCCGCTCGCGCCGGCCGCGAGCGCGTCGAACAGGTAGTCGTCGCGGTCGAAGGTCGTCACCACCACCACGGCCGCCTCCGCCGACGGGTCGTCGACGATGCGCCGGGTCGCCTCGAGGCCGTCCATGTCGGGCATCTGCACGTCCATGCAGATCACGTCAGGACCGAGATCGGATGCTGCCGCCACCGCCTCGACGCCGGTCGAGGCCTCGCCCACCACGGTGATGTCGCCCGCGGATTCGAGGATCATGCGGAAGCCGGCGCGCATCACGGCGTGGTCGTCCACGAGCAGGACCCGGATCACGCGCCGACCGCCTCGGCCGGCACGGTCCGCGGCACGCGCAGGCGCACGAGGAACCCTCCACGTGCGCGCGGTGAGGCCTCGAGCTCACCGCCCGACGCGGCGGCCCGCTCGCGCATGCCGACCAGGCCGAGACCCGGCCGCATGGGCGCGACGGCGGCGCGGCCGGTGTTCACGACCTCGAGCTCGACCGCATCGGGCGCGTAGCGCAGGCGGACGTCGGCGGCAGCATCCGGTCCGCCGTGCCGTCGTGCGTTCGTGAGCGCCTCCTGGGCGACGCGGAACACGTTGACCTGCACGAGCTCGGTCAGCTCGACCGGGTCGCCGACGATCGTGAGGGTCGTGGGCAGGCCGTTCTCGTTCGCGTGGGCGACGAGTTCGGCGAGCGCAGACAGGTGCACGGTGGATGCTCCTTCGGCGTCGCCGCCGGAGGTGCGGAGGGTCTCGAGCAGCTGGCGCAGCTCGGCGAGAGCGGAGCGGGCGGACGACTCGACTCCGAGCAGTGCTGTGCGCGCAGCATCCGGATCCCGCTCCAGCACGGCGCGCGCGGCACCGGCTTGCACGCCCATCGCCGACACGTGGTGCGCGACGACGTCGTGCAGCTCGCGGGCGATGCGCACGCGATCGAGCGCGACGGCCTGCGCAGCGGTGACCTCGCGCTCGCGCTCGAGCTCGCGGGTGCGCTCCTCGAGCACCTCGCGAGCCAGCGCGGCGGCGTACGCGCGATCGCCCATGTAGTACGCGCCGCCGAAGAATCCGGCGTTGATGAGCAGCTGGATGAGCATCATCGCCGCGAACGGCGAGAACAGCCCCGCCCTCGACAGGCTCTCGTCGGACGGATCGATCGCCGCCTGGAACATCGTGATGAGCAGCCACACGAACATCGCGATGATCACGCCGACGCGCACCCACATCGCACGTCGGCGGTCGTCGACCCAGGCGCCGACGGTGTACATCGCGATGAACATGGCGATGTTCGAGACGAAGAGGTCGGGGATGCGGAAGGTCACGCCCATGAAGAACACCACGGCGATCGCGACCACGACGATCTCGGGGAAGCGCCGCCGCACGGCCAGCGGGGCGGTCAGCCCGAGGCTGTAGAGCAGCGCCCACTGCATGTCGGCGTTGGCGTCGGCGCCGTAGATCCCGGCGACCGAGCCGAGCGCGGCGCTGATCACCGCGGCGACGAAGAGGGCACCCGCGAGCCAGACGTCGTTGCGCAGCTCGCCCGGGGTCGCCGCCGGGCGCCGCGCGGGGTGCGGGGAAGGCAGGTCGGACATCCTTCCACGCTACGGGGGCGCCGGTCACGCGGCATCCCCCGCGAGACGGAGAATGGCGCCCACCTCCCCAGACGCCGCCGGCGCGTCGCCGGTGCGGCATCCTCGATCACTTGCTATTGACAAGCTCGCTTGTTTTTTGCAACCATCGTGATGTCGGCGGGCCGGCCGACGCCACGGTGACAAGGAGCAACGGCAATGACGCACATCTTCGTCAACATCCCGACGAGCGACCTCGAGCGCTCGAAGGCGTACTACACCGCTCTGGGCTGCGCGCTGAACCCGCTCTTCACCGACGAGAACGCCGCGTGCATCGTGTGGAGCGACCAGATCTTCTTCATGGTCCTCACGAAGGAGTACTTCGCGACGTTCACCGACAAGGAGTTCGCCGACCCGAAGACGCACGCCCAGGTGCTGCTGTCGATCAGCCGCGAGACCCGCGAGGACGTCGACCGGATCGTCGAGGCGGGCGTCGCAGCCGGCGGCACCGCACCGGGCGAGCCGCAGGACTTCGGCTTCATGTACGCGCGCGACCTCATCGACCCGGACGGCAACGGCGTCCAGTTCATGTGGATGGACCCCGAGGCTGCCGCCAAGGGTCCCGAGGCGTACATGGCGGAGCAGGCGCAGGCGTAAGTGGCGTCCCGCAGCTACGGGCAGTACTGCGGGGTCACGACGGCCGTCGAGCTGATCGGGGAGCGGTGGGCGCTGCTCATCGTCCGCGATCTGCTCGTCGGCCCCCGGCGCTACACCGACCTCAAGCAGGGGCTGCCCAAGATCCCGACCAACATCCTCTCCACGCGGCTCAAGGAGCTGCAGGAGGGCGGTGTCGTGCGCCGCGTGCCGCTCCTGCACTGCGGGCTCGTGTACGAGCTGACGCCCTACGGGCGCGAGCTCGAGCCGATCGTGCTCGCCCTCGGCCGGTGGGGATTCCAGAAGATGGGCGACCCCCAGCCGGAGGACGTCGTGACGGCGGACTCGCTCACGATGGCGCTGCGGACGGCATTCCAGACGGATGCTGCAGCCACCCTGCCGCCCGCCGACTACGAGCTGCACGTGGCCGACGTCGTGCTGCGCGTGCAGGTCGACGCGTCCGGACTGCGGATCGCGCAGCTCCAGCCGGCCGGGCGCCCCATCGACCCGCGGCTCGGCACGCAGGCCACGACCTCGGGTGAGCCCGACCTCGTCTTCGCGGCGGGTCCCGGCATCCGTCGCCTCATCTCGGGCGAGCTGACCCCGGCCGCGGCGATCGACCAGGACGTGCTGGCCGTCGTCGCCGGCGACGGCACCCTGCTCGAACGCTTCGCCCGGACATTCCACATCCCGATCGACCCCGCGGTCGTGCTCGTCGCCTGAGCCCGACCTCGCCCTGGAAGGAGGCGGCCATGACCGGTCGCATCTACATCGACCTGTTCACCACCCTCGACGGCGTCGCGCAGGCGCCCGGCGGCCCGGAGGAGGACCCTTCGAACGGCTTCCCGTACGGCGGGTGGCAGGCGCCGTTCCCCGATGAGGTCATCGGCGCCTCGATCGGCAAGGGCATCTCCGAGCTCGACGCGGTGCTCCTCGGGCGACGGACCTACGACATCTTCGCGGGCTACTGGCCGCACCAGTCCGGCAAGATCGCCGACGCCCTGAACAGCGCACCGAAGTACGTCGCCTCGCGCGGCCTTCCCACGCTCGACTGGGAGGGGTCGTCGCAGCTCGGCATCGACCTCAACCGGGAGGTGGAGGCGCTGCGCGAGAAGCACGAGAGCATCCACGTCATCGGCAGCGTCGACTTCGTGCAGACCCTGCTGAAGGAGCAGCTGTTCGACGTGCTGACGCTCTGGGTGTACCCGGTCGTGCTCGGGCAGGGAAAGAAGGTGTTCCCGGAGGGCGCGCATCCCGCGAACGTCACACTGCTCGAGCCGCCGGTGACCGGGCCGCTGGGGGTGCTCCAGCTGCGGTACGGTCCGGCGCCGGGGGAGCCCCGGACGGGCGAGATGGGCCCCGAGGACTGAGGTCGCGCGAAGACTTCTCGCGGAGACGTCGCGGGGGCCGCGATCTCAGAAGATCATCGGGCGATCGTCGTCGTCCGGGCCCTCGAGGTCGAGGTCGACGACGACCGGCACGTGGTCGCTCGGCGCCTCGCCCTTGCGCTCGTTGCGGTGGATCGTCGCACCGGTGACGGCGTCGGCGATCGCGTGCGAGCCGAGGATGAAGTCGATGCGCATGCCCTCGTTGCGGGGGAAGCGCAGCTGCTTGTAGTCCCAGTAGGTGAACCCGGTCGGGATGAGCGGGCGGACGACGTCGTGAAGTCCCGCCGCCTCGAGGGCGGCGAACGCCTCGCGCTCGGGCGGCGACACGTGGGTCGCGAACCCCTGCACCACGGTGGGGTCGCCGTTGTCGGCATCCGTCGGCGCGATGTTGAAGTCGCCGACCAGGGCGAGCGCGAGGTCGGGGTTCGCGGTCAGCGACTGCGCCGTGTACTGCTCGAGCGCCGACAGCCAGTCGAGCTTGTAGAAGTAGTGCGGGTCGCCGAGCGACCGGCCGTTGGGCACGTACAGGCTCCAGACCTCGACGCCGCCGATGGTCGCGCCCATCGCCCGCGCCTCCTGCGGGGCGTCGGGGCCGTTGTGCCCCTTCTCGAAGCCGGGCATGCCCGGGAAGGCGGTGCGCACGTTCGTGAGCGGCTCGCGGCTGGCGATGGCGACGCCGTTCCACTGCGAGAAGCCGTACGCCTCGACGTGATAGCCGGCGTCTTCGAACCGGTCGAACGGGAACTGCTCGGTCTTGCACTTGATCTCCTGCATGGCGAGCACGTCGATGTGCTCGCGCACCGCGAAGTCGACGATGCGGTCGACCCGCGCGCGGATCGAGTTGACGTTCCAGGTGGCCAGGCGCATGGGATCAAGCCTAGGTGTGATGTCCAGGCAGGTTGTTGAGTCTGCTGAAGGGTGGGGCTCCGATGGCGGAGTGGCGCCTGTGCTGATT
>NZ_JBDGJU010000049.1:0-19530 GCF_057656735.1 Microbacterium sp. Soil_C_42
GAGGCGGCGACCGCCTCGCGCGGCCCCCAGCCGCCGACGCTGACGGGGATCGCGGCCGCGCCCAGCACGATCAGCGCCACGACGGCGAGCTCGTCCGCACCGGCGTGCACCCCCGCCGCGATCCCTGCGACCACGAAGGTGGTCGCGTGCGCCGCGACCACGACGACCGATGCGGCCGCGATCGCGAACAGCGCGGCCGGCCGTGTCAGCACGGGGCGCAGCATCCGGCACTCCCTCCGCAGGGCGGCGCGACCGCGCCGGGTCGCGGCGATCCCTCCCACGAAGACGATCGCGAGCACGACGATCGCACCGCTGATCCACGCGAGCGGTGCCAACGGCGACGCCAGCCCCAGCGGCAGGAGGACAGCGAGCGTGAGCACCACCTGGACGAGCTGGCCCGCGACCCGCTCGGCCGCGACGGCGCGGGCGGCGAGGTCCACGCGCTCGTGGTGCTGTCCCTGGACGTAGGCACGGTGGACGTCACCCACGACTCCCCCGGGCAGGACGGTGTTCAGGAACTGGGACCGGTAGTACGAGGCGAAGGCCTCGCTCCACGGGAGCGGCAGCCCGAAGCCCGCCGAGACGACCCGCCAGCGCCACGCGGCGGCCGCCGTGGCGACGGCGGCGAGCGCCACCGCCACGAGGATCGTGGCCGGCGAGATCGACGCCAGCCCGTGCAGGAACGGTGCGACGCCCACGACGGCGATCGTGCCGGCGACGACGGCCAGCGCCGCCGCGATCCGGAGCAACGACCGCACACGCGGGGGGATCCTGCTCAGCGCGGCCATGCCAGCAGATCCTCGTGGGAGACGGTCACGCGCAGCCGCCCGTCCGCGGCCAGCGCAAGCCGGCGCTCGCGATACGCGACGGCGTCGGACGCGATCTCGGGACGCTGCTCGACCGCGGCGCCGATCCACCCGTCCAGCCATTCGCCGATGAGCGCCGTGTCACGATGCGCGAGGCGCCACGGGGTCTCCGCGGTGCGCACGTTCCAGCCGGCGTCGGCGAAGAGGCCGGAGACCACGGTCACCGCGTCGGGTCCCAGCATCCGTCGCCCCGACGCATCCCGACGCTGGTGGTCGTTGAAGGCGGACTCGATGGCGCGCTCGACCTCGTCGGGCCGCTCGGCGGGACGCAGCCGGGCCGAGCCGGTGACGGAGAGACTGAACAGCGCCGGAGCGCCCGCGGCGACGCAGGCGGAGACGACGTGGGCGGCCTCGGCCTCGGTGAGCACGTCGAGGAGGGCGGATGCCGTCACCGCCGCCGCACCGTGAAAGGCGTCGATCGGCAGCGAGGCCAGATGCTCGACGACCACCTCCGCGGTGAGAGGGCGGCCCGCCTCGTCGACGACGGTGCGCAGGTCGAGATGCTCGACGATGTCGGCATCGCCGTCGCGGAGCACCCACTGCTGAGGCCCCGGCAGTCGCGGAGCGAGCCACCGCGTCATCGAACCGGTGCCCGCGCCGAGGTCGTGCAGCACGACCGGCGCCGACCCCGAGCCGGGCACGATCAGCCGGGCCAGATCTCGGGCGAGGTCGACCGAGCGCGCGTCGTCGTCGGCGGGGGCCCGCAGTGCGAGCCACCCGGCCGTCGCCGTCGAGATCGCGGTCATGCCGCCTCCCACGCCGCGGCCACACGGCTCACGGTGTCGCGCCACGTCGGCAGCGTCGCGCGCGCGGCGAGCGCCTCGCGGCGCAGGCGTTCCCGCAGGGAGGGGTCGGAGAGCCACGCGTCGAGCGCCTCGGCCAGGGCGCCCGGGTCGCCGGTACGCACGAGCAGTCCTCCTCCGCCGGCGAGCGCAGCGGGGATGCCTCCGGTATCGGCGGCGAGCACGGGGATCCCCCGTGCCCGCGCGTCGGCGATCGCCATCCCGGAGCTTTCGACGCGGGACGGGGCGATCAGCAGTGCGCAGCGCCGGTACTCGTCGGCGAGGGCAGGGCCGTCGAGCACCCCGGGGAGCCGCACTCTGCCCCCGAGGGCGGACGCCTGTCGCGCGATCCTCGCCGCGAACTCCGGGAAGACCTCGGTCGCGCCGACGATCGTGCACGTCCAGTCGTCGGCGGCCACTCGCGCGAGCGCGGCGAGCAGCGTGTCCTGCCCCTTGTGCGGGGCGATCACGCCCACGCACAGCAGCTCGCCCTCGGCGGCCGGCGTCGACGGCTCTGCCGGGCGGGCTCCCGGCACGGCGACCACCGTGCGATCCGGGTCCGCCAGCCCACGTCGGGCGAGTTCGTCCGCCGTCCAGTCGCTCGTGACGATCACGTCGTGCGCAGCCGCCAAGGCCCGCCGTTCGGCGTCGATCGCGGCATCCGTGGCGTCCGCGAAGGCCGCCGTCACCATGTGGGCGAGCACCGTCACTCGCAGCCGCCCCGCCGCCTCCTCCACGGCGGCCGGCGCCCAACCCGCCACGAGCCCGTCGATCAGCACCCGCGAGCCGTCGGGCGCGTCACGGAGAATGGATGCTGCGCCCCCCGCGTCCGCCGCCTCGCACACGTCCACGTCCCAGCCGCGATGGCGGAGACCGTCTCGGATGTGCCGGTCGTAGACGTTGCCGCCGCTCACCCGTCGGGGGTCGTCCACCCCGGCGGGCACGACGAAGCGGAGGGACGGAGCATCCGTCACAGCGCCACCTCGTAGGAGGCCCACGCGACGTGCGATTCGTGCAGCGTCACGGCGATCCCGCTGAGGTTCGCCTCGCCGATGCCACCGTCCTTCACCCGTGCCGCCAGCCGATCGCCGATGATCTGGCACAGCCGCTCGGTCGTGGTGTTCATCCCCTGCAGGTCGGGCTCGTCGTCGAGGTTGCGGTAGGTCAGCGCGCCCACGATGTCACGGAGCACCTCGCTCGCGCGGCCGATGTCGACGACGACGCCGTGCGCGTCGAGCTCGTCGGCACGGAACGTCGCGTCGACGAGGAACGTCGCGCCGTGCAGCTGCTGCGCGGGACCGAAGACGTCGCCGCGCAGGCTGTGCGCGATCATGATATGGTCGCGGACGGTGACGCTGAAGCTCATTCGGCAGTCCAATCGATCGTGTGGCACAGTTCGCCGGCGGTGCCGTCGGCGAGCGCGGCGGTGACCTCGGGCAGCTGCCGCCACGTCGAGGCGCCCGCCAGAAGCTCGTCGAACGCAGGATCCTCCAGGAGTCGCAGCGCCAGCGCAAGACGGTTGCGCGTCGTGCGGGAACCTCTCCGGCGCACGGCGACCTCGCCGACCTGACTCGGCCGGAGGGCGATACGGCGGGAATGGAAGTCCGCACCGAGCTCCAGCGGGACCGGGCGGCTGCCGTACCAGCTGGCGACGATCACCTCGCCGTCGGTGGGCGCGAGGCCGAGGGCCAGCTGCAGCCCGGTGCCGGCGCCGCTGGCCTCGATCACGACGTCGGCGGGCGCGATGTCCTCCGTCGCGAGCGCGAAGCCGACGCCGAGCGCCTCGGCGGTCGCCGCGCGCGCCGGGTCGACATCGACGAGAGTGACCTCGGAACCCGGGATGCTGCGCGCCACGCGCGCGATCGCGCACCCGATCATGCCCGCGCCGACGACGATCACCCGGTCGCCCACGAGGGGCGCGGCATCCCACAGCACGTTGACCGCGGTCTCCACCGCGCCGGCGAGCACCGCCCGGCGCGGTGGGACGGATTCCGGCACCGGGTGAAGCGCCTCCGCGGGAACGACGAAGTGCGACTGGTGCGGGAACAGCGAGAACACGGTGCGGCCCCGAAGTGCGGCGGGCCCGTGCTCGACGGTTCCCACGTTGAGGTACCCGTACTTCACCGGGAAGGGGAAGTCCCCCGCTTGGAAGGGGGCACGCATGCGCTCGCGCTCCGACACGGGCACCTCGCCCCGGGCGACGAGGGCTTCTGTGCCGCGACTGACCCCGGTGAAGAGCGTGCGCACCGACGCCTCGCCGTCGAAGACATCGGGCAGCGGCTCGCGGCGGAACTCGCCCTGCCCGGCGCCGACCGTCCACCAGGCGGTTGCGGCATCCGGACTCTCGCGGTGAACCTCAGCAGGCCCCTGTGTCGTGTTCCCCGTGACCGCCATGAGGAGTACACGGAGCGCGCATGGGAAAAGTTCAGTGGGTGCCCTGGTGGTGGGTCGCGGCCGGAATCGCCGGCGTGGCGGCGATCGGGACGACGGTGCTGCTGCCCGCGGCGGCGTGGGCCGCGGGCAGCGGATACCTCATCGTGTCGACGGCACTCCTGATGAGGGGTATCCGCCGGGGTGGGGTCGAGCGCTTCGGCCCGGCCAACGCGGTCACCGCGACGCGGTCCCTGCTCGTGGGACTCGTGACCGCCCTGGTGGTGGCGTCCTTCGCGAGCGCAGTGCCGACGGCTCTGCTCGTCGTGCTCGTCGCCGTGGCGCTCGCCCTCGACGGCGTCGACGGCTACGTGGCGCGCCGCACTCGCAGCGAGAGCGAACTGGGTGCGCGCTTCGACATGGAGGTCGACGCGTTCCTGCTGCTGGTGCTGTGCGTGTACGACGTGCGATATGTGGGCTGGTGGGTGCTCGCGATCGGCCTGCTCAGGTACGCGTTCGTGGTCGCGGGATTCGTGCTGCCGTGGATGAACCACACCCTGCCGCCGCGATACTGGCGGAAGGTCGTCACGGCCGCCTGCGGCATCGCTCTCACCCTCGTCGCGTCACAGCTGCTGCCGCCGGCGCTGAACGTCCTCGTCGCGGTCGCGGCGCTGCTGCTGATCGTCGAGTCCTTCGGTCGCGATGTGCTCTGGCTCGTGCGTGTGAACCTCGCCGGCGCCCCGCTCGTTTCCCTGGAGAAGGCGTCGAACTCGCCTCCGGAAGAGAGCAGGTAGGACCATGACCGAATCCAGCGGGCGGGCGCTCTGGACCATGCGCATCCTCAGCGCGATCGCCCTCCTCGCCACGGGCGGCATCCATCTCTATCTCGCTCTGAACGGCGTCGGAGGCCTGCTGGGGGTGATGTTCATCCTGAACGCCGTGGCCGGTCTCGTCCTGGCGGCGGGCATGCTGCTCCTGCGCGGTCGGCTCCTGCAGCTCGTGACCGTGCTGAGCCTGCTGTTCCTCATCGCCACGCTCGGGGCGCTCATCCTCGCACTCACGGTGGGGCTGTTCGGCATCCACCAGACCTGGGACTTCACGCTCGTGCCCCAGACCGTGATCGTCGAGTCGATCGGCATCGTGGTCCTCGGGATCACGACCGCGATGGTGCTGCGCCCGCAGACCGTGCCGGGCATGCGCCGGAGCCCGCAGGGCGCCTAGCCACGGACGACTCGCCGCACTGCGGGCAGGAACGGGCGGACCGCCCCGCCACAGTGGCGAGGCGGTCCGGGTGGGTGTCACGCGCCGACCGACTCCTTCTCGGCGGCGAGCCTCTCCTCGTCGAGACGGTCGAGCTCGTGCAGCGACGACCCCTTCGTCTCGCGCATCGAGATGACGGCGATGAGGGTGATCCCCGCGGCGATCGCGAGATAGACGGCGACCGGGATGTACGAGCCGGTGCTGGCCAGGAGCGCGGTCGCGATGATCGGCGCCAGCGAGCCGGCGACGATCGACGTCACCTGGTAGCCCAGCGAGACGCCGGAGTACCGCATGCGCGTCGGGAACATCTCCGACATGATCGCGGGCTGCGGCGCGTACATGAACGCGTGGATGAACAGGCCGAGGCAGATCGCGGCGACGATGATCACCGGGTTGCGCGTGTCGAACATCGGGAAGGCGACGAAGCCCCAGGCCGCCGCGCCGAGCGTGCCGATGAGGTAGACGGGCTTGCGGCCGATCCTGTCGGTCAACCCGCCGATGAGCGGGATGACGATCATGTGCACGATGTGCGCGATGACCAGGAGGCCGAGGATCTCGGCCGTGTCGACCTCGAGCGCCACCGCCAGGTAGGTGATCGAGAAGGTCACGACGAGGTAGTACATGATGTTCTCCGCGAAGCGGAGGCCCATCGCCGTGAGCACGCCGCGCGGGTAGCGCTTGACCACCTCGAGCACGCCGAAGCGCAGCGCCTTGGACTGCTCGACCTCCTTCTGGACCTCGAGGAAGATCGGGGCGTCGGTGACCCGCGTGCGCACGTAGTAGCCGATCGCCACGATCACGACGGACAGCCAGAAGCCGATGCGCCAGCCCCACGCGAGGAACTGCTCCTCGGTCAGCGTGCGGCTCAGCACGAGCAGGACGACCGTCGCGACGAGGTTTCCGATGGGCACGGCGGCCTGGGGCCACGATGCCCAGAAACCGCGCGTCTTGTTCGGCGAGTGCTCCGCGACGAGCAGAACCGCTCCACCCCACTCGCCGCCGACGGCGAAGCCCTGCGCGAAGCGCAGCGCCACCAGGAGGGCGGGCGCCCAGTAGCCGATCATGTCGAACGTGGGGAGGCATCCCATGAGGAAGGTCGCCACGCCGACGAGGATGATCGCGAACTGCAGCAGCTTCTTGCGCCCGTACTTGTCGCCGAAGTGCCCGAACACGATGCCGCCGAGCGGCCGGGCGATGAAGCCGACCGCGTAGGTGACGAACGCCGCGATGATGGGGGCGTAGGGGTCGTCCGACGGCGGGAACATGATCTTGTTGAAGACGAGCGTCGCGGCCGTGGCGTAGAGGAAGAACTCGTACCACTCGACGACGGTGCCCGCCATCGAGGCCGTGACGACCCGCCGCAGGCTCGACTGCTTCATCGAGGCCGGGGGTGTCTGGGGTGATGCCATGCGCTGGTACCTCCTTGTAAAGCGCGGTAGCGGCTCGGGGGGAACCGCCCTGCGGGACGTTACCTGACGCACGATTCAGGTTTCAAGGGGGTTGACCCGGGCCGAGGAGTGAAGTTCGCCGGATCTTCTCGCTTTCGGCAGTCTGACGCGTTGCGGGACGCCTCTGCTCATTCCCACGCGGCGACGAGCATCCAGTGACCGTCGACCTCTTCGACGTCCATCACCCGCGTGCGGTGGTCGACGTCGCTGCGGGCAGTGAACCGCCAGCTCTGGAAGAGCCGGCCGCCGTCACTGCGGGTCGGGGTGTCGATGACTCGCCACCGCTCATGGTCGACGACGAGTCGCACCGGCCGCTCATGCTCGCACCAGACCTGGACATCTTCACGTGCCATCATGCGCATGATGCTCCTCCTTCATCGAATCTATGTTCGATTGTAGGATGCAGGAAGCACCGGCGCAACAGTGGATGCGTTCGGGCTACGCGCTGCGGCTGTCGGTCTCAGCCGCACCATCCACCGCGGCGAGATGGATCGCGGCGACACCGTCGCGCAGCGCGCCGACGGGCACCTCGACGGTCTCGTACTGGGACGTGAACCCGTTCTCGTCTACCACCGACACGGTCACCAGAACATGACCACGGCGCGGCAGTCGCGATGCGGTGCGGGCGAGTCTCTTCGTCTTCATGTCCCCTCCGCCCCCCACCGTAACGACGACCTCCGACACGCGCGCGAGGCACGCGCGGACTCACTTCAGGTACGCGTCGACGAAGAGCGCACCGCGGATGCCGCGCAGCGCGTCGAGCAGGATGTGCCCACTGCGCGTGGTCCACCCTGACACCAGGATGTCGTGCGGACCGAGCGGCTCCAGCTTGCCGGTGCGCACGCGGACCACCTCCCACCCGGAGGCCCGCACGGCCCGGTCCTTGCGCCGGTCGGCCTCCTCGCGCTTGCCGACGTGCTCCAGCCCGTGCCTGCCGACGGTGTCGTACTCGAGCGCGATCCGGAGCTCCGGCAAGAGGATGTCGGGCCACACCTCGAGGTGATCGAAGAAGGGCCGCGGCGTCCGGATCGCGGTGAAGCCCGGCGTGACAGCCAGCATCGCGAAGACATCCGCACGCATCCGCGCTTCGACCGCCGAGGCCGGCTTCGGCGCGCATACGCTCACGAACGGCTCCCCCACCGCAAGCTCCGGGGTCTTGGCGCACAGCGTGCGCGGGGGCTTGCGCCGCGGTGCACGTTCCGCGCCCGGCGCCCGAGCGACGATGCGAGGCGGGCTGGCCAGCACGGAGCACTCCGGACACCAGGCCGACCGGCGCCGCTCGCGGCCCGGCCGGTCGCGCTGCTCAGACGGAGTCGCGGCGAACGTGTGACCCGCCTCGCACTGCCACAGCAGCAGCACATCGGCGGCAGGCGGCACCTGCGTGAGGGCGATGCCCGCGTTCAGATCGGGGTGGTACTGCCGGATGAGCGCGGGGAACGCGGCCCACTGCGTCCGGTAGGTGCCCACGGGGTACGGCACGTCGACGCCCTTCGAGAACTGGCGTCTCGCCCACCACAGTTGCACCCGCTCCGGCATGGGCGCACTCTAAGCGGCACCCCCGACACGCTCACCGGCGGCCGGGGTCCGATTCGGCAACGCGGATTCCGCTGCCGTGCCGGATCGCCCCGGCACGCCCGCAGAGCACCTGCCGCGCGACGCGGCGGCACGCGCGCCCGCTCAGAGGCGCAGCATCCGTCTACGATCCGTCGCGGAGATCCGGGACGAGGGTCGCGCGCAGATCGACCTGGTCGAACACCGCGGTGCAGGCGTCGCCGAGCGGTGCCTGCGCCATGAAGCCGACCCGGACGGGGTCGGCGCCGCCGGCCAGCGAGAACAGCCGCACGAAGTCCCAGCGGACGCCGTCCTGCGAGGCGTGGAACGCCCAGGCATCTCCTCCCAGGGAGGCGATCCTCAGCCACACTGCGCGGTCCGTGACGACCGCGGAGTTCACGTCATCCGACAGGCCGCGCGTGACCACGCTGACGACCATCGCCTCGCCCTGCGGCGAGAACTCGAAGCAGAGCTTCGCCCAGTGGCCGGCGTCGTGCCAGATCGTCAGCGCGCCGGCGTCGAACGTCGTGCGCTCGCCGACCACCTCGACGCGCGCCTGCAGCGTGAACGGCGGTGCCGGGGCGAGGAAGGAGAGACTGGATGCCTCGTGCTGCGGCGGTGCGCCGGTCGCATCGTTCGTCCAGTCGACGCCGGCGGCGCAGGTCAGCTCCAGGGCACGGGTCTGTTCGTCGTACCTCGCCTCGGACGCGCCATGCGTCCATTCGAGGTCGGGCAGTCCTTCGATTCGGAACGTCGACGACATCGTGCCCTCTCGTGTGATCCGCTGCGGGCCCTGCAGCGCCCATCGACCCTAGCGGGTATCGGCGACCAGCGATCGCACGCGGAGGGCGGACGGCTGGATCGTCACGATGAATGCGCGAGTGTCGCCGACCTCCTCGCCATCGATCTCGAACGCGTGCGCTTCAGGAAGTGTGACGGCGACCTTGCCGGCGCGGCCGTGCTGAGTCGAGTCGGTGTTCGTCAGCTCGTCCGACGTGTGAACGAGTCGCTTCAGCCCGTTGTCCCACATCATCGTCTTCAGGGTGCCCAGCCACTGCACCACCCCTTCCGCGCTCAGCACGACGTAGTCCAGCTCGCCATCTGACGGATCTGCATCGGGGACGAGCCGCATCCCGCCCTGAATCGTGCCGCAGTTGGCGACCAGGAGCGTATGACCTTCCCGGTTCTGCGGCGCCGCGTCATCCGTGGTGATCGAGAACGGGATGACGTCGCTGGCCGACCACGCCCGTCCGAGCGACTCGACGTACGCGAGCCATCCCGCCTTGTCCTTGAGGTCGTCGTCGGTCTCGGCGAGCATGTGGGCGTCCAACCCGAAACCCACCATCACGACGAACGCGTGCCGCTCAGGGCCGCCCTCGCGCTCCATCTCGACCCAGCCGACGTCGAACGGTCGAGCCTCACCAGCCAGGGCGAGCTCGAACGCCGCCGGGACGTCGTTGATGGGGATGTCGAGGTTGCGCGCGAAGAGATTGCCGGTGCCGAGCGGGATGATCGCCATGTCGACATCGGCGGAGGTGTCAGCGAGATGCTCGGCGACTGCCCGGACGGTGCCGTCACCACCGGCCACGATCAGCACCTCCGCGCCCGCCGCAACGGCTGCCTCGGCAACACCCTGGCCGGGATCCTCCGCCGTCGTCTCCCACCATCGCACGTCCTCGATCGGGGTCTCTCCCATGGCCTGCGCGAGCCCTGCTTCGAGGGTGTCTCGGTCGATCTTGGACGGGTTCCAGACGATCGCAGCCCGCATCTCAGGCGGCCTTCTTCGACTTCGCGGCGCTGAGGTCGGCAGCGATGTCAGGGACATACTTGAACTGCTCTGCGGGCGGACGCTCGTAGTCGCCGCCATCCGGCCGATCGGGGATCGACACCTCGTCCAGTTCGAGCCTCCCGTGGGGGATGGTGCTGAGCAGGTGGTTGATCACATTCAGGCGAGCACTCCTCTTGTCGTCGCTCTCGACCGTCCACCACGGCGACTCTTCCGTATCCGTCGCAGCGAACATGGCGTCCTTCGCGCGGGAATAGTCCTCCCAGCGAAGAATCGACTCGAGGTCTGTCGGCGACAGCTTCCATCGTCGCATCGGGTCACCGACCCGTGAAGCGAAGCGCGCCTGCTGTTCGTCGTCAGAGACGGAGAACCAGTACTTGATCAGGATGATTCCGTCCTCGATGAGCAGATGCTCCACGATCGGAGCCTGACGCAGGAACTCCTGGTACTTGTCCTCCGAGCAGTAGCCCATGACACGCTCGACTCCGGCCCTGTTGTACCAGGAGCGATCCATCAACACGATCTCTCCCGCGGTGGGCAGGCGCTCGATGTAGCGCTGGAAGTACCACTGCCCGCGCTCCTTCTTGGACGGCTTCGGCAACGCGACCACGCGCGCGTGCCGCGGGTTCAGGTACTCCATCACACGTTTGATGGCGCCGCCCTTGCCCGCTGCGTCGCGACCCTCGAAGAGCACGAGCACGCGCTCCCCTGAAGACGCCACCCACTGCTGCATCTCCACCAGCTCGGTCTGCAGTCGCTCCAGCTCCGCCTTGTACAGCCGCTTGTTCAGGCGCTTGACGGACGACTTCTTCGCGTTCTTCTTGCTCACGGCCGAAGCGTAGCCAGTCCACCCTGTGCGCAATAGAGGGTGGTTTCCCGGCGCGGAATGTGCCTACGGCGATCGGGACCTTCGCTACGACGGCACGCCTGCCATGATGGCGGCATGCAGCCTCCTCACGAGCGGCCCGACATCTCGCGCCTCGTTCCGCTGATCGTCGGCGCAGCCGCCGCGATCGTCATGATCATCCTCCTGTGGTTGGTGACCTCGGTTCGCCGGGACCAGCCGTTTCCCGTGGACGTGTGGTGGCACGACATGATGCTGGCGAACCGGACCGATACCGGCCTCGTACTGGCGTGGATCCCGGCCCACGTCGGCGGACCGGTCCTGGCCGCGGTGACCGGCGTGGTGGTGGTCGGCACCCTCCTCGTGCTGCGCTGGTGGTGGGCCGCCCTCACCGTCACCGTGACTCTGGTGCTGTGCATCGGGATCGCAGCCCCTCTCGCCCGCGTCGTCGCACGAATCAGGCCCGAAGACTCGCTCGCTGAGATCGTCCCCACGTCATACCCCTCGGGGCACGTCGCGTTCGCGGCCGCCCTCGCGACGGTCTTGGGACTGCTGTTCCGGCATTGGCTCTGGTGGACCCTCGGAGCGGTGTGGGTCCTCTGGATGGCGTGGAGTCGCACCTACCTCGCCGCGCATTGGCTGACCGACGTCATCGGCGGAATCTTCCTCGGGGTCGCCGTCGCCGTGCTGGCGTGGGCGATCGTGGAGACAGTCCGCCGACGACGTGAGTCCCGCGCGGTGGACGGGGACGTCAGTGTGAGGGACGAGTAGCGGACAGTCCGGGTTCTCGTCCGTAGCAGGAGCGGGGCTTGAACCGGCGAGCTTGCGTCACCGCCCGAATGGGGCAGCGTTGGCTGCTGCTGCTCACGGCCCCGATCGTGCGGCGGCGCGGCCGATCGCCCTGCCACGGGCGTGAGGCAGGCCCGGTCACGGGGTGGGACTGAGCAATCTGCGCCGACCGGCGGCGGGGCCGGCTGAGCAGTCTGCTACGGCGCCGACACACCCCGCGGCCTCGAGAACCGTTGCAACTCCAACTGCGACAACCGCAGCCTCGGTGCCCGCTCTGGGTCCTCACGGAAACGCGAAAACCCCCGGGGATCCGGGGGTTTTCTTCTGTAGCAGGAGCGGGGCTTGAACCCGCGACCTCACGATTATGAGTCGTGCGCTCTCACCAACTGAGCTACCCTGCCGTACACATCCAACGGTCACGAAATGGATGCTGCGAGCCCCGAGTCAGGATTGAACTGACGACCCCTTCCTTACCATGGAAGTGCTCTGCCACTGAGCTATCGGGGCGTGCTGCCCGCAAGCAGGCAACTAGAAGAGGATACCAGAGGCGTGGCATCCTTCCGAACCACTCAACCCACCGTGTGGGTCCCGTCGGTGTACTTCTCCAGCCACGGCCACGGGTCGATGGCAGTGGTGCCGTTGTCGAGGATCTCGAAGTGCGTGTGGGCGCCGTACGAGCGACCCGTGTTGCCGGTGCGGCCGATGACCGTGCCGACGGTGACCTGCTGGCCGGGGCTGACCTGGAGCGAGCCGTACTGCATGTGCGCGTAGTGGCTCGAGACCAGCTGCCCGTCGACGATGTGGTCGATCACGACGTGCACGCCGTAGGCGCCGCCCGCTTCCGAAGCGACACGGACGGTGCCGTCGGCGATCGCCTGCACCGGCGCACCGTTGCCGGGCGTGAAGTCGACGCCCTCGTGCATGCGGCCGGACCGCATACCGAACCCGTACGACATCGTCACACCGACCGCGAAGGGCCACTGGACGTTCGAGTTCGGGTTGTTGTGGAAGAGGTTCGAGAAGTTCTTGATCCCCGCCTCCGACGCGAGCTGCGCCGTGGTGGTCGTCGCGTAGTTCTCGGTGCGCTGGAGAGTGTCGCTCTGCGCGTCGCCGGGGGCGACGTAGGCCTGGATCTCGGCCTCGTCGATGAGCGGCACGGACTCGTCGCCGGCGGCGAGCACCGAGAGCGAAGCCTCCGTGCCGTTGACCGCGGCGACCGCTTCAGCCGGAGTCGTCATGCCGACGGCCATCAGGCCGACGATGCCGAAGACGCCGACCGAGAACGACGCGGTGGCGACGCGCTTGAAGGCCGAGCCACGGCGGGTCTGCGCACGGCGGGGCGCCGCGTGCGACGTCGCCTCTGCTTCGGGCGCTGCGGGCGCGGCCTGCTGAACCGGCGTATCGCCGGTGAAGGCGAACAGGCGGGATGCGGCTTCGAACTCGTCGACTCCGGATGCTGCGGGGGTGGGGATCGGCCCGGTCAGGGGCTCGATGCGCTCGGTGCGGGGGCGCTCGGCCTGCTCCGGGGTGGGTGCCGGCGACTCGCTGGGTGCTGCCGTCGACTGCGGCGCGGCCGCCTCGACCGCGGGGGCGGTCGAGGCCACCGTCTCATCGGCGTCGGCGTCGATCAGCGTCGCGGACGAGTCGGCCTTCCACGTGGAGGCGCCCTCGGTCGGCGTCGCACCCGACGCGGACGCCGGAACAGCGGTGGTGGAGGAGGCCGGCGACTCGGCGATCGCGACGGGCTCCAGAAGCTCGAACGGCTCTGCGGGCGCAAGTACGGTGTCGAGCAAGGGTGCCGGCTCTTCGCGTGCCGGCAGCCCCGCCTCGAACGCCGCGGCAGGACGCTCGGGCGCGGCGGGAGCCACGGGAGCGATCGGCGGCACACCGGTCACGGGATGCTGGGCGGTCTGGGAGCGACGCGCGCGTCGACCCACCTGCTCGACAACGGGCGCGGCGGCGGCAGCCGACGAACGGACGCGGGCGCGCGGCGCGACGGGCTCGATGACAGGGCCGGACGCTGCCGGAAGCTCGACCGACGACGGCGCCGGGGCCGCGGGCTCGACCGGCGTCTCCACGGAAGCCGAGGCCACGGGGACGGAAGCGACCGGAGTCGCCGGAGCCGCGATCTCAGGGGTCGACGCGGCATACGACGTCGCCTCGGGCTTCACCGAAAGGGTGGCGGCAGCATCCGCTCGCCTCGACTCGACCGGACGACCCCACACGACCGCGGGACGCTCCGCCACGGTGCTGGCGGCCTGCCGCCGTGCAGTCGCACGGCCTGCCCCGGATGCCTCCGACGTCACCTGAGCGGGCGCTGCGGAGGGTCGACTGGAGCGGCGTGTGGGCGCAGATCCGGCCTGGGGGGCGTCGAAAGGCAAAGCGGAAGTAGGCTCTCAGGTCGTGCCGCGAGGGGGGTGTTCGCGACAAGGCGGTCTTCGGGCAAAAGGACCCCTCCGCCGTTCGGGAGGCGAAGGTAACGATCGGGTAAACCCTACCCCGGGCGTCCTGGGAATGCCATGTGCGGCTCGGATTTCATGGCGCGCGTTTGGTGAGGATTCGATGAGAACCGCGTCTTCACGCGAGTCCCGCGGCCTCCGCCAGGCGGTCGAAGATCGCCGGGGTCGCGGCCACGATGAGGGGGGCGCGGGGACCGCCGTCGGGCTCCGCCCGGCCGAATCGGCCACCCGCCTCCGTCACGAGCAGCGATCCCGCCGCGAGGTCCCACGGGGCGAGCCCGCGTTCGAAGTAGCCGTCCAGGCGCCCGGCGGCAACGAACGCCAGATCGCTGGCGGCCGATCCCCCGCGACGCAGGTCGCGCGCGGGCACGGCGGGCATGACGCGGCCGATGAGCTCGATGTCTCCGGGCCGGGTCGCGGGGTCATAGCCGAACCCGGTCGCGAGGAGGGCGCCCGCTCCCCCGACCTCCGGGTTGACGGCGAGCCGGTTCGCACCCAGCCACGCTCCCTCACCGCGGGCGGCGTGGAACATCTCGCCGAGCACCGGGGTGTAGACGACGCCGGCCAGCGCCTCCCACTCGCCGGGCGTGGGCTCACCCTGGACGGCGGCGATGCTCACGGCGTACGACGGAATGCCGTAGGCGTAGTTCACCGTGCCGTCGATCGGATCGACGACCCAGGTGACGCCGCTCGCGCCGCGGTCGCCGCCGGTCTCCTCACCGAGGAAGCCGTCCTCGGGGCGCGCAGCCTTCAGCCGGGCGCGGATCAGCGCCTCGACCTCGCGGTCGGCCTCCGTCACGATGTCGGCGAGGGCGGTCTTGGTCGCCGCGATCGCGACGCCCGCTTCGCGGCGGGTCCGCGCGAGCTCCCCGGCTTCGCGGGCGATGTCGATGGCAAGGGATTCGAGGTCGTGCTCGAGGCTCATGCCTCCACGGTAACGAAGCTGCGCACGGCCCGAACGCCCGCGTGGGTAGCGTGGAGCGCATGGTCGCTGCCGCCCGGTCCCCCCGCTTCGACGTCGCCATCGTCGGCGGCGGTCACAACGCCCTCGTCGCCGCCGCGTATCTGGCCCGAGCCGGACGCTCGGTCGTCGTCCTCGAGCGGCTCGACCACGTCGGCGGAGCCGCGGTGTCGGAGCGGCCGTGGGCGGGGGTCGACGCACGGCTCTCGCGCTACTCCTATCTCGTCAGCCTGCTGCCGCAGAGCATCGTCGACGACCTCGGGCTCGACATCCGCCTCCTCCGGCGCCGCTACTCCTCGTACACGCCCGATCCGGCGGATCCGTCGAGGGGCGTCCTGATCGACACCGCGGATGCCGCGGCCACCGCCGCGTCGTTCGCCCGCGTCACGGGGAGCACCGGCGAGGCGACGCGCTTCGGCGACTTCGCCGACCGGATCGAGCCGATCGCGCGAGTCCTCTTCCCGTCGATGACGCAGCCGCTGCGTCGCGAAGGAGAGGTGCGGGCAGACCTCGGCGACGACCGGCTCTGGTCCGACCTCTTCGAGCACCCCCTGGGCGCCGTGCTCCGGTCGTCGTTCGACACCGACATCGCCCGCGGCATCGCGCTCACCGACGGCCTCATCGGCACCTTCGCCTCCGCCGACGACGAGAGCCTCCGCCAGAACCGCTGCTTCCTCTACCACGTGATCGGCGGCGGCACCGGGCACTGGGACGTGCCCGTCGGCGGCATGGGCCGTGTGACGGCCGAACTGTCGCGCGCCGCGACCGAGGCCGGCGCCGCGCTGCGCACCGAGACCGAGGTGACCGCCGTGACGCCGGACGGCGAGATCACGCTCGCCGGCGGTGGCGTCGTGCACGCGCGCCTCGTGCTGAGCGGCGTCGGGCCGGCGGTGCTCTCGCGGCTGCTCGCGGCGGGCGGCGCAGACGCACCTCCCGCCGATGCGGCGTTGCCCGAGGGCGCGCAGCTGAAGGTCAACATGCTGCTGAAGCGGCTCCCCCGTCTCCGCGACGCGCACGTCTGTCCCGAGGCGGCGTTCGCCGGCACCTTCCACGTCAACGAGACCCTGACCCAGCTCGACGACGCGTACCGGGCGGCGGTGGGCGGCAGCATCCCTGATCCCCTCCCGGCCGAGATCTACTGCCACTCCCTCACCGACCCGACCATCCTCGGTCCCGAGCTGCGCGCATCGGGCGCACACACCCTGACGCTCTTCGGCCTGCAGGTGCCGCACCGCCTCGTGGACGGACGGGACACGGATGCTGCGCGCGCGACGCTCCTCGACGCGGCCCAGGGCTCGCTCGACGCGGTGCTGGCCGAGCCCATCGCCGACTGCCTCTACGAGGCTCCCGACGGCACGCTGTGCGTCGAGGCGCGGACCACAGCCGACCTCGAGCACTCGCTCGGCATGGTGGGCGGCGACATCTTCCACGGCCCGCTCTCGTGGCCGTGGGCGGGCGACGACGAGGCGCTCGACACGCCCGCCGAGCGCTGGGGCGTGGCGACGCAGCATCCGACCGTGCTGATGTGCGGTTCCGGAGCCCGCCGCGGCGGCGCGGTCAGCGGCCTCGGCGGCCACAACGCCGCCATGGCCGCGCTGGAGCTGCTCAGTCGCTGAACCTGCCATGCCCTGTCCGCCCGCGCGGCGTGTGCACGCTTCGACAGGTCAACCGCGGTTCCACACGACGGAATCGGCTCGAATTCTCCTGCAGAACCCCGGTTGACCTGTCGAGCGAGAAGGAGTCGGATGCCTCGACCCGCAGCGGGTTCGGCGCTCAGGGGTGCGGCGGCAGCGGCGGGGGCGGCGGGTAGCCCTCGTACCCGGGCGCCGGCGGGGACTGCGGGGACTGCGGCGCGGCGGGCGCGGGCGCGGGAGCGGGAGCCTGCGGGCCAGGCAGCTGCGCGGACGGAGCCGGCTCGATCCGCGTGAAGACGTGAGCGCCCGGCGACGGGTACCCCGTGTAGTACGCGTTCCAGTCCGGCGAGCCGTCGCGCAGCATCGGCAACGGCGTGGCGCCGTCGACGTACGTCGGCCACGGGAGGAGCTCCTGCGAAGCCGGGGCGCTGACCGGCGCGGCGGGGGCGACCGGGGCGGCGAGGGCCGGATACGCGACGTGGGCGCGGGGCTTCTTCGGCGCGAGCAGCACGTTCACGAGCGGCAGGAGCGCCGTGCCGACCGCCGCCAGGATCGCCACGGCGACCACGATGCGCCAGTAGAGGTCGGCGAGGATGAGCCACTCGCCGAATGCCAGCGGAATGATCAGCAGTGCGGCCAGGCCGACCACCAGCGCGATCGTGATGACGGCCACGGTGCGGGTGAACGGCGTGTCGTGACGCTGGAGCGCCTTCATGTAGAGGCGCACGTGCAGCAGGACGAGCTGCAGGATCAGCACGATCAGCAGGAACTGGACGAACTTCGAGAATCCGATCCAGTGGTAGCGCTCCGGCATCCAGATCATGACGGCGCCGAGCAGGAGGGCGATGATCCACGAGGCCATGCTCGCGAGCGCGAACCAGCCCGGACGCTGCGGCGCGAGGTGGGCGTCGAGGATGGCGACCCCGGCGAACGCGACGAGCAGGAGGATCGTCAGGAACGCCCGTCCGATGAGGCCGTTCTGCCCTCCGATGAGCACCCAGACGACGCAGACCAGGGCCGCGGCGATGAGGGCGCCGATCGCGACCCAGATGGCGATCCGCAGCAACGGCGAGGGCGAGGCATCCGTCCGCCCTGCTTCCCCTCTCGGAGCGGGCGTCGCATACGGGTCGGGCGCGGTCATGGCGTTCCTCTCGTCACGGGCGCAGTGCCTGCACCGCCCATCCTGACATGCCGCCCGAGCACGCGCAGGCGGATCCGCGTGGCCGCGGCCCTCGATGATCCCGCGCAGGTTCGAAGCGCCGGAGCCGGTGCCCCGGCGCTTCGAACGAGCCGACTCAGCCGCGACGCGGGTGGGCCTCGAAGAAGTCCCACATGATCTGCGAGGCGCTGATCTCCTGCGTGACAGCGCCCAGCGGCGAGAGGTCGACGTCGGTTCCGGGCCAGGTGTGGCCGCCGTCCGACACCTCGTAGAGCACCACGTCGGCCTGCTTGGCGCAGTTCGACCACGAGTAGGCGGTGATCCCGGCCCCCGCCGGCGTGACGATCGGGCCGCGACGGCATTCGTTCAGCCCGGCCCAGCGCTGGGCGGCCAGCTGGACGGTGTAGCCCCAGCGGGGGTCGGCGTTGCC
The DNA here is from genome assembly GCF_057656735.1 of Microbacterium sp. Soil_C_42. Classification (NCBI taxonomy): domain Bacteria; kingdom Bacillati; phylum Actinomycetota; class Actinomycetes; order Micrococcales; family Microbacteriaceae; genus Microbacterium; species Microbacterium sp. Soil_C_42. The sequence goes on from NZ_JBDGJU010000049.1 coordinate 18,340, forward strand.
CGGGTACGGGTTGACGAAGTCGGCGGTTCCGTGGAAGGTCACGACGGCGACCGGCCTGTCAGGGGAGCAGGAGTGGGCCACGGGCTGCGAGAGCTCTGCGGGGTCCGGGCGGCCGGCTCGAAGACCGGCGACCGGAGCGATCGCGGCGAAGACGTCGGATGCCTCGCACGCGAGCGCCGACGCCATACGGCCGCCGCCGGAGAAGCCGGTGGCGAAGATGCGGCGTTCATCGACGCACCCGGCCGCGTCCACCGCGTCGACGACGGCGCGGAGGAAGGCGACGTCGTCGCGGGACCCCGCAGGAGGGTAGGTGCCGGAGGTCAGCGGCACCCCGGGGACGTTCCAGGCCCAGTTGCCGTCGGGCAGCGTCCGGGGGAACTCGATGTCGCCGGTCGGGTTGACGACGATGAAGCCCTCGGCGGCGCCGATCTCTCCGAGGTCGGAGATGTCGGCCTGCACGCCGCCGTTCGCGTTCGACCCGTGAAGGTCGACGACGAGCGGCAGCTCGCGACGCAGCGGCGCGTCGGGCACCTGGACGAGGACGCCGTAGGTCTCTCCCGCGAAGGTCACCTCCAGCGTGGATGCGCCGACGGGGAGGGTCCGCGCGCAGGACTGCGCCGGGCCACCTGCCGCTGTGGCAGGGGCAGCACCGAAGATGATGCCTCCCGCCGCGAGGGCGAGGGCCACTCCCGTGGCGAGCATCGCACGTGCTCGTGTTCGCGTCGTCGCGATCATCAGAACTCCTTCGTTCTCGAATCCCGAGCGTTCACTCGGTTTTCGACACGTTAGCAGTGGTCGAAGATCGCGTCGATGGCGCACTCGGAATATGACGGGCGCGCCCCACGGACTCATCCGGGCGCGCCTCGGTTCGAACCCTCAGCACTCGTCAGAAACGCCGAAACGCGCCCCGCAGGCGGGACGCGTTTCGGCGTTGGTTGGTGGCGAGTGAGGGATTCGAACCCCCGAAGTCGATGACAGCTGAGTTACAATCAGATCCCTTTGGCCGCTTGGGTAACTCGCCAGGTGCGCACCCGTCCGACTTTTCCAGACGACCGGAGGCGCGATCCACCATATTACGCGTAGATGCCCGAGGTCTGAAATCGGCCCGGTCTAGGTGTGATGTCCAGGGACGTTGTTGCGTGAATCGCGTGTGATCTGCTGACGGGCGAAGGCCTCCCGTTGCGAGAGTGG
>NZ_JBDGJU010000050.1:0-19461 GCF_057656735.1 Microbacterium sp. Soil_C_42
CAGGCGGGCGCGCGCACCGTCACCGCGGTGCGGCAGGCGCTGCGCCTTCCCGCGCCCGCGGTCGCGGCGCCCGCGGTGCCCGCGGGTGCGCAGCTGGAGCTCACCGGCATGACGCCGGTCGTGACCCCGAACGCGAGCTTCTATCGCATCGACACCGCACTCGTCGTGCCGCAGGTGGACCCGGGCGATTGGAGCCTGCGCATCCACGGCCTCGTGGAGAACGAGATCGAGATCGGCTGGGACGAGCTGCTCGCGCTTCCCCTGGAGGAGAGCTGGACCACCCTCGCGTGCGTCTCGAACCCCGTCGGCGGCGACCTCATCGGCAACGCCAAGTGGCTCGGGTATCCGATCCGCCGGCTGCTCGAACGCGCCCGGCCGACGTCCGACGCCGACATGGTGCTGTCGCGCTCGATCGACGGCTTCACCGCGAGCACGCCGCTCGAGGTGCTGCAGGAGGAGGGCCGCAACGCGATCCTCGCCGTCGGGATGAACGACGAACCGCTCCCGGCGGAGCACGGCTTCCCGGTGCGCATGGTCGTCCCGGGGCTGTACGGCTACGTCTCGGCGACCAAGTGGGTCACCGCGCTCGAGGTGACGCGGTTCGACAAGGCCACCGCGTACTGGACGACGCGGGGGTGGTCGGCGAAGGGGCCGATCAAGCTGCAGTCACGCATCGACCTGCCGCGCAGCGGCCAGGGACTGAGCGCCGGCGACACCACCATCGCAGGTGTCGCCTGGCAGCAGCACGTGGGCATCGCGAAGGTCGAGGTGCAGGTCGACGGCGGGCCGTGGCGCGAGGCGACCCTCGCGTCGGCGATCTCGGACGACACGTGGGTGCAGTGGTCGATCCCGTGGACGGCCGAGCGCGGCTCCCACGCGATCCGCTGCCGCGCCACCAACGCGCAGGGCGAACGGCAGACCGAGACCGACGCGTGGCCCGCGCCCGACGGCGCGACGGGGTGGCAGCAGCTCAACGTCGACGTGGCCTGAGCCGCCGCAGAGTCCCGACCTCGGGCGCCTCAGCCCGCGAGCACGAAGCGCAGCTGCTCGACCGCCCAGTCCAGTTCGGTCGCGCGCACGACGAGCGGCGGCGCGATGCGGATCGTCTGGCCGTGGGTGTCCTTCGCCAGAACCCCGCGCCCGATGAGGCGCTCGGCGATCTCGCGCCCGGTGCCGACCTCGGGGTCGATGTCGACGCCGGCCCAGAGGCCCGCGACGCGCACCGCGGTGACCCCGTGGCCGACGAGCTCCTGGAGCTTCGCCCCGAGGTGCTCGCCGAGGAGCTTCGCGCGGCCCTGGAACTCGCCGGTCTGCAGCATCTCGACCACCCGGAGCCCCACGGCCGCGGCCAGCGGGTTGCCGCCGAACGTCGAGCCGTGCTCGCCCGGGTGGATCACCCCGAGCACGTCGCGGTCGGCGACGACCGCCGACAGCGGAAGGATGCCGCCGCCCAGCGCCTTGCCGAGGAGGTAGACGTCGGGAACGACGCCCTCACGGTCGCACGCGAACGTCTCCCCCACCCGGCCGAGGCCGGACTGGATCTCGTCGGCGATGAGCAGCACCCCGCGGCGGGTGCAGATCTCCCGCACCTTCTCGAGGTACCCCTCGGGCGGGAGGATGACGCCCGCCTCGCCCTGGATCGGCTCGATGAGCACGGCCACCGTGTCGGCGGTGATCGCGGCGTCGATGACCGCCGCGTCGCCGAAAGGCACCGACACGAACCCGGGCGTGAACGGACCGAAGCCGTCCCGCGCCTGCTTGTCGTCGCTGAAGCCGACGATGGTGGTGGTGCGGCCGTGGAAGTTGCCGTGCGCCACGATGATCTTCGCGGCGTCGGGAGCGACGCCCTTCACGCGGTAGCCCCATGCGCGGGCGACCTTGATGCCGGTCTCGACCGCCTCGGCGCCGGTGTTCATCGGCAGCACGAGGTCCTTGCCGCAGAGCTCGGCGAGCGCGGCGGCGAAGGGGCCGAGACGGTCGTTGTGGTACGCGCGGCTGGTGAGCGTCAGCCGGTTCAGCTGCTCCTGCGCGGCGGCGAGGATCGCGGGATGCCCGTGCCCGAAGTTGAGGGCCGAGTAGGCCGAGAGCAGGTCGAGGTAGCGCTTGCCCTCGACATCCGTCACCCATGCTCCCTCGCCGCGCGAGATCACGACCGGGAGCGGGTGGTAGTTGTGGGCGACGTGCTCCTCTTCGGCGGCGATGATCTGGCTCATCGCCGCATCGAGTGAGGTGGAGGCGGCGGTCATCAGGGACTCCTCTTTCGCGCGGGTCAGCGTCGCAGCTCGAGCGTGCAGCACTTGATACCGCCGCCGCCGAGCAGCAGCTCGGAGAGGTCGACGAGCACCGGGTTGTAGCCGCGCTCGCGCAGCTGGGCCTCGAAGCCCGTCGCACGCGGCGAGATGATCACGTTCAGTCCGTCGCTGGCCGAGTTGAGCCCGAACACGGCACCGTCGGCGTCGGCGACGCGGATCGCGTCGGGGAAGCGCTCGGCGAGGATCGCCTGGCTGTGCGCGTCGAAGGCGTGCTCGAGGTACGCGATGTTGGCCTTCTCGACGCCACCGGGGCCCTCGACGGGGTCGAGCACCGAGATCGCGGTGTCGAGATGGTAGAACCGCGGGTCGACGAGGTTGAGGCTCACGACCTCCTTGCCGAACACGTCGGCGAGCTCGCGGTGGCTGTCGCCGGTCGAGCGGAAGCCGGTGCCCGCGAGGATCGTGTCGCCGACGAGCAGGAAGTCACCCTCGCCCTCGTTGACCTCGACGGGCTCCGCGACCTCGAAGCCGTTGTCACGGAACCAGTCCATGAACGCGGGCCCCTCGGGAACGCGCTCCTGGAAGCGGAACTTCGCGCCGTACGCGACGTTGTCGATGACGAACCCGCCGTTGGCCGTGTAGACCATGTCGGGAAGACCCTCGATGGGGTCGATGAGGTGCACCTCGTGGCCGAGCGCGAGGTACGTGTCGTAGAGTGCCTGCCACTGGCGCACCGCGAGGGCGGTGTCGGTCGGGTTGGCCGGCTCCATCCACGGGTTGATGGTGTAGCTGACCGTGAAGTGCTCGGGGCGGCACATCAGGTAGCGGCGGACCTGCTGGATCCGGCCGGAGGCGGACCCGGTGACCGGGGCGGTGGCGGGCGCGGTGTTCTGCGTGGACATCTTGCTCCTGTAGAGGCGCGGCGGACGCTGTCCAGAGGCCCGGCGGAGCTGGAGAAGCCATCGATCCGGGCACGCCACGTCCATTGTCTCACGGACCCTGTGCCCGGCCTGGAAATGAGAGGTGGCGGATGCTGCCGCCGCGTCACTCCGCGAGCACGACCACCTTGCCCGCGACGTGGCCGTCGGCGATGCGCGCGAGCGCGCCGCCCGCTTCGGCGAACGGGTACCGGTGCTCGATGACCGGGCTCAGGCCCCCCGTCGCGGCGAGCGCGACCACCTGCGTGCGCACGTCGGCCTTCGCGACGGCGCCGAGCGGACGCAGCGCCCGCTTCGAGCCGATCGAGAGGACGGATGCTGCCGCCAGCCGTCCGATCGGACCGAAGACGCGCCCGCCCTCGCCCGACACCAGAACCACGCGTCCACCGTCCCGCACCAGCCGCCGCAGCACCCGCAGCGGTGCGGTGCCGGCGATGTCGAGCACGGCGTCGAACCGGCCATCCCCCAGTTCGGGCGACCCCGGCTGCACCGCGTGATAGTCGAACGCGCGCGCCGCACCGAGACTCTCCACGAGCTCTCGGTTGCGCTCGCCGCACAGTGCCCACACCTCGGCGCCCCGGCCTGCCGCAAGCTGCACCGCGAACGTGCCCACCCCGCCGGACGCCCCGATCACGAGCACCCGTCTCGGCGATGCACCCGCGGCGGCGCCATCCCCCACTCCCGCGAGCTCGAGCGCCTGCCACGCCGTTCCGGCGGCGATCGGCAGGGTCGCGGCGACGGCCGGATCGAGCTCGGGCGGGCGGCGCACGAGACGGCCGACCGGCGAGACGGCGTAGCGGGCGAGCCCGCCCCCGGCCGGCAGCTCGCAGACGACCTCGTCGCCGATGGCGAACGCGGTCACGCCGGCGCCGATGCCGACGACGGTGGCGGCGGCATCCATCCCCCGCACCGACTGGCGCGGACGGCGCAGCCCGAACGCGAGTCGCACGAGGAGGGGTTCGCCGCGCATGATGCGGACGTCGCCGTTGTTGAGAGCGGTCGCGCGCAGGCGCAGCAGCACCTGGCCGCGGCCCGGCGCCGGCACGTCGATGTTCTCGAGTGCGACCACGTCGGACTCGCCGTAGCGATGCTGCGTCCACGCGGGCATGGAGTCGGTGCGCCGGGCCGCAGGCCCGTGGAGCGTCTTCGGCATGTCATTCCTCCGGGTAGTCGAAGAGGTCGTCGAGTCCGACGCCGAAGGCGCGGGCGAGCTGGAAGGCGAGTTCGAGGGTCGGCGAGTACCGGCCCTGCTCGATGGCGATGAGGGTCTGCCGGGTGACACCGACCCGGCGCGCGAGCTCTGCCTGGGTGATCCCCGCCGCCTCGCGCACGGCGCGGATGGTGTTGGTGACCTTGGTGGGCTTGACCATCAGACGAGCCCGCGGCGGTAGGCGATGACGCTCGCGATGCCGCCGACGATCGAGGACAGCGCGAACCCGAAGAACATGGCGTTGGCGATCCAGAACCAGTCGGCCTCGAACGCGCACAGGATGATGACGCCGAGTCCCGCGATCACGAGGAAGGCCTGGCCGACGCGCGTCGACATGTGCGCGATGTCACGATCGCGCTGGTCGGACTTGCCCACGCCGTCGGGGTCGCGCATGCCGGCGAGCATCCCCCACACGATGCTCACCACGATCGCTCCGACGATGCTGGCGCCGATGATCCACAGCATGATCGGCACCCAGTCGACGTCGGTCAGCGGCCCTCCGTCGGCCTGCTGCAGCACGATCACGACGTAGACGACCATGCCGATCGCGCTGACGATGAGGCTCGCCCAGATGTTGCGCTCTTCGTAGACCACGACCCCTCCCGGTGATGTAAAGGATTCTTTACATCGACGATAAGCCCGCCATCGCTGACTGTCAAGAATTCTTTACATCCGATCGCGGACGATCCGATCGATTGATACGGATGCCTCGCCTCGGCCACAATGAGGGCGCAACGCGGTGGAGCTCCTACAACGTTGTAGGCTCTGATCAGGTCGAGATCGCTCGACGAGGGGGGATGTGACGATGGCCGCCACACTGCACGACGTCGCCCGTCTCGCCGGCGTGTCGATCAAGACGGTGTCGAACGTCATCAACGACTACCCGCACATCCGCCCCACCACGAAGGAGCGGGTCGAGGCCGCCATCGCGGAGCTGGACTACACGCCCAACCTCACCGCGCGCAGCCTCCGATCGGGCCGCACCGGCTCGATCGCGCTCGCGGTTCCCGACCTCGCGCTCGCCTACTTCGCAGAGCTCGCCGCCGCCGTGATCGCCGCAGCTGAGGCATCCGGTCTCGTCGTCACGATCGAGCAGACCGGCAGCGGCGGCCGCCAGCGCGAGCTCGACCTGCTGACCAGCCCCCGGCGCAAGATGAGCGACGGGCTCATCTTCAGTCCGCTCGAGATGAGCCAGGCCGACGTCGCGCACCTCGACGTCGACTACCCGCTCGTGCTGCTGGGCGAGCGGATCTTCGACGGCCCGACCGACCACCTCACGATGCGCAACGTCGAGGCGGCCCGCGCGGCGACCGAGTACCTCATCGACTCCGGTCGCCGCCGTATCGCGATCGTCGGCGCCCACGAAGGAGAGCTCATCGGCTCGGCCGCGCTGCGCCTGCAGGGATACCGCGAGGCGCTCGAGGCACGCGGCATCCCGTTCGACGGGCGGCTGATCGGTCCGTCGATCGAGTGGCACCGCGCCAACGGCGCACGCTCCATGCGCGAGATCATCCAGCGCGACGTGCCCTTCGACGCCGTGTTCGCCCTCAACGACACGCTCGCCTTCGGCGCGATGCGCGCCCTGCAGGAGGCGGGCCTGCGCGTGCCCGACGACGTCGCCGTGCTCGGCTTCGACGACATCGACGAGGCGCAGTACTCGATCCCCTCGCTCACGACCGTCGATCCCGGCAGCGACTGGATCGCTCGCACGGCCGTCTCGACGCTCATCGAGCGCATGGGCGGTCTCGACGTCCCCCCGCGGCTGCTCCTCGCCGACTTCGAGATCGTGCAGCGCGAGTCCGCGCCCGCCGTCCCCCGCTGAACCGGGAACGTCGCGCGGAGTCCGCTCAGTCCTGCGCCGGCCACTCCGCGGTCGGCCAGCCGTCCCGCCACTCGAGCGGCAGCACGCCGAGTCGGAACTGGCCGTCGAGGTCGGCGTCGTAGAGATGGAAGGCGAGGAGCCCGGCCGAGACCGACTGGCCGCCCGGCCCCACGCGGGTGCCGTCGGAGACGAGCACCGGGGTGCCGCCGTCCTCGAGGAGCGGGACGCCGTCGGCGTCGACGTACGGCCCGGTCACGGACGCGGAGCGGCCGACGGCGATCGAGTACGTGCTGTCGACGCCCTTGCAGCAGAAGTCCTTCGAGACGAACAGGTAGTAGAAGCCCTCGTGAGGGAGGATGTACGGCGCCTCGATGGCGTTGGGCGGCAGCTGCCGGTCGGCGATGAGGAGCGGTTCGGACTCATCGGCGCGCAGCCCGCTCGGCCACTCGAGCGGCACCATGCGGATGCCGCTCCAGAACGAGCCGAACGCCATCCAGGGCTGGCCGTCCTCGTCCTCGACGATGCCGGGGTCGATCGCGTTGAAGTCGGTGCCCGCCGACTCGATCACGACGCCACGGTCCACCCACTCGTAACCGGGATCCTCGGGGTCGAGCGTCGTGTTCGTGGCGAGCGCGATCAGCGACGTGTTCTTGCCGAACGTCGACGCCGAGTAGTACAGGTACCACGTGCCGTCGTGCTCGTAGAGCTCGGGGGCCCACAGGTTGTCGACACCGGGGACCGCCTCGACGAGCCACGCGGGCTTCTCGTCCCACACCGTGCCGGCGTCCTCCCAGTCCACGCCGTCGGGCGACCGCCGGATCTGGATGTTGCCGTCGCCGATCCGCCCGTCGCCGGTCGAGTACAAGAACGACGCCTCGCCCTCCTCCCCCACCACCAACGCGGGATCGTGCACGAAGGTGTCGCCCGTGGGGGCGGGCACGGCGGGCGCGGCCGCGCATCCGGTCGCGAGCGCGAGGATCGCGAGGATGGTTGCTGCGGCCGCCGCCCGCCGGCCCGCACGGGTCATGCGAGGGCGATCGCCGACCACGACACCGGCGGCAGGGTGACGGTGAGGGTGCCGTCCTCGAGGACGACGCCGTCGAGGGTCTTGAGCCCGACACGCTCCTGGTCGGCGAGCGTGTTCTTGGCGTACACGTCGTCGTCCCACAGCGTGAGCGCCTCGGCCACCGCGGCGACCCCCAGCTCGGACACGTCGACGGTGACCTCGATGGCCTCGGTCTGGCTGCGGTTGACGAGGAACACCGCCGCGGCGCTGGCGTCGAACGTGACCACCGAGTCGACGAGCGGCGCATCGCCGTACACGGACGTCTCGTAGGTGCCGGCGTCGATGCGGGGCTTCAGCACCTCGCCGCGCGCGAGGCGCGACGTCACCGAGAACGGGAAGAACGTCGTCTGGCGCCACGCCGCCCCGCCGGGCTCGGTCATGATCGGCGCGATGACGTTGACCAGCTGTGCGAGCGAGGCGGAGGCGACCCGGTCGTGGTTCTTCAGCAGCGTGATCATCAGGTTGCCGAGCACGACGGCGTCGGCCACCGAGTAGACGTCCTCGAGCTGGCGCGGCGCGTAACGCCACTCGGCGTTCACCTCGTCGGACTCGCGGTGCTCGTCCAGGTACCAGATGTTCCACTCGTCGAACGAGAGCTTGATCTTCTTCGAAGACTTCAGCTTGTTGCCGACGTGGTCGGCGGTCGAGACGACCGTCTCGATGAAGTACTGCATGTCGAGCGACGACGCGAGGTACGACGCGAGGTCGCCGCCGCGCTCCTGGTAGTACGCGTGGCAGGAGATGAAGTCGACGTGGTCGTAGGCGTGCTCGAGCACCGTGCGCTCCCAGTCGCCGAACGTCGGCATGGCCGAGCCCGACGAGCCGCACACGACGAGCTCGAGGTCACGGTCGGCGGCCTTCATCGCCTGGGCGGTGCGCGCGGCGAGCTTGCCGTAGTCGTCGGCGGTCATGTAGCCCGTCTGCCAGGGGCCGTCCATCTCGTTGCCGAGGCACCACATGCGGATCCCGTGCGGCTCCACCGAGCCGTTCGCGATGCGCTGGTCGCTGAGGGTCGTGCCCGACGGGTGGTTGCAGTACTCGAGCAGGTCGAGGGCCGCCTCGATGCCGCGCGTGCCGAGGTTGACCGCCATCATCAGCTCGGAGCCGGTGAGCTTGAGCCAGCGCGAGAACTCGTCGACGCCGACCTGATTGGTCTCGAGCGAGTGCCAGGCGAGGTCTCGGCGCACGGGGCGCCGGTCGCGCGGTCCGACGCTGTCCTCCCAGCGGAAGCCCGACACGAAGTTGCCGCCGGGGTAGCGGATGGTGGTCGAGCCGAGCTCGCGCACGAGGTCGACGACGTCGAGCCGGAAGCCGTCCTCGTTCGCCGTCGGGTGGCCGGGCTCGTAGATGCCGTCGTACACGCAGCGGCCGAGGTGCTCGACGAACGAGCCGAAGATGCGGCGGTCGATCGGTGCGACGACGGCCTCGCGGTCGACCGAGACGCGGGCCGTGGCGGTCGTGGCTGTCGTGGTGGTCGTGATGGTCACGTTCTGTTCTCCAAGGACGGGCCGGCTGCGGGCAGCGCGGCAGGGACGTTCCGGCACGGGTGCGCCGCAAGCGAGGGGTGTTCCCGCGGGTGATCAGGGGATGGCGGATGCCCCTGCCGAAGGTGCGGGATCACGCCGGCGGTCGCCGGCGCGGGGGTGGTCGGGGTCGAGCGCGGCGAGGCGGTGGTCGACGAACCACCCCGCGACGAAGAGGAGCACGGCGGGTCCGACCAGCGGGACGAGCACCGGCAGAAGTGCCAGCGCGACCGCGCCGGATGCCAGGCTCACGAGCATGACGAGGCTCATGACGGGCGACGTGAACGGCAGCACCGCGGCGTAGCGGAGCACCGCGCCGGCGGTCTCGTCGTAGCGGACGGCCACGGTCAGCGCGCAGGCGAACGCGAGCACGGCGACGGCGCCCACGATCCAGGTGAACCCGGCGAGCGCCGCGGCCGCGACGCCGTCGAGCGCCGGGAGCACCGCGGTGTCGGCGGCGAGCAGCACCGCGACGACCCCGAACGGCAGGCCGATCAGGTTCGCGCGCCAGAACTGCGCGCGGTAGACGGCGGCGAACTCGCGCACGAGCCCGGCCTCTGCGTCGCCGTCGCGCATGCGGGTGAGGCAGGCCGTCGCGGCGAGCGCGGCCGGCGCGACGCCGAGCACGACGAGACCCACGACGGTTCCGGCGAGGAAGAGCAGGTTCACGACGATGAGGCCCGCGACGATCCGCAGCCACGCCATCACACGACCGGCCCAGCCGTATTCGGTGATCATGGCGTCACCGCCTTCGACCCGGTCCACACGACGCCTTCGGCGTCGAGCCCGGCGAATGCGAGCACGGCGCGCTCGGCCACCGGGTCCCACGCACCGAACACGACCGCGTCGAGCACGATGTCTCCGCCTTCCGCCTGCACGATGAGCGGAGTCGTCATGGCGTCGCCGTCGGTCTGGGCGGCGGCGATCACGCGCAGGGGGACGGATGCCTCCACCCCGCGCCGCGCCGGATCCAGCCGCACCACGTTCCAGTCGCCGTCGACGCCCTCCGCCTGCGGCAGGCGCTCAGCCTCGTACCCGGCGAACGGGTGCGGCGACACCAGCGGCCAGCCCGTGGCCGTGACGTGCACGCGGCGGATCTGCGCCTCGTGCCGCGTGGGGTCGTCGGCCCGGCGCACGTGATGGACGACGAAGAGCCGATCGCCGTCGCGGAACACCGAGTTGTGACCGGGTGCGATCCAGGCCGTGCCGCCGGGGAACACGTGGCCGCCGAGGATCTTGGTGCCCACGGCATCCGGTGCATCGCCCGCAGTGTCGGTGAGTGACCGGCCGTTCACGTCGACGTAGGGGCCGGTGACCTCGTCGGCCACCGCGACGCGCACGCTGTAGCTGTCGAACAGCGAGTCGTACGACACGAACAGCACGTACCGGTCCTCTTCGGGGCGGTACACGATGTACGCGCCCTCGACGGCGCCGTCGACGCTCGCCGGGCGGCGGGCGATGAGCGTGCCGGTCTCGCCGGGGCGCTGCGCGAAGCCCGTCGCGGGATCGAGCGGCAGGATGTGGATGCCGCCGAAGAACGAGCCGTACGTGAACCACGGGCGCCCCGCTCGGTCGAAGACGACGGCGGCGTCGATGGCGTTGTGCCCGTCGACGTCGTGCGTGGTCGAGACGACGGGTCCGGCATCCGTCCAGGGCCCAGCCGGGGACGCGGCCGTCGCGAGTCCGATGACGGACGTCCGCGACCCGAACGTGGAGGCCGAGTAGTACATGTGCCAGCGCGGCGAACCGTCGGCGGTCGGCCAGCGCACGACCTCGGGCGCCCAGAGTCCTGCGGCGCCGGTGTGCGCGAGGGCCCGAGCGGGGACGCCGTCGAGGGCGGTGCCGACGAACGTCCAGTGGACCAGGTCGGGCGACGTGCGCACGTGGACGCCCGCGGGGATGGCGTCGACGCCGGCGGCGGCATCCGTCGAGAACATGTACCACTGGCCGTCGTCGCCGCGCACCACGGTGGGATCGTGCGCGTTGCGCGCACCCCAGGTCGTCGGGTCGGAGGCCGGGTCTGCGATCGGGAGCGACATGATCAGCCCTTCGCCCCGGTCAGCGCGACCGACTCGATGATCTGCCGCTGGAAGATGACGAACACGGCGAGCACCGGGATCAGCGCGATGAACGACGCCGCCATGATCAGCGGGTAGTCCGTCTGGCTGGCGTAGGTCGCGTTGAAGCTCGCGATGACGAGCTGCAGCGTCTGCTTCTCGGGCGAGTTCAGGTAGATGATCGGCGCGAGGTAGTCGTTCCAGACCGCCATGAACCACAGGATGAACTGCGCGGCGATCGCCGGCCGGATCGCGGGGAAGATCAGCGTGAAGAAGATGCGCAGGTAGCCGGCGCCGTCGATCTTGGCCGCCTCGATGATCGAGTCCGGAACCGAGTCGAGGTACTGGCGGATGAAGAAGATCATCACGATGTTGCCGAAGACGCCCGGGAGGATCAGCGGCCACAGGGTGTCGACCATGCCGAGGTCGGCGAACACCTTGAACTGCGGGATCATGATCGTCGGGAACGGGATCATGATCGCCGACAGCAGCATCAGGAACAGCAGGTTCTTGGCGGGCAGGCGCAGCTTCGCGAACGCGAAGGCCGCGAGCATCGAGGTGACCGTGCCGATGATCGTCACCGTCGCCGACACGATGATCGAGTTCACGATGCCCGAGAGGAGCGGCCCGGCCGACCAGACCCGCACGTAGTTCTCCCACATCACGGGATCGGGGATCCACTGCGGCGGCAGGGCGAAGACGGCTTCGCGGGTCTTGAGCGAGGTGCTGAACGTCCACAGCAGCGGGGCGATCATCACGATGCCGCCGATCGACAGCAGCGCGATGAGCACGACGTTCACGAGGCGGCGCGATGCGGACGCACGGCGGGGCACGCCGGCGGTGTTGCCGGTGGCACGGCCGAGACGGCGCTTCGGCAGACGTCGGGTCTTGCCGGTGACCTCCGCGTCGAGCGCGGACAGGGTGTCGGGAGTGGTGAGCGTCATGATGGCCTCAGTCGATCGAGAACTGGAAGCGGCGGTTGAGCCGGAACTGGATCGCGGTCACGACGAAGACGAGCAGGCCGAGGACCACCGACATCGCCGTCGCGTAGCCCATCTGCAGGTAGTTGAACGCCTTCTGCCAGATGTACCAGACGATCGAGGCGGAGCTGAACTCCGGGCCGCCGGTGGGGGTCATGATGTTGATCTCGATGAAGATCTGCGCGCCGCCGATGATGCTCGTGACGACGAGGAAGAACGTGACCGGGCTGAGCAGGGGCACCGTGATGTGGCGGAACTGGCCCCACGCGCCGGCGCCGTCCAGCGCGGCGGCCTCGTACAGGTGCCGGGGCACCGACTGCAGCGCCGCGAGGTACAGCAGCATCGAGTAGCCCAGGCCCTTCCAGACGGCCATGATGATGATCGCCGGCTTCACGGTCGCCGCGTTCTGCAGCCAGTTCGGGCCTTCGATGCCGAACAGCGCGAGCACCTGGTTCACCAGGCCGAAATCGCCGTTGTAGGCCCACTGCCAGAGGATCGCCACGGCTGCCAGCGATGAGATCACCGGCACGTAGTAGACCGTGCGGAAGAAGGTGGTGCCGCGCATCTTGCGGTTGAGCGCGAGCGCGAGCATCAGCGACAGGATCAGGCCGATCGGGATGCCGATCATGTAGAAGATCGTGTTGCCCATGGCCTGCCAGAAGTACGGGTCGGCGGCCATCTCGGCGAAGTTGTCGAGCCCGTTGAACACCGGCTCGCTCAGGCCGTTCCACTTGGTGAACGACGCGTACACCGAGAACACCAGCGGGTAGCCGGTGAAGGCCAGGAACCCGACGACCGGGATCGCGACGAACGCGAGGGCCGCGCGGTGCTCGCGGCGGTGCAGCCGCGAGCGGCGGACGGGTGTCGTCGTCGACATGGGGAACCTCGTTTCTTCAGAAGCAGGAGGAGGGGACGGATGCCGCGCCCCGGCGCGGCCGGAGATCGCGGCGCGGCGCGGGCCGCGGCATCCGTTCCGGGATCAGCCGATGCCGGCGTCGGCGTTGGCCTTGTCGAGCATCTCCTGCATGCGCGGCTGGACTTCCTCCAGGTAGTCCGCGGCGGTCTGCTCACCGTCGAGCACGGGCTGGATGTTCTTGAACAGCTCGTCGTACCACTCGGCGCTGTAGGTGGTGTTCGCGGGCAGCGCGCGGCCGTAGTCCTGGACGATGTCGAGGAACTCCTGCTTGTTCTCGGGCGGGAGCGTCGACGCGGTGACCCACTCGTTGGCCATGTCGATCAGGTTGGGGATCTGCACGCCGGCGTCGACGAGCGACTGCTGCGCGGTGCGGTCGGTCGACAGGTAGATGGCGAGCTTCGCGGCCGTCTCGGGGTCCTTGGTGCTCTCGCTCACGGCGATGCCGAGGGTGCCGGTCCAGGTCGCGGTCTCACCGGTGGCGCCGACAGGGTAGGGGATGAGATCCCAGTCGAAGTCGAGCTTCTCGTAGACCGGCACGTCCCACGGGCCCACCGGGAAGAAGCCGATCTGGCCCTGCATCCAGCGCTGGTACGTGTCGAGCGTCTGCGCGTCGGCGGTGGACGGCGTGACGCCCTCGACGTTGGACAGGTCCGCGAACCACTGCAGCGCCTCGGCGAACTCGGGGCTGTCGACGGTGACCTCGGTCCGGTCCTCGTTCAGCCAGTCGCCGCCGTTCGACCACACGAACGGCTGCAGGTTCCACTGCACGTTGAGTCCGGTGCCCCACTGGTCGAGCGTGCCGTCGCCGTTGGTGTCCTGCGTGAGCTGCTTGGCCACGTCGACGAACTGGTCCCACGTGTAGGGGGTGTCCTTGTCGGGGAGCGGGATGCCGGCCTTCTCGAACATCGTGCGGTTGTAGCCGAACGAGAACGGGCCGACGTCCTTGGGCATCGCGTAGATCGCACCCTGGCCCATCAGCTTGCCGTCGAAGCGGTAGCTGTCGACGCCGTACTGCCAGACATTGTCGAGGTCGAGGTCTTCGTCGCTCTCGACGTCCTCGGTGATGTCCCTGATGATGCCGGTCTTGACGTAGGCCTGCACGCTTCCCGGGTCGACGTAGAAGACGTCGGGCACCTGCTTGCCCGTGATCGCCGCCTTGAGCTTGGTGCTGTACTCGTCGGCCGTCGTCATGATGATCTTGACGTCGACGTCGTTGTCCTTCTCGAACTGCTCGATGGCCGCGGTGTAAGCCGCCTTCTCGGCGTCGCTGCCGCGGAACATGAAGGTCAGCTGCTCGCTGCCGCCGTCGCCCGAGCCGCCGGCGCAGCCGGACAGGATCAGGCCGCCGGCGGCGAGCATCGCCGCTGCGGCGACGACCGACTTCCGTGACTTCGTCATCACGTTTCCTCTCGTAGTGCTGTGGTGGTCAGCGCTCGGATCAGGAGATCGATCGTCGCTGACCGTGGGTGTGCCTTCGTTGATTTACAACGTTGGAATTGTTCGGTGGAAAACAGTGTGCGACGCGCGCCGCGGCGATGTCAAGCCGAAGCGCCCAGAAAGTTCTAACGTTGTAGAAGCGCGACGAGAGGATTCCGGATGCCGCGGGTCGCAGCATCCGGAATCCACGCGTCAGATGACGGACTCGCTCCAGGGGTCAGGGTTGCCGAAGCGGTGCGCGGTGATCGTCACGGACTGCTCATGGAGGAACGGCAGCAGCTCGAGCCGGCCGGCGGTGGTCACCTCGTTGTCGTAGACCGCGAGGTCGGGGTCGCCGGCGACCGCCTCCGCCATGAGGGTGTGCAGAGCCTGGACAGACTCGCGCCGGCCGATCAGTCGCACGCGCGCGGGCCGCGGCTCGGGGTCGGCATCAACGGCAGCGGCGACGATGTCGACGGCGCTGAGACGGCCGAGCCACTGCTCGTCGGTCTCGACGAAGACGGCGACGTCCTCTTCGGCCAGAACCCGGCGCACCGCGGCAGGAAGGCCGACCGGCGCCGACAGAGTCAGCCGCGAGCCCGCCCGGAGTCCCGCGATCACGACGCGCAGCACCGCCTGCCACGAGGCGTCGGCCGTGGCACGCAGCGCGACGGCCGGGATCGGGCGGTAGCGGAAGAGGTTGCGCTCGACGCCGAGGCCCGACACGTCCTTGACCTGGCCGTACTCGCGGTCCCACGCGATGGCGTCCGACAGGGCGCCGCGACGGAGCCACTCGAACGCCTCGTAGTCCAGCGACGGCTGCGCCGCCTCGATGAGGGCGACGATGCGGGTGTCCAGGCCACGCAGGTGCAGCGTCGCCGACGACGGGGCGCCGGAGGTGGCGCGCCACCGGCCGAGGCCGACGAGGTAGTTGGGCCCGCCCGCCTTGGCGCCGGCGCCGACCGACGAGCGCTTCCAGCCGCCGAACGGCTGGCGCTGCACGATCGCGCCGGTGATGCCGCGGTTGACGTAGAGGTTTCCGGCCTCGACGCGATCGAGCCACAGCGCGAGGTCGTCGGGATCCTGCGTGTAGAGCCCGGCGGTGAGGCCGTAGGCCACGGCGTTCTGCAGCTCGATCGCGTGCGCGAGCGACGACGCGTGCATGATGCCGAGGACGGGACCGAAGAACTCCTCGCGGTGGAAGCGCGAGCCCGGCTGCACGCCGGTGCGGATGCCGGGGGTCCAGAGCCGCCCCTCGTACTCGGGAGCGGCGTCCACGCGCGTCGGCTCGACGAGCCACTTCTCCCCCTCGTCGAGGGTGGTCAGCGCCCACTGCAGCTTGCCGCGCGGCACCTCGACGACCGGGCCGACCTCGCTGAGCGGGTCGGACGGCACTCCGACGCGCAGGGAGGTCGCAGCATCCACCAGCTGACGCGCGAAGCGCTGCGAGTGCCCGACCGGACCCACGAGGATCGCGAGCGACGCGGCGGAGCACTTCTGGCCGGCGTGGCCGAACGCGCTCTTGATGAGATCGGATGCCGCGAGATCGAGGTCCGCCGTCGGCATGACGATCATCGCGTTCTTGCCGCTGGTCTCGGCGAGCAGCGGCAGGTCGGGGCGCCACGAGCGGAACAGGGCCGCCGTCTCCCACGCGCCGGTGAGGATCACGCGGTCGACATCGGGGTGCGACAGCAGCGTCTGCCCGAGACCGCCCTCGTCGATGTCGACGAGGACGAGCACGTCGCGCGGCACGCCCGCATCCCACAGCGCTTCGGCGACGACCGCCGCGCAGCGCCGCGCCTGAGGTGCGGGCTTGAAGACCACGCCGGATCCCGCGGCGAGCGCCGCCAGCACGCCACCGGCGGGGATCGCGATCGGGAAGTTCCACGGCGGCGTGACGACGGTGAGCCGGGCCGGCTCGAAGACGGCGCCGCTCACGCGGTCGAGTTCGCGCGCGGTGGCGGCGTAGTAGTTCGCGAAGTCGACGGCCTCGCTCACCTCGACATCGGCCTCGGCGAAGACCTTGCCGGTCTCGGAGGCGGCGACCTCGATGAGCTCGCCGCGACGGGCCTCGAGGGCGCGTGCGGCGGCGGCCAGCACCAGGCTGCGCTCGGCGGCCGGGAGAGCGCCCCACGCCGGCGCGGCGTCGCGCACGCGCGTCACGATGCCCAGCAGCGCACGCTCGTCGGCGACACGGGCGGCCTCGACCGTGGCGTCGCCCGCGCTCGAGGTCTCGATGCGGGACAGGATGCTGCGCGCCCAGGCCCGGTTCGCCGGGAGGGCCGGGTCGGTGTCAGCGGTGTTGCGGAAGCCCGGTGCGCCCGCGACGCGGGCCGCGGACTCGCGCGGAGCGAACACCGCGGTCTCGACGAACGCCTCGGCGCCGAACACCTGCTCGGGGACGGACCGCTCGACCGGGGCGGTGTCGCCCGGCACCGCCGAGCGCGCGATGCCGATCACGGCCTGGGTCGGACTGGCCTCATCGGGCGCCCCGGCGACGCGGCGCAGGCGCGCCTGCGCGCGGGGGGAGTCGGCTCGGGCCGCTTCGGGGTCGGTGGTCGCGATCGCCTCGGCGGCGCGGTCCTGCACACGGTTCGCGCCGGTCGCGAGCGCCGGATCGTCGGCGCGGGCGAGGGAGGCGAGGAACCGGTCGCGCTCACGGTCGAACATGGCCGGGTCGTCGGCGAGGTCGAAGGCGGCCGACAGGAAGTTGTCGCTCGAGGCGTTCTCCTCGAGGCGTCGCACCAGGTAGCTGATCGCGACGTCGAACTCGTCGGGACGCACGACCGGCACGTACAGCAGCACATGGCCGACCTCGCGCGTGACCGCCTCGACCTGGCCCTGCGCCATGCCGAGCAGCATCTCGAACTCGACATGGTCGCGCACACCGGCCTCGCCGGCCAGCAGCCACGCGTAGGCGATGTCGAAGAGGTTGTGGCCCGCGACGCCGATCCGCACCGCGCGGGTGCGCTCCTTCTCGAGTGCGAAGCGGAGGCAGCGCACGTAGTTCGCGTCGGAGTCGACCTTCTCGCCGTACGTGGCGAGGCTCCAGTCGTGCATGACCGCGTCGACGCGCTCCATCGCGAGGTTCGCACCCTTCACGAGCCGCACCTTTATGCGCGCGCCGCCGTTCGCGACGCGCTCCTGTGCCCACGCGGTGAGCCGCTCGAGCGCGGGCAGGGCGTCGGGAAGGTACGCCTGGAGCACGATGCCGGCTTCGAGCTGCCGCAGGCGCGGGTCCTCGAGGAGGCGCGTGAACACCGCGATCGTGAGATCGAGATCGCGGTACTCCTCCATGTCGAGGTTGATGAACGTCGGCCCGTTCACCGAGCTCGTGGGCGAAGCGGCCGTGAGGTACAGCGGCCGCAGCCGAGCGACGACCTTGTCGACGACCTCGTCGAACGCCCACATCGAGATGTGGCTGGCGATCGCCGACACCTTGACCGAGACATAGTCGACGTCGGGGCGGCGGATGAGCTCGTGGATGCCCTCGAGCCGACGCCGCGCCTCCTGCTCGCCGAGCACCGCCTCGCCGAGGAGGTTGAGGTTGAGCCGGGCGCCGCTCTCACGAAGCGCGGCGATCGCGGGACCGAGCTTGTCAGGACGGGCGTCGACGACGAGGTGCCCGACCATCTCGCGCAGGACGCGCCGCGCGATCGGCACCACCGGCGACGGCAGCACCGGCGCGACCGCGCCGCCCACACGGACGGCGCCGCGCAGGTACCAGGGCAGGAACCCGGGCACGAGGGGCGCGACGCGATGCAGATGCGATGCCGCGGCGGACAGGCTCTCGGGACGCATCACGCCGTCGACGAACCCGATGGTGAACGGCAGGCCGTTCGGGTCCTTGAGCACGCCCGCCAGTCGCTGCGCCGCCGGGTCGACCTCGACCTCGGCGCTCTCGGCGATCCACCGCTGCGCGAGGGCGACCGCCTCACCGGCCACGTGCTCGTCGCGTCGTACTTGCATTCGCACTCCCGTTGCCACGTCGTCGGACTCCGTGCTTCCAGCCTGCACCTCAATGTGCGCGATCGGGTTCACCTGCTGCATGAGGTCAAGGGTGAGGCATCCATTCATTCGTGAAAAGCGATCATCTACGATCGATATCGTTCGGATTTCTCGATGGGATGCTGATGTTCGAGCTGCGTCGTCTCAGGCTGCTCCACGAGCTCGCGCTGCGCGGCACGCTCGCCGCCGTCGCCGAGGCGCTCTCGTACAGTCCGTCCACGATCTCCCAGCAGCTCGCGCAGCTCGAGAAGGAGGCCGGCGTCGCGCTCCTGGCGCCGGAAGGGCGGCGGGTGCGGCTCACGGAGCACGGACGCGTCCTGGCGGCCCACGCCGCGCGGGCACTCGATCTCGACGAGCAGGCGCGCGGCGAGCTCGAGTCCCTGCACCCGGGGCTCGCGCCGGTGCGCGTCGCGGTCATGCAGACCGCCGCGCTCGCCATCGTGCCCGCCGCGCTCGGACTGCTGTCCGAACGCGCACCCGATCTTCGCGTCGAGCTCGTCGAGATGCCTCCCGAGCTCGGGCTGTTCGAGCTCACGGCGCGGGGCGTCGACCTCGTGATCGCCGAGCAGTACCCCGGGCACACGCGTGCCCACGCACCAGGTCTCGAGCGCGACCCGCTCGGCACCGACCCGATCCATCTGGCCGTGCCATCCGCTGATCCCGCTCGCTCGATCGACGACCTCCGCGATCGCCCGTGGGTGATGGAGCCCGCCGGCACCGCCGCCCGCCTGTGGGCGGTGCAGCAGTGCCGCGCCGCGGGCTTCGAACCGGACGTGCGGTACGAGCTGGCCGATCTGTCGGCCCACGCGCGTCTGGTCGCGGCGGGGCGAGCGGTCGCCGTGCTGCCCGATCTGCTGTGGGACGGGTCCGTGGTCCCGGTGTCGCTGCGCGATCTTCCCGGTCGCCCCGCGCGCGAGATCTTCACCGCGCAGCGCAGCGCGTCGCGGGCACGCGCGGGCATCCTGGAGGTTCGGCGCGCCCTGCACGACGCGTTTCCGCTGCGGCGGACGGATGCTGCGCCCCCGGGCTCCTAGCGGGGCCCGAGGGCGGCGCCGTGGCGGGGTCGCAGCATCCGTCTCCCGGTCAGGTGCGCTCGGTGTGCTCGCGCCGTTCGGGCGGAGTCGGCGGCCGCTCGTCCGTGGTCGCGCGGCGGTCGCGCTCGGTGCCCTCGAGCACCGCGTCCCGGTCGCCGGCGGCGTCGCCCGTGTGCGCGGCGACCGGCGGTGCGGCGGCGGTGCGGGGACCGGCGCCGGCGACGTAGGGGTCGACGTCG